>JBHENW010000103.1:0-9300 GCA_046261875.1 Thermoanaerobaculia bacterium | reverse complement strand
CGGCGGCGAACTCTTCCCGTTCCCCCGCGCCTTCGAGGCGGAACTGCGTCTTCAGGGCGAGCGTGTCGGCCGACCTCGTTCCCTTCGAGCCGTGGCCCGGAGCGACGTCCGCCTGCGCGTGGGCGAGCAGCGCGAGCAGATACTCCGCCCTTCGGGACTCCGCCATCCCCCGCCAGTCCGCGCGCGCGGGCCCGAGGAGTTCCGGCGAGAGGAGGTAACCCGCCGCGCTCGCCACGTAGAGCTTCTCGACCATGTTCCGCCTGCGCCGCCGCCCGGCGGGTCGCAGGAAACCGGTGAGGATCAGATGGCGGAAGTGGTGGTTCACACGCTGGCGGCTCAGCCCGAGGCGGCCGGCGGCCTGAGTCGCGGAAGTCGGCTCGCAAGCCTGGTGCAGAATTCGCAACCGTGTCGGGTGCATCAGCGCAATCGCCCGACGGGGGTCCGCCACCACCTCGAGCGCCGGGGGCGATGGGACCCGCTCCGGCATTATTGAAAGGATATCATTTCTTGACAGTCATTATTTTCTTGAAAAGGGCCGGACAACGCGCGGTTTTGAAGTCAAATTCACCGGAGACGCGTACTTGAGGCGGAGGTAGGAGATGCCGAGACCCGCTTTGATGGGGGGCTCCCCCATCGGGGCGCCCCGGGGGGAAGGCCGCCGCGGCAGCCGCGGAGCCGTCGATGAGGAGAAGAAGAAGCCGGCTTTGCCGGCGCGCGTCGTGCTCCGGGACGCTCTGGAGCTCATCCAGGCGCGCAAGGGCCGGCTCGCCCTCGGGTTCGGGCTCCTGCTCGTCAACCGGCTCTCGGGCCTCGTCCTGCCCGGCGTCACGAAGATCGTCATCGACGACGTGATCGGAAAGGGCCGGCGCGAGCTGCTGATGTGGATCGTCGCGGCGGCCGGCGGGGCGATCCTGCTGCAGGCGGCCACCGGCTTCCTGCTCGCCCAGGTCGTGGGGAGGGCCGCGCAGCGCTCGATCACCGACATGCGCCGACGGGTACAGCGGCACGTCTCCCGGCTCCCGGTGGCTTTCTTCGACCAGACGAAGACCGGGGCCCTGCTTTCCCGCGTCATGACCGACGCGGAAGGCCTGCGCAACCTCGTCGGCACCGGGCTCGTCGAGGTGGCCGGCGGCATCGTGACCGCAATCCTCGCGCTCTTCATCCTCTTCTCGTACAGCGTGAAGCTCACGGTCATCACCCTGGCCGTCCTCTCCCTGTTCGGGTTCGTGCTCGCCCGGAGCTTCCGAACCCTGCGTCCGCTGTTCCGCGAGCGCTCCAAAATCAACGCCGAGGTCTCGGGGCGGCTGACCGAATCGCTTTCCGGAATTCGGGTCGTCAAGGCCTACCGGGCCGAGCGCCGCGAAGCCTTGACCTTCACCCGCGGCGTCCACCGGCTCTTCCGCAACGTGGCGCGGACGATGACCGGCTTCTCCCTCGTGACGGCGGTCTCTACGCTCCTGTTCGGCGCGATCACGCTGCTCATCATGGCGGTCGGCGCGACCGAGATCCTGGCCGGCCGGATGACCCTGGGCTCCTTCGTCGCGTTCAGCGCCTTCCTGGCGCTTCTCGTCGGGCCGGTCGTGCAGATGGTCTCTATCGGCAGCCAGATCACCGAGGCCTTCGCCGGGCTGGAGCGGATCCGCGAGATCCGCGACGAGAAGACCGAGGACGAGCAGGACCGCGACCGCGCCCCGATGCCGCGCATCACCGGAACGGTCGAGTTCCGCGACGTGAACTTCGAGTACCGGGAGGGGACGCCCGTCCTGCACGACATCCGGTTCGTCGCGCATCCCGGCACGTCCACCGCGCTCGTCGGCCCGTCCGGGGCCGGCAAGAGCACCCTCATCGGTCTCGTGGCCGCCTTCTATCGGCCGACTTCGGGGAAGATCTTCGTGGACGGGATGGATCTCTCGGCCGTGCGGCTGGCGGACTACCGCTCGCAGCTCGGCGTCGTCCTGCAGGAGAATTTCCTGTTCGACGGGTCGGTCTACGAGAACATCGCCTTTGCCCGGCCCGAGGCGACCCGCGAAGAGGTCCTGCAGGCCGCCGTCATCGCGCGGTGCGACGAGTTCGTCCGGGAGATGCCGGACGGGTACGACACGATCGTGGGCGAGCGCGGCGTGCGCCTGTCCGGCGGCCAGCGCCAGAGGGTCGCGATCGCGCGGGCGATCCTCGCCGACCCGAGGTTACTCATCCTGGACGAGGCCACCTCGTCGCTCGACAGCGAGAGCGAGGCCGCGATCCAGGAAGGTCTGGCGGAGCTGATGCGCGGCCGCACCACGTTCGTCATCGCCCATCGGCTTTCGACGATCCGGCGCGCCGACACCATCCTCGTCGTCGAAGGCGGCTGGATCATCGAGCGCGGGAAGCACGAGGAGCTGCTCGCGCGCGGGGGCCGGTACGCGGACCTCTACACGCGGCAGTACGGCGTGGAGGCGAACCTGTTCCTCAACCCCGGGGAGATGGCCGGGGAGACGCCGTCGCCGGAAGCGGAACCGGCGGCGGCCGACTCGGCGGTCGGGGCGCTCCCCCTCCTCAGAGGGGGAGGCTCGACCTGAGCCGGATCCTCAGTCCCGCCGGCCGCCGATGAAGCGCAGCAGGAACAGGAACAGGTTGATGAAGTCGAGGTAGAGCGCCAGGGCCCCGACCACCGCGTAGGACCCGAAGCGCTCCTCGGGTACGGTCGAGGCCATCATCTTGAGACGCTGCGCGTCCCAGGCCGTCAAGCCGGTGAACACGAGCACACCGACGACCGAGATGACGAACTGCAGCGTGTCGTTCTGCCAGAAGATGCCGACGACCGAGGCCAGCAACAGTCCGATCAGTCCCATGAAGAAGAACTGCCCGACGCCGGCCAGGCTCCTCTTCGTCGTGGTGCCGAAGAGCGCGAGCGCGCCGAACATCCCGGCGGTGACGACGAACGTCGTCGCGATCGAAGTGCCGGTATAGGCGAGCAGGACCATCGAGAGCGTCGCCCCGTTCAAGGCCGAATAGACGAGAAACAGTCCGGCGGCGGTCTGGGGAGCGAGCTTGGAGACCCGCGCGGAGAGATAGAAGACCAGGCCGAGCTCGACGATGATGAGGCCGAAGAAGAGGAACGGGTTTCCGAAAATCGCCTGGACGAGCGCGGGCGAGCTGGACACGGCGAAGGCGACGGCCGCCGTGACTCCGAGCCCCACCGTCATCCAGCCGTAGACCTTCCGCAGGAAAGCAGTCACCCGCTCGGCGCCGGCGACCGTCGTCGTCTCGAAAGCCGAGGCGGGAGTCATTTCGAAGCGCTGCATGAAGAATCCTCCCTTTTCGATTCTATCCGTCGGTTAAACGCTTCCCGGAAGCCCGGGATTCCGCCGGCGCCACGAATGGTCCTGCCGGCGTCACTGGACGTGCTTCTTCAACGCCTCGAGGTAACGCAGCGCCAGGGGATCGCCCGGGTGCTCCTCCAGGGCGCCGTAGAACTCCGCCACCGCTTCCGCGAACTCCCCGCGGGCCGCCCGCAGACGGCCGAGGTTCAAATACGGAAAGTGCCGCGGTTCGTACCGGCCGGCCCTCTTGGCCTGTTCGAACCAGGAAACGGCCTCGTCGAGCTCGCCCCGTTGCATCAGGTAGCAGCCGATGTCGTTGTATGGATTGCCGAAGGTCGGGTCGGTCGCGATCGCCTTGCGGCACTCTTCCAGGGCTTCGTCGATCCTTCCGAGGAACGAGTAGGCCCAGCCGCGGAACGTGTACGCCTCCGCGGTGGGGTGCTCCCGGAGGGAGTCCGTGTAGAGAGCGATCGCCGCCTCGATCTCGCCTTCGGCGAGGCGTGCCGTTCCCTGCTCACAGAGCTCGAGCGCGCGGTCTAAGTCAGGCATGCCCCCGATGTTACGCCGCCGGCTCCGCGGCATTATTCTGTCGGGGGGAGGGTTTGAGGCGGAGATGGGAAAGCGATCCCTCTGGTCCGGACTGCTGATCGCCGCGGGGCTTCTGCTCTGCGCCATGTCCGTGCGGCACTACGCGCGAGGCTGGACGGCCCAGCGCGAGGCCGACGGCCTCTACAAGGCCGCGCGGCGCTCCGAGGAGAACCCGGGAATCCTCCGCGCCTCGTCCGGGCCGGAAAGCTCCACCTCGCGCGAGGATTATCCCTTCGGGCAACCCATTGCGAAGCTGAAGATTCCTTCTGCGAAACTCAGCTACTTCGTTTTCGGCGGCGCCGACCAGGAGACCCTGGAGAAGGGACCGGGCCACGTGCCGGGGACCGCCCTGCCGGGCGCAGAGGGGGGTGCGAACAACTGCGTCATCACCGCCCACCGCGACTCGCATTTCCGCCGCCTGGGAACGTTGCGCCCCGGGCACCGCATCGAGCTGGAGACGCCGTTCGGAGAAAAGAGCTACCGCGTCGTGTCGCGGGAGATCGTCCTGCCCGACGCGGTGCGCGTGCTCCACGCGACGGAAAAACCGCGCCTGACCCTGATCACCTGCTATCCGTTCAACTACATCGGCCCCGCGCCCAAGCGCCTCGTCGTCGTCGCCGAGCCGCGCTGACGCGACTCTTTCTCGGCACCCATCTTGAAAGGAGACCCCCGAGCGCCTGTCGGCGCGGATGAGGAGGCTCCATGCACCGGATCGCTCCGATCGTTCTGTTCTCCGTCGCCGCTACGGCGCTGGCGGCATCGAAGAAGGCTTCGCCTCCGAAGCCCCCGCCCGACATGCGCACCGCCAGCGAGGCCGCACCCTCCGGGGGCCTCGCGCCGCGGGCTCGCGGGCCGGCCGTTTTGCGGGCCCAGGTCCTGCTCGACCGCGCGCATTTCTCTCCCGGAGAGATCGACGGGTCGTACGGCGGAAACACCCGCAAGGCGGTCGAGGCGTTTCAGAGCGCGCGCGGGATCACGCCGCAGGACGGCCTGATCGGGCCGAAAACGTGGAAGGCGCTCGCCGCCGATGCGGACCCGGTGCTCATCGAGTATGCGATCACCGAACAGGACGTGGCGGGGCCGTTCCAGCCGGTGCCCGAGGACATGATGGAGAAGGCGAAGCTGCCGGCGCTGTCCTACTCCTCCATCGAGGAGGCGCTCGGAGAGAGATTTCATGCGAGCCCGAAGCTGCTGGCCCGGCTCAATCCCGGAGTCGCCTGGAACCAGGCCGGCACGAAGATCCTCGTTCCCGCGGTGCGTACGCAGCCTCCGGGAAAGGCGGCTTCCGTCGTCGTGGACCAGTCGGATCTCTCCGTTTCCGCCCTGGACGCCGCGGGGAACGTATTGGCGCGCTATCCGGCGAGCGTTGGCAGCGAGCACGATCCGCTTCCCGTCGGCGAGTGGAAGATCCAGGGGGTCGCCAGGAACCCGCCCTTCCATTACAACCCCGAGCTCTTCTGGGACGGTGACCCCACGCACGCCAAGGCGAAGCTCGCCCCCGGGCCAAACAACCCCGTGGGGGTCGTCTGGATCGACCTGTCCAAGGAGCACTACGGCATCCACGGCACGCCGGAACCGGCGAGCATCAGTCGCACGCAGTCCCACGGCTGCATCCGGCTGACGAATTGGGACGCCGCGGAACTCGCCGAACTGGTGTCTCCGGGGCTTCCCGCCAACCTCCAGGAGTGACGGCGCTGCCCCGAAAGCGACCGCGTAAGCTTGGCATCGATGCGGGCGAGGGATGTCGGCTGGCTCCTGCTGGGAGTGCTCCTCGGAGCCCTGGCGATCTACTACCTGCTCTGGAGGACCGACGGGCTCGTGCCGGGACACGTGCTGGGGCGAACAACCGCGGACTGGCGCGGGAAGAGGGGACCTCTACCACCGGTGCCCACGATCCCGTTCCCGGTGATCCGCCCGTCTCCCGTCGTGACCCCGCCTGGTCCCGCCGCTACGCCGCTCGTCACCGGTGAGCCGGCTTCCGCGCCGTCCGCGACTCCCTCGTTTGCCGACTTCGCCGGCCTCAGAGGCCGATCGATCGGCTTTCCGCTCCGCGGCTACCGGCTGGCGAACCTGAAGGACACATTTCACGAGCGGCGCGGCTCTTCGCGGCTTCACGAGGCGCTGGATATCCTGGCGCCCCGCGGCACGCCCGTCCTTGCCGTGGGCGACGGGCGCGTCGCCAAGGTCTTCGAGAGCAAGCAGGGCGGGCTGACGGTTTATCAGTTCGACGACCGGGAGCGGTACGCCTATTACTACGCACACCTGGACCGCTATGCCGAGGGATTGAAGGAAGGCATGATCCTCAAACGCGGCGACCCCGTCGGCACCGTCGGCACGTCCGGCAACGCCCCCCCGAATACGCCGCACCTGCACTTCGCGATCTTCCGCCTCGGGCCCGAGAAACGGTGGTGGGAAGGCACGGCGATCAATCCTTTTCCGCTCTTCGTGAGCGAGGGGGGGCGCTAGAGCTACACTGCCCGGATTGAACGACCGGAAGTACCGCCACCGGGGGTACCAGGACACAGGCGAGAGCCCCGGAGGACGGCGCAGCGGGCCCCCGCCGCCGAGAACCGAGGGCGCGCCGCGAGGGCGCGGCGTCGACCAGGACAAAGCCGTCGTCTTCGCGTGCCGCGCCTGCGGGACCAAGCGCCCGGACCTCGAGGAGATCGCGTTCGACACGACGTGCGCGAAATGCCGCGCCGACCTCCACGCGTGCGCCCAGTGCATGCACTTCGACACGTCGGCGCGGTTCGAATGCACGCAGCGGATCCCGGCGCGGATCCCCGCCAAGAAGCTCGCCAACCAGTGCGGCCTCTACACCCCCGCCCGCTCCTTCGACCTGACCGGCTCGCGGGCGGCGGCGACCCCCGACGACGCCCGGGCGGCCTTCGACCGGTTGTTCAAGAAATAGGGGTCAATCGTGCATTCCTGCATTTTCCGGCGGCCCGATCCGCCAAAAAATGCAATATGCACGAACGACCCCTAAAAGATCGGAACATTTCCTGCATATGGATGTCTCTCAGGAGGCGTCTATGAAAGCCAGGGATCTGATGACCCCCAACCCGAAGACCTGCGCGCCCGATCACGACCTGACGTGTGCGCTCCGCATCATGAAAGAGGAGGACGTCGGCATCGTCCCGATCACCGAGGGCAACGGCGAGGCCCGGGTCGTCGGTGTCGTGACGGACCGCGACGCGTCTCTCCACCTCGGCGAGCGCGACAAGCGCCCCTCCGAGGTCCGCGTCTCCGACGTGATGACGCGGCGGGTCGTTTCGGTCGAGCCGAACGGCGACGTCGCCGAAGTCAGCAGCAAGATGCAGGAAGCGCAGGTTCGTCGCGTCCTCGTCGTCGAGAACGGCAAGCTGCGCGGCGTCATCTCGACGGCCGACCTGGCGCGCGCGTCTACGACGTCCGGCCGGGATCGGGTCGGCGAGGAGGTCGAGCGGGTGATGGAGAAAGTTTCGGAGGAGAACCCGGACCGACGGTAAGCGCCTTCGCGATAGGGGCGGTGAGCCCTTTCACGAGGGCTGCGGCGCGGCGCAGCACGGCCCGCAGCATCGGCTGCGTCAGCCTGCCGGTGAACGTGTTCTGCTGGCTCGGATGATACGAGGCGAGCAGGTAGTGCTCGCCGACTCGGTACTCGGCCCCGTGCGCGAATCGCGGCCGGGGCCGGATGACCGGAGCCCCCGAGGCTTCCAGAACGGCGAGACACGAAGCGAAAGCCACCCCGCCGAGGGCGACGAGGACGCGGGGACCGGCGATGAGAGCGAACTCCCGTTCCATGTACTCCCGGCAGTTGGCGAGCTCCTCCGGCGCGGGCCGGTTGTCCGGTGGGGCGCAACGCGCGGCCGCGGTGATGAGCGCCCCGCGGAGCGCGAGGCCATCCCCGGCTCCGGTCGAGTCGGGCCGGTTCGCGAGGCCCGCGGCGTGGAGGGCGGGAAAGAGGAAGTTGCCCGACTCATCCCCCGTGAAGACCCGCCCGGTCCGGTTGCCGCCGTTGGCGGCCGGGGCGAGGCCGACGACGAGAAGCCGCGCGGAAGGGTCTCCGAAGGCGGGCACCGGCCGGGCCCAGTAGGTCTGTCCCGCGAATCGGCGCGGCGGATGGCGCGCGACGCTCTCCCGCCAGGCCACGAGCCGCGCACAGCGCCGGCAGGCGATGACCTCGCGCTCGATCGAACGGAAGTCTTCGGCCAGCGGGGACGCGGGGCGCCTGGCTCGCAGATCAGCCCCGCGAGTACCTGCCCATGAGGCTCGCGTCGGCGAGGACCTGTCCCTCGATCGCCTTCTCGACCTGCGCTTTCGTGGCGCCGGCCGGAAGCGCTAGGACGGAGGCGAGCGCGTACAGCTTGAAGAAGTAGCGGTGCGTCCCGCTCGGAGGGCACGGCCCTCCGTAGCCGATCTTGTGGAAGTCGTTGGTTCCCTGTCGTCCTCCGAGGAGCTCCGGCTGGGACGGCACGCCCTCGGGAAGCTCCCCGACCGAGACGGGCAGGTCGAAGAGCACCCAATGCACCCAGGTCTTCGCCGGCGCGTCCGGGTCGTCGCAGATCAGCGCCAGCGTCCGAGCCCCCGCGGGCAGGTCCGTCCAGGAGAGCGGCGGGGAGACGTCGCGGCCGTCACAGGTGTACGTTCGTGGGATCGAGCCCCCATCGGGGAACGCCGGGCTCTCGAGCTTCATCGGCACCTCCCTCCCGGATCCGCCGGCGCTCCCTTACTTCTTCGGCTTGGTCGATCCCGCGGCGGGAAGCGCGGGGGGAACTCCCATGGAGCGCCACCGCTTCTTCTTCTCCTCCCAGTCCTCGAGCGTCCGCTTGCGGTTGATCGCGGCTGCTTCAGCGCGCCGGTCGTCCTCGCTCCGGTCGTCTTCGGGTGTGGGGTTCGCTCCGGGCTCCGCCATCAGCGCCGATTGTAGCCTCGCCCCCGGCCGTGGCTCACTCGATGACGAGCAAGCCGACCATGCCGACGTGCTGTTCGGGGTCGCCGCCGCAGTCGTTCTGCGTGCAGCCGAAGGGGTGCGTGCCGCGGTGGAAAGGCTGCGGAACGAAGGAGGGTATGACGAAGTCCGGTCCGCCGAGGCGGATGTCATCGGTGCCCGGCAGACCGAGATCGGAGATGCCCGAGAAGCCGTGGCGTGGGTTGGCGGTCCCCGGCGGATCCGCATTGCGGAAGACCAGCCGATATTCCACGCCGGCCTGCAGCCGGAGGGGAGGCGAGATCGGGCCGCCGGGAGAGAAGTCCCAGGCGCGGACGTCGATCGAGACCGTCTGGGGAGCGCCGGTGAAGCCGGAGGTGTCGAAGCCGCCGCACGCGCTGCCCGGATCCTTCCGGTACGTCTTCACGATCCCCGTCGGGTTCTCCCTCACCGTCAACGTCACGTCCAGATCCGTCAACCCGTTGTAAAACACCCAAAACT
>JBHENW010000102.1:0-15957 GCA_046261875.1 Thermoanaerobaculia bacterium | reverse complement strand
CTCGCCGAGCGCGACCTTCAAAGCCGCCGTTTCGGCGGAGTCGTTCTGGGGTGTGGCCGTGCCATGGGCGTTGACGTAATCGACCTCGTCCGGGTTGACCCCGGCGGCCGTGAGAGCGGCGCGGATCGTGCGCGCCCCGGCGGCGCCGGACGGGTCGGGCGCGGTCATGTGGTAGGCGTCGGAAGTCACCCCGTAGCCGAGAAACTCCGCCAGGATCGGGGCGCCGCGCCGCCGCGCCCGCTGCGCCTCCTCGAAGACGAGGATGCCGGCCGCTTCGCCGATGGAAAGGCCGCGCCGTTCACGGTCGAACGGCCGGCAGGGATCGGGGTCGACCGACCGGAGCGAGTTGAACCCCCCGTAGGTCAGCCGCGCCAGGACGTCCGAGCCTCCCGTCAGTACCACGTCGGCCAGGCCGGACACGATCGCGTCGTACGCGTACCCCATCGCGTTGGCGGAAGAGGAGCAGGCGGTCGTGATCGTGGACTTGATCCCCTCCAGGCCGAACCGCTGGGCAACGCGGTCCGTGATCGCGTCGGGCAGGTGGTTGAGGACCCGGGACGGACGCGCCGGCAGTCCCCGGAGATGGCGCTCGAAATACGCCTCCGAGTCGAGCAGGCCGGAAGTGCCACCACCGAGGATGACGCCGATGCGCGTGGGGTCTTCCGCCGACACGTCGAGGCCCGCGTGCGCGAGCGCCTCGTTCGCGGCGGCCAGTCCCATCCGATCGGCCCGGGACATTCGCCGCTTCTCGGCGTCCGTGACGAAGTCGTCGGGAATGGTGGCCACCTCGGCGGCCGTCTGCGTGCGATAGGCGGCGGGATCGAAGAGGCTCATCGGGCGTATGCCGCAGACGCCCTCGAGGAGCGCGGACCAGAATCCGGCCAGGTCCGTGCCGATCGAGGTCACGGCGCCCATACCCGTGACCACCACGCGGCGGGGTTTGCTCATGAAGCGAGCATTCTGACACACCGCCGCGCCGCGCGGAGCGTCGTGCATAATCCGCCGATGCCTCAGCGCGTGGACTGGCACACGTACTTCATGAACATCGCGCGGCAGGTCTCCACGCGATCCACCTGCCCGCGCAAGCACGTGGGCGCCGTGATCGCCCGCGACCGGACGATCCTGTCTACCGGCTACAACGGCTCGATCCGAGGGATGCCGCACTGTGAGGATGTCGGCTGCGTCATCGAGGAAGGCCACTGCATTTCGACCGTGCACGCGGAGGCCAACGCGATCATCCAGGCCGCCCGCAACGGGGTGTCCATCTCCGGGGCGGAGATCTATACGACGGCGAGTCCGTGCTGGCCCTGCTTCAAGCTGATCGCCAACGCGGGACTCTCGCGGGTCTATTACGGCGAGTTCTATCGCGACGAAAAGTCGCTCGCCGTGGCGCGGGAGGCCGGCATCGAGCTCGTGGACCTCGCGAAACCGAGCTCTCAGCCCTCAGCGGTCAGCTATCCGTCCTGACAGGTGACAGCTACCTCGCCGTGACCTCGCCGAGCTCGAGGAGTCGCAGACATTCCTCGAGATGCGTCCGCGCGGAGGAGGTCAGCCGGAAGAAGCGGCAGCCGATTCCGCGATCTGGCTCCTGTCCCATCCTCACGACGATCGCCTCGGCCACGACGGTGCGGCCGGGCTTGTCGCCGGGAACGTCGAAGGACACTTCGATCCGGGCGCCGATGGGCAGCCGGACCGGGGTCCGGACGAAGAGCCCGCCCCGGGAGAGGTCGCGAATGGTCCCCTCGTACTGGATTCCGTCCCTCCAGAACGTCACGGACCAGCCCACGGCCGACCGTGCCTCGTCGCGCGGGAAGACCTGGAGGTACTTGCGCACGCTCTCGAAGAAATCCGTTTCTTCGGGGGGACGCGAGAGGAGGCCCGAAGCGCCCGCGCGCATCGCTTCCTCTTCGCACTTCTCGTCGCCGCACGCGATGATCACCGGCGTGTGGCTGAAGGCCGGATCGGCCTTGAGGACCCTGCACACGTCGATGCCGGTCATGCCGCTCATCTGCGCGTCGAGAAACACGAGGTCCGGCTTTTCCCGCCGCGCGATCGCGAGCGCTTCGCTTCCCGTCGAGCCGGTCAGAAGCGTGCAGTGGGTCCGCCGGAGGAGCGCTTCGCCCGCCTCCCGGAACAGGCCGGTGTCATCCACCAGGAGGACGGACCGCATCCGGGAATTATAAGGACCCACGCGCCGGACGGCGCGCCCGGCGGCGGCTCAGTCTTCCGCGGGGCCCAGCGGGGAGATCGCCGGACCGTTGAGCACGCGGCCCGCGGGATCGAATCGGGAGCCGTGGCAGGGGCAGTCCCACGACTTCTCCATGGAATTCCAGCGCACGATGCATCCCACGTGCGTGCAGACGGCGGACAGCTCGTGCAAGGCGCCGGAGGGGTCGCGGTATGCGGCGATCTTCTTGAGCCCCCGGCGGACGACGGCACCGGACCCCGGGGGGATCTCCGCGACGTCGGCCGCGTCGCCCGGGGAGACGTACGAAGCGAAATGCGTGGCCACGTCGAGGTTCTCCCGGGCGAATTCGCCCGCGGCGCGGAGGGAAACGCGCGACGGATCGTAGAGCTTCACCCAGGGATTGTCCCGGCCGAGGATCAGGTCCGTCAGCAGAATGCCCGCGATCGTTCCGTGGGTCATGCCCATGCCGGAGTCGCCGGTGGCGACGTAGACGCTCTTCTCGCCGGCTCCCGGGCTCTTTCCGATGAACGCCACGCCGTCCACGGTCTCGAGAACCTGGCCGGACCAGCGGAAGTCGACGCCCTGCACCATCGGGAACCGCTCGCGCGTCCAGCGCTCGAGGTTCTCGTGCCGTTGAGAGGGGTTCTCCTCGTGCGCCGTCTTGTGATCTTCGCCGCCGACGATGAGGATCTCCTCTCCGGGTCTCGAGCCGCGCTGGAGACGGATGTAGTGATAGGGATCGGGCGTGTCCCAGTAGAGCGCGGCCGGAATGGACCCGGCGGGGACGCGGGCTCCGATGACGTAGGTACGGTAAGGGGCCTGCTTCGTGTGGATGGCGACGCGCGTGCTGACGGGGGAGTTCGTCGCCACGACGACGGCGTCGGCGGTGATTGCCGGCCCCTGAGAGGTCGCCACCTGCGCGGGGGACCCGCCGGCGATTTCGGACGCGTGCGTTCCCGTGTAGATCTTTCCCCCCCGGAGCTCGATGGCGCGGGCCACCCCGGACAGGTAGAGCAACGGATGGAACTGCCCCTGGTTGCGGAAGCGCAGGCACGGCCCCGTGTCGAAGAAATCCCAGGGGACCTGAGGCAGCAGTTCCACGCCGGAGAGCCCGGCGCGCCGCGCCGCCTCGAGCTCCTCGGGGAGGTCTTCCTGTTTCTCTTCGCGCGGGTTGAAGAGGTACCCGTCGACCCGAGCGAAGTCGCACGCGATCGCTTCTTCGAGCGCAATCGCTTCGATGCGGTCGATGGCGGCCGTGTGGCTTTCGGCGGCGAGACGGGCGCCTTCTTCGCCATGGACCTGCTCCAGCCAGCGGTACCGGTCGTCGATGACGTTGGTGAGGTGGGCCGTGGTCCGGCAGGTCTCGCCTCCCGCCAGCGGACCGTCGTCGATGACGACGACCGATCGCCCCTCGCGCCCCAGGAGGTAGGCTGTCGTCAGGCCCGAGATGCCCGCGCCGATGACGCACACGTCGGCGCGCTCGTCGCGCGACAGAGGCCGCCCCGCGGGGACCTCCGCCGTGGCCATCCAGACCGAGACGGTGCTGCCGGAGTCTGTTTCCATGACGGGAGCCCGTCCAAGAGTCGTGCCAGGACAGCCGATCCGCGCCGTTTATCATCCGCGCGCACATGGACACCGTCAGCCATGGCATCGCGGGCTCGGTCTTCACACGGGCGCTGACCGAGCGGCCGGGCGCTCGCGCCGCGCTCGTGCTCGGAATGGCGTCCGCCATGATCCCCGATTTGGATTTCCTCTTTGCGTTCGGGGAGCGGCTGGAGTATCTGCGGAGCCACCGCGGCTGGACTCATTCCTTCCTCGTGCTTCCTTTTTTGGCCCTCGCCATCGCGCTCGTCGTCCGCGGGCTGTTCTCGCACGCCCGGCTGGCGGTTCTGTGGCTCTTCGCGGCGGTCGGAGTCGTGACGCACATCCTGTTCGACTGGATCACCTCGTTCGGAACGATGTTCCTGATCCCCCTGACGCGGCACCGCTTCGCGCTCGACTGGGTCTTCATCCTGGATCCCGTGTTCAGCGGAATCGTCGCGCTCTCACTTCTGGCTGCGGTCATCTTCCGGCCGCGCGGCCGGCTGCTCGCCCGGATCGGGGCGTCCCTTCTCCTGCTCTACCTCGCCTTTTGCGCCGTCCTCCACGCCCGCGCGCTGGCGACCTGGAAGGCGATCGACCGTCCTCCGCCGGGCGCCCGCGTGGCTGCTCTTCCGCAGTTTCTCTCTCCCTTTCGCTGGCTCGGCCTGGCCGAGCACGAAGGAGAAGTCCACGCGGCATTCTTCGACATCGGCCCCTTCGCCCGCGGCGACGGCAGCCCTGACCCCCCGACCCGATTCTCGGAAATCTGGAAGAGCCTGGCCGACGGATACCCTCCCCCCGGCCGCGTGAGGGTCCGGCGGTGGCGCAAGCCTCCGGCCTCTCCGGTCCTCGACGCCGTATATGCGCTGCCGGAGGTGCGCATCTACCTGGACTTCGCCCGTTTCCCCCTCGCGACCGTGCAGAAGCAGGCGGACGGCACGACCCACGTCACCCTGCAGGATCTGCGCTTTCTGCCGTGGTTCACGGGACCGTGGGACCGGGAGAGCCGGTTCCGGAGGCAGCCCTTCGTGTATCGCGTGCGGCTAGACGCCGCGGGACGGCCCCTCGAGCAGGGGTTCATCCGCAGCCCCGGGAGCCGCTGAGGGCCGGGCGGGCGACACGTAGGAGTACTCGGGAGAGGGCATGCGCGTCAGCGCCTCCGAGACGCCCGCGTAGTAGCCGACTTTCACGAGCAGGCGGAGGAAAACGAAAACCTGCTGCGTGAGGATGAGCGGAACGAGAGCGAAGCGCGCTTCCCCGCCCGCGGAGGGATCCAGGAGCAGCCAGAGCAGGTAGAGCGCCGCGGTGACCAGCGCATAGAGGAAGAGCACGCCGAGGAGGCGCGCGGGACGGGAAAGCGCCCCGGCCACTCCCGCGAAAAAACGCGAGACCGGGGGAAGGTCCGGCCTCGCCACCCAGATCGTCCGGACCGAGTCGGCGAGGAGCTTGATCGCGGCGAGCGCCAGGAGCAGGACGAGCAGGCGGACGGCGGTGAGCGCCATGGCCTGCGGCTCCGAGTCGAGCTCCAGGGCCCGGTCCTTCATGGCCCGGCCGGTTTCGACCCACAGCCAGCGGTAGGCGAGGAGCGCGGCGGCGGCGGCGGCGAGCGTGAAGGCGAGGAACGCGGGGAAGCGGCGCATCCCTTCGCGGCAGAAGGTCACGAGCGAGGCGCTCGGCTCCCGCAGCGCCCCCAGGATTCCGCCGAGCGCGAAAGCGTGCACGATGGCCGCGAGGACCGCCAGCGACAGAGCGACGGCGCCCACGCCGCGCAGTCCCCGGACGTCCGCGCTCCTGGCTCCTTCCGGCGAAAGCAGGCCGGCCGCGAGCTCCGGGAACGTCCCCAGCACGTCGGGATGCGTGCGCCGGAAGGTCTCCCACCAGCCGTAGTCGGGTGTCGCCACCATGCGGTCGGCGGCGGGGGAGTGGTCCAGTTGCGCGTGGAGCGTGTTGCTCATCGGCAGGATGACGACCGCGGCGAGCAGTAACTGGATCAACCAGAGCGACAGGGCGAGGTAGGGGCGCCCGAGAGAGAGCCCGAGCCCCCGCAGAAAGCAGCGCCCGGCGGTCAAACGGGTGGTCACCAGACCACCGTCAGGAAGTCCAGGATGTTCTGCATCCAGAAGAGGCTGCGCGCCGTCCAGCGCGAGGCCGCGCGCGGATCCCCCTCGACGCGCCGGCCGTTGTTCGTGCGGTCGGCATCCAACAGGATCTTCTCCTCCGGGTCCACGAGCGCTTCGATCAGGCGGGGCCCGCCCGCGACCCGGAACCGCTTCCAGCGGGCCTCGCCGTCCCACGAGGATCGGTAGGTCCGGCCCCCTTCGAACCGCAGCAGGATGTCCACGGGCATCGGCACGTCACCGACGCGGGTCACGGTGACGAGGGTGTCGAAACCCCGGGGAGAGGCGAGCTCCGGCGGCCGTTTCTCCACGAGCGCGCCGCCGCTCTCGAAGAGGCCTCGCGGGGGAGCGGATCTCCGCGACGTCGCCTCCGCCACGGCGTAGTCCACCACGCCCGACGAGAAGAACGTCCGCTCGAAGAACCATCCCCAGTCTCGTCCGGTCGCGTCCCGCACCGCCGCGATCCAGTCCGCCGTTCGGGGGTGGCGGAAGCGCCACCGGTCGGCGTAGAGGCGCAGGGCGCGGTCCATCGCCGGGCGGCCGAGGAGGCGCTCGAGCGTGGCCATCGTCAGGGCCGTCTTGCTGTAGGCGTTCAGGGCGAAGGAGTCGCGGTCCCGATATCGGTAGCTCGGCGTCGCGAGGAAGTCCGCCGTCGCTCCGGCGAAATAGCGCCGGTTGGAGTCGAGGGGATGGTGGATGGGAATGCCGAGCGCGAAGCGGTACCCGAAGACCGACACGACCGGGTTGTTCGGACCGAACGCGCTCGCGAGGACGCGCGCCTGCATGTAGTTGTTGAAACCCTCGTCGAGCCAGGGCTCCTCGAACTCGTTGGTCGCGAGCAGGCCATAAAAATACTGGTGGCCGAACTCGTGGACGGTCACGCTCTCCGGGGTCTGCACGGAAAGCGGCGCGCTCCACCAGGTCCCGCACGTGATGAGAGTCGGGTACTCCATGCCGCCGGCGCCGCGGGCTCCCCACGGCGGGTCCACGAGCGTGAGCGTCGGGTAGGGATAGGGCCCGAGCACGCGGCCGTAGCCGGAGAGGCCGGCCTTGGCCGCGCGGAAATGGCGCTCCTCCTGTCCGGCGTGCTCCGGCTGAAGGAACAGGATCAGCTCGACTTCCGGGAAGCCCGGCTCCCGGAACACGTCGCGATGCACCCGGTAGTCGGGGTCCGCGGTCCACGCGAAGTCGTGGACGCTCTCCTGGCGGAAGCGGTAGAGGACCCGGTTCCCCGGCGCCGGCCGCTCCTCCACCTGTCGTCCGGTCGCGCCGACCTTCCCCCGATATTCCTCGGGCACGTCGATGGTCACGTCGTAGTTGCCGAAGTCGGCGAAGAACTCCGTGCGCGCCTCGAACTGGTGACAGTTCCATCCGGTCTCTTCGAGCACGCCGAGCTTGGGGAACCATTGCGCGACGAAGAAGAAGTCGCCCTTGTAGCCGGTGCGGTTGGAGACGCGCGGGAGCCGCGATCGGAAGTCGATGGCGACGTGGAGAGTCTCGCCCGGTGCGACCGGGCGCGGCAGCGGGACCTCCGCGACCGTGCGGTCGTGCGGGTTGCCGTCGTCCGGAGCGATGTAACGCAATCCGGGGAGCAGGTCCGTTCCATCCGCGAGGCTCATCCGCGTGATCTCGACCGATCCCCAGGAGTCCGGCAGCGGGTCGCGCGCGCCTCCGACCGATCGGTGAAAGGTCGAAAGGGTGTTGCGGAAGGCATTCAGGTAGAGATGGAACTGGAGGGTCTCCGCCGTCGCGCGCGTGCGGTTGGTCCAGGTGAGCAGCTCCGTCCCCTCCACCGTCTTGCGCTCCGCGTCGAGCCGGCAGGAGATCTGGTAGGAGGCGATCGGCGGCGTGAGCTCGGCGGCGCGCGCAAGGGGGAACCACGCGCTTCCCGCCAGAGCGAGAAGCATGATCCGCGCCTTTGCCCGGAGCATCGCGCTGACTGTAGCATGCCGCGCATGCGCGAAAATTCGCCTGCGGCGCGCGCGGACGCCGGCGCGCCCGAGGAGGCGCGAGACCGCGTCGAAGCCCTGCGCGCCGAGATCCGGCGTCACGAGCGTCTCTACTACGTGGACGACCGCCCGGAGATTTCCGACGCGCAGTTCGATCAGCTCATGCAGGAGCTCGCCGCGCTGGAGAGGCGGTATCCCGAGCTGGCCACGGAGGACTCACCCACCCGCCGCGTCGGCGGCCAACCCGCGGAAGGTTTCGCGACCGTGGAGCACCGCGTGCCGATGCTGTCGTTGGAGAACGCCTACTCCTGGGAGGAAGCGGAGGCCTGGCAAACGCGGGTGCGCCGCGGGCTGGGGAGCGACCCGGCCGGTTACATCGCGGAGCTCAAGATCGACGGGCTTTCCATTTCGCTGCGATACGAGAACGGCCGGCTCCTGCGCGGGGCCACCCGAGGCGACGGCATGCGGGGCGAGGACGTGACGGAGAACGTCCGGACGATCCGGTCCATCCCCCTCCAGATCCCCGAGCGCGGCCACGTCGAGGCGCGCGGGGAAGTCTTCTACACGAAGAAGGCCTTCGAGCGGTTGAACGCGGCGCGGGAGGCGGCGGGCGAGCCCCTTTTCGCCAACCCCCGCAACGCCGCATCCGGCACGATGCGCCTGCTCGACTCGCGCGTGACCGCCCGGCGCGGGCTGCGCGCCTGGATCTATGCGCTCGTCGAGGATCCGGGCATGCCGGGCACGCAGGGGGAATCGCTCGAACGCCTCCGGGAGCTCGGCTTCCCCGTGCACGCGCACTGGGCGCGGTGCCGCGACCTCGGGGAGGTCCGCGAGTTCATCGCCGCTTGGGCCGACCGGCGCGCCGAGCTCGACTTCGAGACGGACGGCGTCGTCGTCAAGGTGGACGACCGGGAAGCCCAGCGACGCCTCGGTACGACGTCCAAGTCGCCCCGGTGGGCCCTCGCCTACAAGTATCCCGCCCAGGAGTCCACGACGCTGGTCCGCGACATCACGGTCCAGGTCGGGAGGACGGGCATCCTCACCCCGGTGGCGCACCTCGATCCCGTGCAGCTCGCGGGCACGACGGTCAAGCGCGCCACCCTGCACAACTACGAAGACCTCTCGCGCAAGGACGTGCGGGTCGGCGACACCGTCGTAGTGGAGAAGGGGGGCGACGTCATCCCCAAGGTCGTGCGCGTCCTGCTGGACCGCCGGCCCGAAGGCTCCGCGCCGTTCGTCATGCCGGACCGGTGTCCGGTCTGCGGCGATCCGGTGTCGCGCGCGGAGGGGGAGGTCGCGACCCGGTGCGTGAATCCGGCCTGCCCGGCCGTCGTGCGGGAGGCGATCCGGCACTTTTGTTCCCGGAAAGCGATGAACATCGAGGGGCTCGGTGAGAAACTGGCGGACCAGCTCCTCCGCGAGAGGCTCCTTTCGGACGTCGCTTCGATCTACGCCCTGCGGGCGGATGACCTCGTCTCCCTGGAACGCTGGGGGGAGAAGTCCGCCTCCAACCTGCTCGCGGAGATCGAGGCGAGCAAGCAAAACGACCTCTCGCGTCTCCTCTTCGCGCTCGGGATCCGCCACGTCGGGGAGCGCGCGGCGCGGTCGCTGGCCTCGCGCATCGGATCGGTCGATGCGCTGGGGTCCGCCACCGAGGAGCAGCTCCAGGAAGTCGAGGACATCGGCCCGAACACCGCGGCGGCAGTCGTGGAATGGTTTCGCCATCCCCGGCACGCGGCGCTCATCGAGAGGCTCCGCGCGCACGGTCTCGGTTTCCAGTCGGGCGCCCCGCCTCCGGCCGCGCCCGGCACGCTGTCGGGCCGGATTGTCGTCCTGACGGGAGCCCTCCCGGGGATCACCCGGGAAGAGGCGGCCCGGCGCCTCGAGCAAGCCGGCGCCAGAGTGGCCGGCTCCGTTTCCCGGAAGACCGACTACGTCGTCGTCGGAGAGGATGCCGGCTCGAAAGCCGCCCGGGCGGCGGAGCTGAAGGTTCGGACGGTGACGTGGGAGCAGATGCTTGAGATAATCGGAGGCTGAAGAACGAGCAACAGTCAGGAGGCGCCGATTGGACCTGCCGGCCCGCGTGATCATCTTCTGCCCCGCGCTCGAGCTGAAAAACAAGCCGGGGCGGCTCATGGCCGTCTCGCCGTCCGGATACTTCGAGGTGCGGTTGGACTTCGCCGACCGCAACCACACGGCTCTGCTGCCGATCGGGGGCACGGCGCTGGTTTTCTCCGAGCCCAACTTCTCGAGCGAGACTCTGCCCGAGATCGAGAGATAACCGTCGTCTCCGCTTCGCTCGCGTCCTGCCTTCGGCACCGGCGGGCGGCTCGCGGATCCCCCTCGACCGCCCGCCCGGCCGCTCCTCCGCTCCGGCTCCCGCGGCACGGGTCTCCTCCCTTCGGGAGACTTCCCGCGCCGCGAGCGAAAAGGACGGCTGTCGGTGTCCTCGCTGGAAACCGGCCCGCTAGGGAAAGAGCTCGAGCAATGCGGACAGCTCCTTTACCCGCGTGACGGTGCCCGGCGCCGGGCAATCTCCGATCAGGATCGCCCGCATCCCCGCCGCTTCGGCCCCCGCCACGTCGATCTCGTAGATGTCGCCGACGTAAGCGCACCGCCCGGGGTCCACGCCGATCCGCCGCGCCCCCTCCCGGAAGATCCTCGCGTCGGGCTTCTCCATGCCGACTTCGGCGGAGTCCAGGATCAGATCGAGCTTTCCGGCGACCCCCGCCGCCTCGAGAAGTCCGCGGACCCTCCCGTCCGCGTTGGAAATGAGACCGAGACGGTACCCCCGTGCCCGGAGCGCGTCGAGGACCTCGCCCGCCCCTTCGCACGGCGCCGACCAGAGGTTCGAGCGTCCGTGCTCCTCCCGGATCCGGCCGGCCGCTTCCCGCCTCGTCGCCGGCGACTCGAGGCCGAGGGCCGTCAGGATCGCGTCGAGGAACGCCGGGAGACGCTCGGCGTCCGTCGAGTCGGGCTTGCGTTCGAGCGCCTCCTGGACGGCACTGATCCCGGCGCCCTCGGCGGCGCGAAAGCGCCCCGCGCGGTAGAGAATTCCGGCGGCGCGGCAAAACCTTTCGCCGTCGACGTGGATGAGCGTTCCGCCGGCGTCGAAGAGGATCGCCTCGACCCCCGTCAAGCCATCGCCTCGCGCGCGGTCCTCTCCAGGTCGTCGGCGATCGCTCGAACCTCGGCCGCTTCGGGACCTTCCACGAGGATCCGCAGCAACGGCTCGGTGCCGGAGTAACGAAGGAAAACGCGCCCCCGGCTCGAAAGGCGGGCGGCGGCGCGCTCGGCCGCCGCTCCGATCGCAGAATCGCCGTCGATCGGGACGCGCCGAGCCGCGCGGACGTTTCGCAAAGCCTGCGGTGACTTCTGCAGCGTGGCCAGCGCCGACAGGGATCCGCCGTTCTCCACGACGACGGATGCGAGAAGCAGCGTCGTCAGGATCCCGTCGCCGGAAGGGGAGAAGGGCTGGAGGATGTGGCCCGAAGTCTCCCCGCCGAGAACCGCGCCGGTCTCCTCCATCTTCCGCGCCACGTTGCGGTCGCCGACCGCCGCCCGATGAAAGGCGATGCCCTCGCGCGCCAGCGCGGACTCGAGACCGTAGTTCGACATGACGGTGCCGACGACGCCGCCTTCGGCCAGCCGCCCGCGGCGCTTCCAGTCGCGCGCGAGGATCCAGAGGACGTCGTCGCCGTCGAGGATCCGGCCCTGCTCGTCGGAAAATATCGATCGGTCGGCGTCGCCGTCCAGCGCAACCCCGAGCGCGGCGCCGCGCGTCTTAGTCTCCGCCGCCATCCCCTCGGGGTGGAGCGCGCCGCAGTCGCGGTTGATGTTGCGGCCGTCCGGCTCCGCGTGGAGGAGGTGGACCCGGGCCCCGGCCCTGCGCAACGCCTCGGGCCCCAGGCGAAAAGCCGCGCCGTGCCCGGCGTCCAGGACGATTGGGAGGCCGGCCATGGAGCCGGACGCGTGGGGAGCCAGACGCTCGAGGTAGCGCTCGGCCAGGCGCGGATCGACCGGCGGCGGCGGCGCGAGCCCGCGGGTGGATTCCGCGGCCCCCTGCGCGGCGAGCAATGCCGCTTCCAGGGCTTCCTCTTCCGAGTCGGGCAGCTTGCGCCCGTCCGGGCCGAAGATCTTGACGCCGTTGTCCTCGTACGGGTTGTGCGAGGCGGACACCGAGATGCCGGCGCCGGCTCCGAGCGCCAGGACCAGCTCCGCGACGGCCGGCGTGGGCACGGTGCCGGCATGGGCCGGCCGGCATCCCCCCTCCGTCAGCCCCTGCGCGAGCTCGCCGATCATCCCGGCGGTGGACTCGCGCGTGTCGCCTCCCAGGACGACGCACCGGTCGCTTCCGCGCGGGAGGCGCCGGCCGAGCTCTCGTCCGAGCAGGCGCAGCGACTCCGGATCGAGCGGGAAAGCTCCGGCCGTCGCGCGCAGTCCGTCGGTCCCGAAGAGCTTCAGTCGCTTCCTCCGGCGGGCGTCGCCTGGGGTGGCGGGGCGGGGCCGATGCGCACCGTCACCGTCACGACCTGCCCCTCCCGGACGCGAACACCGGGGGCACCGGGTGACAGCGTGGCGGGCATCGAAAACGTCGCGCCCCGGCCTCCGATGGAGAGGGGGTCGGTGTTGATGGCCGTCATCCCCCCGAGCACGGAGGCCGGTCCGATGACCCGGGCGATCCGCGGCTCGACCTGGACGTCCACGACCTGCTGCCCGGCGGCCGGCGCTCCCGTCAGATCGGGGATGACGGGCAGGATTTTCTCGGCGACGCGATCGAGGGAGACGGGCACCTGCTGGGGCGAGAGGTCGATGACCTCTACCTCCGGAGGGACGTTGATGTCCTCGGCCGAAAGCCGGTACACCTGCTCGCCTGTCCGGGCGCTGCGCAGGTCGATGACCGCCTCGAGCTGTTCGGGTTCGAGCTGGCGCAGCGCCGTGAACGGGCCCCGCACGCGGACGTCCACGCCGGGCGGGAGAGCCGAGGCGATGAGTGTGCGGGGCGGAATGTTGATGACGGAAAGAGGAATCCGGTAGCTCCGCTCCGAAGTCCGCTCGCGCTGGCCGGAGAGAAAGAACCAGACGAGCAGGCCGATGGCCAGCGAGAGGATCTTCGTCCCCAGGTTGCGAAGAAAGAAACGGGACATGGCTTTCAGCGGCCTCCGGAGAACTCGCGGAAGAGCAGATCGCGCAGCGACTTGCCGTCGAGTTCCTCGATCAGCTTCCCGTCACGCGCGAGCGAGATCGTTCCCCGCTCCTCGGAAACCACGACGGCCAGGGCATCGGTCTCTTCCGTGATGCCGATTGCCGCCCGGTGGCGAGTGCCGAAGCGTTTCGACAGCCCCTCCTTGAGAGACAGGGGAAGGAAGCAGGACGCCGCCGCCGTGCGCTCTCCCGAAAGGATCACGGCGCCGTCGTGCAGCGGGGTCCCCGGCGCGAAGATCGTCACGAGCAGATCGTAGGAGACGCGGGCATCGAGGGGAACCCCGTTGTCGATGTATGTCTTGAGTCCCTCGCGGCGCTCGAGGACCACGAGCGCGCCGATCCGCCGCGCGGAGAGAGACGTCATCGCGAGGACGACGTCCGAGATCGTCTCCTCCGACTGGTAGCCGGAGAAGAGGGAGAAAAACGGATTGCGGCCGAAGGCCGCGAGGGCGCGCCGCAGCTCCTGCGCGAAGAGCACGATCACGGCGAACGGGAGATAGAAGATGAGCTGCCGCAACACGGTGCGGAGCGCGACGAGCTTGAGCAGCACGGCGCCCTGGTAGACGAGGAAGATCGCGAGGATCCCCAGGACCATCTGGACCGCGCGCGTGCCACGGATCAGCCGCAGCAGGAAGTAGGTGATCAGGGACACGACGAGGATGTCCACGGCGTCTCGCCACGTGAACGACAGGTTGGACAGCGGGCCGAGACTGCGCGAGAGCGCTTCGCTCATCGCGCCGCCGCGGCCGCCGCCAGCGCGGGCGCCGCGAAGCGGATTGCCCGGTGCATGCGGAGGAAGCGGACCGTCTCCGCGACGTCGTGGACGCGCACGATCGCGGCGCCCCCCTGGGCTGCCGCGGCGGCCGCCGCCAGGGAGCCCGGGAGACGGTCGGCGGCAGAAGACGTCTCCGAGACCCCCGAGAAGCGCCGGACGAAGCCTTTGCGGGAGGCGCCGACCGCAAGGGGAAAGCCGAGCGACCGAAGGGCCGCGAGGTGGCGGAGCAGGACGAGATTACCCTCCGGGCTCTTGCCGAAACCGAGCCCGGGATCCAGGACGATCGCCTCCCGCGCGACCCCGGCCGCCAGCGCGCGCTCCGCGGCCGCCGCCAGGGCTTCGGCGACGTCGGCGATCGGGTGGCGGTACGAAACGTCGTTCTGCATTGTGCGGGGGTCTTCCCCCTTCATGTGCATGAGGAGGAGCCCCGCGCCGGCGCTTCCGACGAGCTCCGCCATCTCACCGTCGTGTCGAAGGGCGGAGACGTCGTTGACCAGCTCCGCCCCGAGCTCCAGTGCCCGGCGGGCCACGGCGCTCCGGCGGGTGTCGATCGAGATCGGGCGGTCCGTCGCACGGCGCAGCCCGGCGATGACCGGCGCGATGCGATCGATCTCCTCCTCGGCCGTGATCTCGCGGACCGGGCCGTCGTAGGTCGCAGGGCGAGTCGATTCCCCCCCCACGTCCACGATTGCCGCCCCCTCCTCGAACATCGCCAGCCCCCGCGCGACCGCGGCTTCCGGGTCCAGGTGGAGCCCGCCGTCGGAGAACGAGTCGGGGGTGACGTTGACGACCCCCATGACGATCGGGCCATCCCGCAGGTCGAGGGAGCGGTCCCGGGGAAGCTTCAGGGAGACGGGGTGCGATCCGAAGCGACCCAGGGCCGCTTCGGCGCGCGACCGTAGGGAAGCGGGGAGCGCCTTGAGGTCCTCGGCCCGACGCGCCCGGGAGAGGAAGATCGGGGGCGAAGAGGAGCCGTGGAGGCGGATGACGTCGACGGGGAAGTCCGCGCGGGCGTAGGTCGCCGGCCGCACACCGTCCCAGGAAGCGATCTCGGCGAGCTCAGCCGAGCCGGCGGCCGGGATGACGAGGTCGGCGGGAACTGTCACTCCGGGAGTTTAGCCTGCGTTGCGGGGTTGCCGGGCTGCGGCACCCCCGTGACGTTTGCTCGACCTCTGCACGCCGGTCGCGAAGCGACCGCCGCGCGCCTAAGCCGGTTCGGGAACGAGCGGGCCGACCCCGCCGCCGGCGACTTCCGGAGCCCCGGGAGGCGGCACGATCGGCGGCTTGCGCGGACCGACCTTGCGCAGCTTCGCGACGTCCGTCGCGGTCTCCTCCGCGATGAGCAGTAGGACTTCCTCGCCGTCGAGCACTTCCTTCTCCAGCAGGGTCCGGGCGAGCCGGTGCATGACGTTCTGGTGCTCGTGGATGATCTTCTCGGCTCGCTTGTAGGCGGCGGTCACGATGCGCTTGACCTCGGCGTCGATCTGGTTGGCTGTCTCCTCGGAGTAATCCTGGGTGCGGCCGAAATCGCGGCCGAGGAAGATCTCCCCCTCGACCTTGCCGAACGTGAGCGGCCCGAGGTCGCTCATGCCCCACTCGCAGACCATCTTGCGGGCGATCTCCGTCGCTTTCTCGATGTCGTTGCCGGCGCCGGTCGTCATGTGCCCGAGGAAGGTCTCTTCCGCGATCCGGCCCCCCATCATCACGGTGATCGTGGACTCCAGGTACTCCTTCGTGTGGGAGTACTTGTCCTCCGTCGGGAGCTGCATCGTGACCCCGAGCGCGCGGCCGCGCGGAATGATCGTGACCTTGTGCAGCGGGTCCGCGTCGGGCAGCAGCGCGGCGACGAGGGCATGGCCGCCTTCGTGATACGCCGTGTTCGTCTTCTCTTCCTCGGTCATGATCATGGACTTGCGCTCGGGGCCCATCATGACCTTGTCCTTGGCGTACTCGAAGTCGATCATCTCGACTTTCTTCTTGTTGAAACGCGCGGCGTTCAGCGCGGCCTCGTTGACCAGGTTCGCCAGGTCCGCGCCGGAGAAACCGGGCGTTCCGCGGGCGATGACCGACAGATCCACGCTCTCGGAGAGCGGCGTGTTGCGGGTATGGACTTTCAGGATCTGCTCGCGGCCGCGCAGGTCG
>JBHENW010000101.1:0-12799 GCA_046261875.1 Thermoanaerobaculia bacterium | reverse complement strand
CCCGCCGCGAGCGACGTCGGGTAGGCGAGGGCTACCCCCGGCGCCTCGGGAAACAGCAGGGGCGCGAGCCGGTCCGACACGAAGAAGCCCTCCACCTGCTCGGCCGGATGAGTCGCCCACCAGCCCACGACGCCGACCTTCTTCCCCTGCGCGGAGGCTACGTTCCACACGGCGGGGACCGCGCGCGAGTTGCCGGAGATCGGCAGCTTGCGGCCGGTGCGCCGCTCGACCTCCTGGAAATCCAGGACTCCGTGAGCGCTCGGATCGGCGCCGGTCGCGGCCGTCGTCCAGAGAATCGGCGAGATCAGAGGCTGGAAGGCCTGGAGCCGACCCGCGTGGCCTTCCGCGGCGAGCCGGGCCCAATGGGGCATGCGGCCCGCCGCGGCGAGCCGGTCGAGGAGCTCCCAGTCGAGCCCGTCGAGACCGATCCAGATGACCGGCAGCGGGCCGCCCGGCGCGCGCGGCCGCCGGCTGGGGACGTCGGCGGCTTCCACGGGGGAGGCCACGAGCCGGTCGTTCCGTCCGGATGTTTTCGTGTCCGGGCGGCTGCAGGAGGCCGCGAGGAGGAGCAGGGACAGGGCGGCGAGGAGGCCGTGCCGCCCGCGCCGGGTCACTGGGTCCTGGGCGGCGCCTTCGGGGCGGGAACGGCGCCCGAACGCTCGCGGACGAACGTCTCGAGGAGGTCCTGTTCCGCCGAGACCATCGTGCCCTCGTAGAAGAACCACGGCGTCCCGACCACCCCCATCCGCATGCCCAGCCGCAGATCGGAGAGCACGCGTTCGCGCGGCCGGCCGCTCGACACCTCCGAGGCGAAGTCTTTCGCGCGGCCCGCGGCTTCCGCGACGTCCTCCGCGAGCTGGCGCGCCCCCTCGGGGCTCATCGATTCCGCCCGAGCAAAGAGCGCGGACTCGTAGCTCTCGTAGAGCTGCGGCGACAGCGCAGCGAGGGCCGCGCCGCTCTCGGCGGCGGCGAACGCCCAGGGATGGATCTTGACCAGGGGGAAGAAGCGGACCTCGACCGAGCCCCCCGCCTCCCCCACGAACTTCTTGACCTCCGGCGCCCGCTTGCGGCACCGCTCGCACTGGAAGTCCACGAACTCCACCACCATCGGCGCGCCCCGGCCGAGCCGCACGCCGGGCCTATCCGCGAGGAGCTTCCGGCGGAACGCCTCCGCGCCGTCTTTCAGTGACTGGAACTCTCCGAGCAGGATGGACGCGCCGTCCTCCGAAACGTAGCCCGGCATGTTGACCCAGGCGGACTCGATCTGGCGCAGCGCCACGTTGATCTCCTTGAGCGCCCCGCGCGTTCCCTTGACCGTGAGCGTCGCCGGGACGCCGAAAGCATCGGAGAGATGCCTCTCGATCTCCGGGCCGTCGATCAACGGATCGAAGGCGCGCTTCGCCGCCGCGCGCTCGGCATCGTGGAGCACACGGCCCACGAAGACCTCGTCCCGCTCACGGTCGAGCAGCGCGACGTTGGCCTCACGGCTGCGCTCGGACTCCGCGTGGCGCTGGACCCGATAGGCCTCGAGGCCGGCGATCTTGACCTCGTCGGTCTCGCGCACCGAGATGCGTGAGTTCGGATAGAAGGAGTACCAACCCCCGAAGTGCTTCAGGATGCGGTCGCGGGCTTCCGGATCGGCCTCCGCCGGAGAACCGGCGGCCAGGAGAGCGAGGAGGACGCCCAGGAGTCTCTTCACGACGCGGACCCTAACAGCGCCTCGCGATCCCGGATTCCGCGGGAGCCGATTCAGGACGCGGCTTGCCGGAGGCGCGCTTTCGTGCGCTCGAGCGTGTCGAGGATCTGCGCGTCCCGCTGCAGCACGCTCTTCCCGTAACCCCGTTTCGTGACGAAGTCGAAGTCCACCTGAAGGTAGGGAACGTCCCTGGGCAGGTGCTGGCGGCGGTAGTGCCAGACCTCCCGCCAGTTCGAAGCTTCGCTGACGCTGCGCGGCGGGCTCATGTCCGCGCGTCCCGTCCCCTGAGCCCGGTTGACCGGGGCCGACGAGGTCCAGATGACGTGGCTGCGCTGGCGCCGCAGCCACTCGGGGTCGTCCGCGTCGTCGGCGGCGGTGAGCGGCTTGCGCCCCACGTAGGTCGGAGCTCCCATGAGGATGAAGACCATCCCGCGGTCCGTCATGCTGCCCGGGATCTCGTCGTGGCCGAACAGCGCGTCGGAAAACGCCACCCGTTTCTCGAACTCCATTCGGAACTCGTTCTCGGGCGTCTCGGGGCGGGAGTCGCGCATCTTCCAGAAATGGGAGACGAACTCGGACTGCGAGACCGGGTCGGCCAGACGCGAAAACTCTTGCTGCTGCTGGGAGGTCAGGAAGTGACGCACGGGCCCTTCCGCCCACTCCTCCAGGCGTTGAGGCGTGGAGAGGCCGGGGGTCGGGCGGAAGGCGCGGTACTGGTCCTCCAGCGATCCGGGAGCGCCGCCGGGAGCCGAAGTCGTCGTCTTCTGCGCGAGACCTTTCCGCGCCTCCTCGAGCGCTGCGGCCACCGCGCGCGGGTGCATGGCGGGATCGAGCGAGGCGTCGGGATTGTGCGTCAGGTAGATCTCGAAGTGCCCGCGGGCTTCTTGGCTGCGGCCCAGACCCGCGCAGGCCGCGCCGCGATAGAAGGAGAGCGCGGGAAGCAGCGCGGCGCGATGCGTCTCGTACGCGGGAGCGGCCGTGAGCTCATCGAGGCGGTCGAGCGTGGCGAGGACGTCCGAGTAGGACTTGAGCCGGTACTGCTCCTTGGCCTTCGCGAAGAGCTCGCCGGCCTCCTCGGCGGAGAGCGCGCCCGCGCCGAGCGCGAACGAAACGCAGAGCGCCAGGGTCCGCCGCATAGTCACCTCCCCGAGGTTATGCCTTCGCCTCCCGGAGCTTCGCCTTGGCACGCTCGAGCGTGTCGAGGATCTGCGCCTCCCGCTGGAGCACGTTCTGGCCGTAGCCCTTCTTCGTGACGAACTGAAAGTCCACCTGGAGATACGGGACGTCCTTGGGCAGGTGCTCGCGCCAGTAGTGCCAGACCTCCTGCCAGTTCGACGCGGCCTCGTTCACCCGCGAGCCCGGCCCGGTCACGGCGTCCACGCGAGCAACCTGCGCGGCGCGGGTTCCCCCAGGCTGTGCGGCCGCTCGCACGTCGGAGGCTCGGTAACGCTTCAGGACGTTGGGGTCAGCGGCGTCGTCTCCCGTCGTCAAGGGCTTGCGGCCGATGTAGGTCGGGGGGCCGAGAAGGATGAAGACCATCCCCCGGTCGGTCATCGCCCCGCGAGTCTCCTGCTGCGTGAAACGCGAGTCGGCAAACGCGACCCGCTTCTCGAACTCCTCTCGGAATTCGTTGTCCGCGGTCTCGGGCTTCGGGTCGCGCGCCTTCCAGAAGGCGGTGACGAATTCCGACCGCGACGCCGCTCCGCCGAGTGCCTGGAAGTCCCGCCGCTCCTCGGGCGTGAGCAGGAAACGGACCGGGCCGTCCGCCCATCCCTCGTCCGCGTACGGCTTTCCCGGATCCATGGCAAGCCGGAACGCCGCGTACGATTTTGCAAGCGACGTGGCGGGCGAGGTCCCGGCGATGCGTTCGGTCCGCCCCTTCTTCTCGAGCGACTTCCTCGCTTCCTCGAGGGCCGCGATGACTTTCTTCGGATACATCGCGGGGTCCAGCGAAGCGTTGGGCTGGTACGTCAGGAAGACTTCGAACTGATCCCGGGCCTCCGGTCCCCGTCCCAGCGCGGCATAGGAGGCTCCACGGTAGAAGTGGAGAGCCGGCAGCAGGGCGGCGCGTTCCTGCCCGTACTGGGGCTTGGAGGTCTCCTCATCGAGCTGGCGGAGCGTTTCGAGGGCCGCGGGATACGCCGCGAGCCGGAACTGCTCCTTGGCCTTCGAAAACAGCTCGCCCGGTGTGGCGGCGAACAGCTCGCCCGCGGAGAGCGCCGCGGCGAGAACCAAGAGGGTGGCGCGTCTCATGGGTACCTCCAGGACGAATCCAATCCTACGCCCACCCGGGCGGGACAGAAAAGGAAAAGGGGGCCGAAGCCCCCTTTTGCCAAAAACGAAACGATCAGAACGAGAGTCGGAGTCCCGCGCGGATCTGACGGGCGTCCTGACGCGCCGTCGGTTTCGCCCAATTGGAGTTCGGAAGCGGCTCGCCGAACGGGACCGTGCCGAGCCGATCGAAGTTGCGCTGCGTGTACTCGGGCGTGTTCGTGGGCGTACAGCCTGCCGAAATCTCGCAGAAGCTGCCGTCTCCGTTGAAGGTTTCGCTGACGTCCGTGACGGCCTGGCGATCCAGCAGGTTGAACACGTACACCGTCGGGGTGATGGAGACCGGTCCCACGTTGAAGGTGTAGCCGAGCGAGACGTTGGCTTCGTAGGTCGCCGGCAGGCGGCCGTCGGAAACGGCGCTGTCCTCTCCGCGGGTCACGAGATGGAGCAGGTCCGGATAGAAGACGTTGTACCAGCCGTAGCGGGACACGGGAGCGCCGCTCCGGTAATAGGTCCCCAGACCCACCGAGAGGCCGAAAGGAGCCGTGTACACGGCGTCCAGACGCAGCTGGTGCGGCCGGTCGAGGTACAGGCGCCCGTCGGCGTTGACGGAGAAGAGCGGGTAGTCGTAGTCCGCGTTGATGCCCGGGTCGGTCTGACCGGAGGCCACACGCACTGCGCCGTCGTAGTTGCCCCGCAGCTCGGACCAGAGGTAGGAGAACTGCGCCCAGAGGTTCTGAGTAAATGCCTTGCGCGCCGTCAGCTCGACGCCCTTGAACTCGCGCTTGGCCTCTGGAACGGCTGGAGCGCCACCCGGGAAGCACTGGTTAGCCGTCGGCGAAACGAAATCGGAGCCCGCGTGGTCGCACCAGGAGAAGTCGTCTCTGGAGTTTCCTCCCGCCCAGCGCTCGCCGGAACCCGGGTTGATCAGCGCGCAAGAAGCGCCCTGGTTGACCGCGGCGCCGGGGTCGTCCTCGTTGTAGTTCAGGTCGCAGCGGTCCTCGATGACGTTGCCGAGGTCGCGGTACATACCCTTGAGGCCGACGGCGAACGTGGGAGTGAGCGCCATCTCGACGCCGAGGGTGTACTCATCCTGGTACATCCCGTCGAGGTTCTCGTCCACCGGCTGGAAGTGCGCCCCCCCCTGGAAGAGGGGGTTGCGGTTGGGCGGTCCGGGAACCCCCGCTCCCCTCTGCCGCGTGTCGGTGATGGAGTAATTGAACGTCGACGTCGAAAACTGAGACCCATAGACGCGGACGTTGAGGTCGTTGGGAAGGGCGTAATAAAAGCGGCCATACGAAGCGAAGAGCTTCGTCGAGCCATCGCCCTTCCAGTCGAACACGAGCCCGGCCCTCGGCTGCCACATGTCGTCCAGGTCGATCGTCGTGATCTCGTCGGCGTTCTGGATCTCCTGGACGTCGTAGCGAACCCCGGCGTTCAGGGTCAACCGGTTCGTGATGCGCCAGGTGTCCTGGATGTACGCGGACCAGAGCTGACTCGGAGGCGCTGTCGTTGTGGCCGCGATCGGCGTGAAGCTGCCCAGCGCGTCGGCGTAGAAGCTGTGCTGAAAGTACACCCGTGTCGGCTGGCCCAGGTAGTTCGTGTAGTTGACTCCTTCGCCCGGCGGGCAAAAGTTCACCGAAGTCGCGGACGTGCTGCAAAGACGCGCGCGCACGAGCTGGCCGCCGGTGTAGCTGGTGACGGCGGTCGTGACGTTCTCAACCCAGTCGCCGCCCACCTTCAGCTCGTGGTTGCCGAAGTAGGAGGTGAAGGAGCCTTCGTACGCGTCCCGTTCCCCCGTGTTGTGGAGGCGGAATCCCGGGATGCTGCCGAACCCGTTGATGATCGGGTAGAACGGATAGTCGGCCGCCACCGTACGGTCCTGGATGCCCGGAACATCCGGGTTGAGCGGCTTGAAGATGAAACGGTCGTTGTGCTTGGAGTACTGCAGGGTCAGAACGCCGAAGGACCCGAAGAGCTGGTTGAAGCGGCCCGCGTAGTCCTCCGAGCCGATGTCGCGGCGGCCCGAAAAAGAGTTCGGGTCCGCGCCGGTGGGCGTGAAGATCGCCCCGTCGCGGTGCTCGGGGTCGCGGAAGTAGGTGCCCACGAGCGTCGAGCCCTGGGCGATGTTGAAGGTCAGCTTCGAGGAAAAGAGGTTGTAGGTGATGTCCTCGCGGAAGTGCTGCCCTCGGACGGACGCCGCCGCCATAGGGACGCGGTCCTGCGAGTTGTCGCCGCGGTTGTACGCCGTGAAGAACCAGATCCGGTCCTTGACGAAGAAGCCGCCGAGGTCGGCCCCGTAGTCTGTGTTCTCGACCTCGTCGTAGGTCGTGTTGAACTGGTCTTCGTCTTCGCGGACCTGGTCGGCCCGGAAGCTCGTCGGGGAGTAGCTGGCGAAAACGTCGCCGTGGAACTCGTTGCCGCCCGACTTGGTGATGACGTTGATGACTCCGCCGGTCGAGCGGCCGTACTCGGCCTGGTAGCCGCCGGTCTTGACCTCGACTTCCTGGATGAACTCGTTGTTGATGATCTTGCCCTGCACGCCGCGGTTGACCTGGTTCGTGTTGACGCCGTCGATCAGGAACAGGTTCTCCGCGGACGTGGAGCCGTAGAGGGAGAGGGCCAGACCACGGCCCTGGATGTCGCCGGTGTCCTGGTTGACGCCGGGCTGGAGCTGCACGACGGCCGCGTAGTTGCGGCCCAGCGGCAGCTTCTCCATGACTTTCGCCGTGTAGTTGGAGCCGATGGTCGTGCTGGAGGTGTCCACCACGGGGGCCTCGCCGGATACGACGACCTCTTCACGCTGCGTGATCTGCATCGTGAAGTTGACCGTCGCCGTCGAGTCCAGCGACACGATCGCGGTCTTCTCGGCCGTCGAGAACCCCGAGAGGACGGCCTTCACCCGGTAGGTTCCGGGCGTTAGGGTCGGCATCCGGTAGTTCCCGTTGGCCCCGGTAACCGTGGTCCGAGTCCCCTGCAGGTTGGGGCTCGTGGCCTCGACCGTGACGCCCGGGAGGGCGCCTCCCTGCGTATCGGCGACCGTCCCCAGGATCTCTCCGGTCGTCTGTGCGAAGACGATCGGAGCGATCAGGAGAAGACCGACCGACAGCAGCAGGCTAAATCGGTATCGATACTTCATTCGATCCTCCTCAAAAAAAGTGATTGGTCCCCTGGGTTTGGCGTTTCGTCATCCCTGGCGACTGTCCTCATAGAGCAATGTCACTGCCACGGAAAGCGCCGGAGAGGCGACTCGCAATGTATTACAAGTGAAAGAGTAATCGTCCTTTTGAATTTTCGGTGCGACGCGGGCTGGCGCTTTTTTGAACTTTGATCCAATTGTTTGGATACGAGACGAAGGACCACGGGGTCCTATTCATGGACGGAAAGGGTGTAATCCGCGACGACGGACGAGGACGCGCCGGAACGGGACCAGCGGCGCGATCCGAGTCAGTTCTTGATGGAAAGAAGGAGGGCGCCGGCCTCTACCGACTGGCCATCGGAGACCGAGACGGTTTCTACCCCCCCGGCCCAGGGCGCGCGGATCTCGTTCTGCATCTTCATCGCCTCCAGGACCAGAAGCAGCGCGCCTTCTTCCACGCGCTCTCCCGTCCGGACGCACACCTGAACGACGCGACCGGGCATCAGGGCGCGGACCTCTTCCCGCCGGTCCTCTCCTTCCCCGGAGGAAGCCGTCGCCGACAGGCGATCGCGGAGAGGATCGGCGAGCTGGACCCACACCGTCCCGTGCGGCCCGGACACCTCGAGGCCATTTCCCCGAGGTGTGCCGCGGCCGCAGATCTGCCTGCCGTCTTCGAAGAGGATGGAAAGCCGCCCGTCGGGAAGGGTCCGAACCTCCACGAGCTCGACTCGCTTGCCGCGGCTGATCCGGTATGCGCCCCCGTCGCTTCCCTCGACGGTGAGCTCCTCCGACGCGCCGCCCTGGCGCAGGACGAAACGGCGGCGGCCCGTCACAGGCCGCGCAAGGCCTCACGCCGGGCGGCTTCCCTCCAGGCGGAGTGACGGCAATCGCCGGATCCCGAGCGCTCGGACGCGCCGGTCCCGTCGGAAGCCGTCAGAGCGACGGCGCCGAGCAGGACCTCGTCGTCCCCGGCCGGAGGACGCTCGAGCCATCCGCCGGCGAGCTTACGATCGAGCCACTGGACGTCGAAGGCCGCCTGCTGAAACTCCGGGTCGGTCACGAGGCGGCGGAAGAGCGGCAGGGTGGTCTCGATCCCGGTCAGCTCGTACTCGGCGAGCGCGCGCGCGAGACGCCGCATCGCGCTTTCCCGGTCGGGCCCGTGGACGATGAGCTTGCCGAGCATCGGATCGTAGTGGACCGGCACGATCGAGCCCTGCTCGATACCGACGTCGTTGCGTACTCCGGGGCCGGCAGGCAGTCGCAGCCGCTCGACGAGGCCGGGCGACGGAGCGAAGCCGTGGAAGGGATCTTCCGCGTACACACGGCACTCGACCGCGTGTCCGCGCGGCGAGAGACCGGACGGTTCGAACGAGATCCGCTCGCCGAGGGCGATCGCGATCATCTCCGTCACGAGATCGACCCCGAAGACTTCCTCCGTTACGGGATGCTCGACCTGGAGGCGCGTGTTCATCTCCAGGAAATGGAAGGATCCGTCGGGTGCGAGGAGGAATTCGACGGTTCCGCAGGAGTCGTACCGCACGGCGCGGGCGGCCTCCACGGCGGCGCGGGCCAGGTCGGCGCGCAACGCCGCGGTGACGACCGGCGACGGGCACTCCTCGACGACCTTCTGATGCCGACGCTGGATGCTGCACTCCCTCTCCCCCACGGCGACGACTTCCCCGTGCGTATCTCCGACGACCTGGACCTCCACGTGGCGCGGCCGGTCGATGAGCTTCTCCGCGTAAACGGCCCGGTCCCCGAAGGAGAGCTCGGCCTCGGAGGTGACACGCGCGAGGGCCGATTCCAGGTCCTTTTCGGAATCCACGCGCCGCATGCCCTTGCCGCCTCCTCCGGCCGACGCCTTGAGCAGGATCGGATAGCCGGCCTCGCGCGCGAATGCCGCGAGCTCCTTCGGGGACGCCGTCTCGAGCGTGCCCGGAACGACGGGGACTCCGGCGGCCTTCATGAGCTGCCGGCTTCCTGTCTTCGAGCCCATCGCTTCGATCGACTCGGGCGAGGGTCCCACGAACCGCAGGTCCTCTTCGCGGCACGCGCGGGCGAACGCCGCGTTCTCGGCCAGAAAACCATACCCGGGATGCACCAGGGTGGCACGCGTCCGCCGCGCCGCTTCGATCAGCGCGGGGATGGAGAGGTAGCTTTCGGAGGCCGGTGCCGGACCCAGCCGCACGGCGTAATCGGCGGCGGCGAGATGGGGAGAAAGCCGGTCGGCGTCGGAGAAGACGGCGACGGTCTCGATGCCCATCTCCCGGCAGGCCCGGAAGATCCTCAGGGCGATCTCGCCCCGGTTGGCGACGAGGAGGCGGTGGGTCAAGCCGTTGACCGGTTTTACGTTTTGCGTTTCACAGCGGTATGTTCCCGTGCTTCTTCGCCGGCAGAGTCACGCGCTTGGCTTCGAGCAGGCCGAAGGCGGTGATGAGGATCTGGCGCGTCTCCGAGGGCTCGATGATCTCGTCCACGTAACCGCGGCGCGCGGCGACGTAGGGGTTCGCGAAGTTCTCGACGTACTCGGCGACGCGGCGCGCCCGCGCCGCCGGCGCGGCGTCGGGGGGCAGTTCCCGGCGATACAGGATGTTGACGGCCCCCTCCGGCCCCATCACCGCGACCTCCGCGGTGGGATACGCGAAATTGAAGTCCGTGGCGATGTCCTTCGACAGCATGACGCAGTAGGCGCCGCCATACGCCTTGCGGGTGACGACGCTGACTTTCGGGACGGTCGCTTCGGCGAACGCATAGAGCAGCTTCGCGCCGTGCCGGATGATCCCTCCGTACTCCTGCTGCGTCCCCGGTAGGAATCCCGGGACGTCTTCGAAGACGAGCAGCGGGATGTTGAAGGCGTCGCAGAAGCGCACGAACCGGGCGCCTTTGACGGACGCGTCGATGTCGAGCACCCCGGCCAGGTGCATCGGCTGGTTCGCCACGACTCCGACCGACCGACCGGCGAGCCGGATGAATCCCACGAGGATGTTGCGGGCGAAACCGGCGTGGACCTCGAAGAACTCTCCCCCGTCGGCAATGCGCTGGACGAGCTCGCTCATGTCGTACGGCTTGTTCGGCTCCTCCGGGATGAACCGGTTCAGGTCCATGTCGCCCGGCGGATCGCGCGGTTCGCGCCGCGGGGGATCGTCGAGGTTGTTGGACGGGATGAACGCGTGAAGCTCCCGGATCGCCGCGAGCACGGCCGCGTCGTCCCGCCGGACGAAGTGCGCGACCCCGGAGACCGTGGAATGGGTCCGCGCGCCCCCGAGATCCTCCTTGGTCACCTCTTCATGGGTCACCGTCCGGATCACGTCCGGCCCGGTCACGAAGAGATAGGACGTCTTCTCGGTCATGAAGACGAAGTCCGTGATCGCCGGCGAGTACACCGCCCCGCCGGCGCACGGCCCGAGGATCGCGGAGATCTGAGGCACGACGCCGGAAGCCCGGGTGTTCCTCAGGAAGACCTTGCTGTAACCGGCGAGGGAGACGACCCCCTCCTGGATGCGCGCTCCTCCCGAATCGTTCAACCCGATGATCGGCGCGCCGTTCTGGACGGCCAGGTCCATGACCTTGCAGATCTTCTCGGCGTTGGCTTCCGAGAGCGATCCGCCGAAGACCGTGAAGTCCTGCGCGAAGACGTAGACCGGTCTCCCGTCGATCCGACCGGCCCCGCAGACGACGCCGTCCCCGGGCACCTGCGTCTTCTCCATGCCGAACTCGCGCGAGCGGTGCGCCACGAAAGGACCGATCTCGAAGAACGTGCCGGGGTCGAGCAGCAGCTCCACCCGCTCGTGCGCCGTCAGCTTGCCTTCGGCATGCTGGCGGGCGATCCGCTCCGCGCCCCCACCTTCGAGCCGCTTGTCACGGAGCTCTTCGAGTTGCTGGATGCGTTTTTCCAGCGTCATGACGGGAAGCGATTCAGAGAACGATGCCTCTCTGCTCGGCGAGCTTGCGCCGGATCCGCCGGAAGAGCTCCTGGCCGTCCACCTTTCCGGAAGCGATCTCGTGGCGCGCTCCTTCCATCATCCGGCGCGCTTCGTCATCGAGCGTGCGCTCCTTCTCCACCTCGTCGGCCAGGGCCGCGAGCACGGCGGCGCGCAGCGCGCCGGGTGCGCGCTCCTCGAAAAGCTTCCGGCTGGCGATGCCTCGCGCCGCTCGGACGGCGAGGAACTCCTTGCGCGTATCGGAAAGACCCATGGGGCGATTATGACAGCGTGGCGCGCTTCCCGCCCCGCAGGCGAGGCAGTAGGCTTCACGGCCCGTGGACCTGGACCCGCCCCTCGTTTCCCGCTGGATCGAACCGCTCGCGAAAGCGCCCGGCGAGATCGCGGACGTCTTCGTCGAGCGGCGCGCCGAGGTCTCCCTGGACTGGACCGACGGGGAGCTCACGAACAGCCGTTACGCGCGGAGCGAGGGTCTGTCGGCGCGGTGGCGCGGCGCCGGCGCCGAGCGGATCGTCTCGGTCTCCCGCGCCGACGAGACCGGCGCCCGCGAAGCGATCCGCAATCTCCAGACGGCGCTGGGACGGCCCGCCCTGCCGGTCAAGGTGGCGTCCGCATCGGCGGCCTCTCCCCATCCTCTGCCGGCGCCGGACGTGGAGCGGTGGCGCAAACGCCTCGCCGCCGCGCTTGCCCGGCACGCGCCGCGACACGCGCTGCGCTGGACGTTTCGGGAGCTCCAGCGGGACGTCATCCCCGCCGGCGCCCCGCCCGCGGCGCACACCCGGCGGCTCATATCGCTGGAGGGTACGTTCATCGCCGCTTCGCGGCGGGGGGACGAGAAACGCCGATTCTCCTTCCACGCCCCGGAGTCGGACGGGACGTTCGACGAGCTGAAAGCCGCGCTGGGAGCGGCGGCCGTGCCCCGGGAGCGGCCGGTCCCCTGCGGTAGCGGCGACTTCGACGTCGTCCTGGGGGCCGGAAGCGCCGCCGTTCTCTTCCACGAAATCCTTTCCCATCCGCTCGAGTCGTCCGACTCGATTCTCTCCGCGTTGAGAGACGCGCGGCTCGCCGTCCCGGATCTGGAGGTGCGCGACGAGCCGTTGCGGCTCGACCTCTTCGGCGGCTACGAGCGAGACGACGAGGGGACCCGGCCGCGCGCCGTCAAGCTGCTCGATTCGGGGCGGCTGGCCGGGCGCCCGACCGACCGCGCGACCGCCGAACGCGGTGGTTCCAACGGCCACGCGAGACGCGCGGAGCACTGGGATCCGCCGCTGGTCCGCGGGTCGAACCTTCTCGTCAGCGGGGGGCAGGTCGGGACGGCCGAGATGGCGCGACGCCTGGGCAACGGCCTCTGGATCGAGGAGATCACGGGCGGCACCATCGAGCTCGCCAGCGGCGAGTTTCGCCTGCGTTTTCCGCGGGCGCAGCGCGTGCGCCGGGGTCGGCTGGCCGACGAGGTGGGACCCGGGGTCGCCGCGGGAGACGTTCTCTCGGCGCTCAAACGCGTCGAGGGGGGACTCGGCCGCGAAGTCCGGCCCTACCGGTCCCTGGGCTGGTGCGCGCGGTACGGCCAGGTCGTCCCGATCCAGGGGGCGGCCCCGGACGTCTTGATCCGTCAGCTCGCGTTGCGCCCTTCCGCCTCATGACGGATCGCCTGCGGGAGCTGCTCGGCGCGCGAGCCGGCGGCCACTGGGAGCTTTATCGCAAGACGGCGGAGTCCCGCGACCTGACGGCGACCGCGGCCATGCGCCGGGA
>JBHENW010000100.1:0-13191 GCA_046261875.1 Thermoanaerobaculia bacterium | reverse complement strand
GTTGGAGATTCCCCGCTGCGAGCTCCGCGAAGATGCGGCGGCAATCATACGCCGGGAGTCGCCCGGCGGGACCCCCGCGGGGCCACGCGGGCCCGTGAGCCGACTTCTCCCCCGGGCCGACGGGATGGGAGCGAAGACTGCGCCCGGCGAGCATTCTGAGGTATGGCTGGGAGGCAGGGACTCGAACCCCGATTCACTGGTCCAGAGCCAGTTGTCCTACCATTGAACGACCTCCCAGTCGTTCGGAGAGAGGCGGATTATCGGGGAGCCGGGGCCCGCGGTCAAACCCGGGAGCGACGCGGATAGGATTCCGATCCATGGAATCCCGAGAGCTCGCCGGCAAGACGTGCGTTCCCTGCCGCGGGGGAATCCCGCCGATGACGAAGGCGCAGGCGGAAGGGATTCTGGCGTCGGTGCCGGATTGGACGCTCGAACAGAACGCTACGCGACTGACCCGGCGCTTCGAGTTCGAGGACTTCCGCAAGGCGATGGAATTCGTCAACCGGATCGCCGACGTCGCCGAGCAGGAGCAGCACCACCCGGACATCGCCATCCACTGGAACAAGGTGGACCTCGTGCTGTGGACTCACAAGATCGGCGGGCTGCACGAGAACGACTTCATCCTCGCGGCCAAGGTGGACCAGTTGCTGGAAAAGCCGCGCGCGACGGGAGAGCTGGCGGGCTAGGCTTTCTTTCCCGGCATCAGGACGAGCACCAATCCCACCACGCCGACTCCCACCCCCAGCCACCGCGCGGTATCCCAGGCGGACTTCTTGGAGCGCTCTTCGCTCGACACCGCGGACTTGATCTGACCCTCCAGAGTGTCGTAGCCGCTGCGCTGGCTCGTTGCGATGAGGAAGACCGCGAGTCCGATGACCAGCAGAAGGATTCCAATTCGGCGCATGATGCCTCCTAGTACTTCGCCATCGTGGGGTCGATCCGGTCCGCCCAGCGATTGATTCCTCCGGCGAGATTGCGCGCCTGCCCGTAACCCATCTGCCGCAGATACTCGACGGCCTGCGCGCTGCGTCCGCCGACGCGGCAGTACACGACGATCGCATCCTCTCTGGAGAGCCGGTCGAGACTCTGCGGCAGCCTGCCGAGCGGGATCTTGACGGATCCAGGGAGATCGGAGATCGCGACCTCGTGCGGTTCCCGCACGTCGAGGAGGACGACGGATTCGCCGCGGTCGCGCAGGGCCTTGAGCTCTTCCACGGTGATCTCCGGGACGCCCTGCCGCACGGCTCCGAGATTACCGCAGAAGGACTCGTAGTCGATCAGCGCCTTGACCGACGGGTTGGGGCCGCAGACGGCGCAGCGTTCGTCTTTGCGGAGCGCGATCTCCTGAAAGCGCATCGTCAGGGCGTCGAGCATGAGCAGCCGGCCGATGAGCGTCTCGCCTTCTCCCAGCAGCAGCTTGATCGTCTCGGTCGCCTGGATGAGTCCGAGCAGCCCGGGCAGGACCCCGAGGACGCCCCCCTCCTCGCACGAGGGAACCGCTCCCGGAGGCGGCGGCGAGGGATGAAGACACCGGTAACACGGACCCTTTTCCGCCCAGAAGACCGAGGCCTGGCCCTCGAAGCGCAGCACCGAGGCGTACACGTTCGGCTTGCCGGCCAGAACGCACGCGTCGTTGACGAGATATCGCGTCGGGAAGTTGTCCGTGCCGTCGGCCACGACGTCGAAGGACTTCACGATCTCCAGCGCGTTGGCCGAGGAGAGCCGTTCCGGGAAAGTCTCGATGGCGACGTGGGGATTCGTTTCCTTCAGCCGCTGCGCGGCCGCCTCCGTCTTAGGACGACCGACGTCCGACGTCCCGTAGAGGACCTGCCGGTGCAGGTTGGACTCCTCGACCGGGTCGCAGTCCGCGAGGCCGAGGGTACCCACGCCCGCGGCCGCGAGATACATCGCCAGGGGGGACCCCAGTCCGCCGGCTCCGACGACCAGCACGCGCGCCCTCTTGAGCTTTTCCTGCCCCGCGAGGCCGACATGAGGCAGGACGAGGTGCCGCGCGTATCGACGCAGCTCCTCGGAGGAGAGCTCGGCCGGCCGCACCGGAGTGGACATGACGGACAGGATTCTATTTTCGGAGCTCGAATCGCAGCGTCGAGCCCCGGGCGGAGACGCTCATCTCCTGGAACGGCGTCCGCGCGACGGCCGGTCGCACCACATTTTCTGCCTCTCGCGAAGTGAACCCGTGGCCGCGGAAGAGAAACCGATGCCACGACGGCGGAAGCCGGAGGAAACCCCAGAGCGGCGCGTGGTCGAGACGGATCTCCTCGTCCGGCGCTTGCGGATTCGGCTCGTAGAGCCAAAGACGTCCGCTCGGCCGGAGCGCCCGGTGCGCCGCCTCGAGCTCCGCCTCGGGCTCCTCCCAGTGGTGAAAGGACAGGATCGAGACGGCGAAGTCGAAGGCTTCCTGAAAGCCCGCGCTCGTCAGGGTTCCGAGTTGAAACTCCAGGTTCGGCAGCGCCGGCCCGCGCTCCGCCTGGCGGATCATCGCCTCGGACTGGTCCAGGCCGACGACGTCCAGCTCCGGGCGCGCCGCCGCGAGGAGTCGGTCGAGGCGGCCCGGTCCGCATCCGATGTCGAGCAGGCGCCCCCTCTCGATGGGAATCTCCGCTCCAATCCGGCGATGGAGCGGCGCGACGGCCGGCTCGGCCATCGTCCGGTACAGCCACGCCGCGACGGCTCCGAAGCTCTCGGGGGGCGCGCCTTTGAGATTCACGGAAGGAGTTTTTCACGACTACTTTGATAGATTCGCGCGCCGTGCTTCCCGAGTTCCGCAACGAGCCGCTGACGGATTTCTCGGTCCCCGCAAACCGCAAGGCCTTTTCCGAGGCGCTGGCGAAGGTCGAGTCGCGCCTTCCCTTCCGCGGATCCAACCGGATCGGCGGAGAGAAGATCGGTGCGGAGAAAACGTTCGAGTCCGTCAATCCGGCGCGCAAGTCGCAGGTCATCGGCGTCTTCCCCGAGGGCACGCGCGCCGACGGCGAGCGCGCCGTCGAAGCCGCCGCCCGGGCCTTCCCCGGCTGGAGCCGCACGAGCCCCCGCGAGCGGTGGGAGCTGCTGCTGCGGATCGCGGCGATCCTCCGGAAGCGCAAACACGAGTTCTCCGCCATGATGGTCCTGGAAGAGTCCAAGTCCTGGCCGGAAGCGGACGGAGACACGGCCGAGGCCATCGACTTCGCCGAGTTCTACGCCCGCGAGATGGAGCGGCTGTCGCAGCCGCAGCCGCTCACGCCGTATCCGGGCGAAAAGAATCAGCTCGAGTACATACCCCTCGGCGTCGCCGCGGTCATCCCCCCGTGGAACTTCCCGCTCGCGATCCTCACCGGGATGACGACGGCCGCGCTCGTCACGGGCAATACCGTCGTGCTGAAGCCCTCCTCCGACGCGCCCGCCATCGCGAACATGTTCATGGAAGCGGCCGAGGAAGCGGGCGTGCCGCCGGGCGTCCTGAACTTCGTGACCGGAGGCGGCTCCACGGTCGGCAACGCGATCGTCGAGCACCCGAAGACCCGGATGATCGCCTTCACCGGCTCGCGCGACGTCGGCCTCCAGATCAGCGAGAAAGCCGGCAAAGTCCCGCCGGGCCAGCTCTGGATCAAGCGGGCGGTTCTCGAAATGGGGGGCAAGGACTTCATCCTCGTGGATGAGACCGCGGACCTCGACCAGGTGGCCGCCGGCGTCGTCGCCGCCGCATTCGGCTTCCAGGGGCAGAAGTGCTCGGCCTGCTCGCGGCTGATCGTCCACGAGAAGGTCCACGGGGAGCTGATGCCGAAGATCATCGAAAAGGCCAAGGGGCTGCGGGTCGGCGACGTGCGCGACCCCGACGTGCAGGTCGGCGCCGTCATCAACGAAAAGGCGCAGAAGAAGATCCTCGAGTACGTGGACGTCGGGCGAAAGGAAGGCAAGGTCGTCCTCGGAGGCGAGCCCGGACCGGGCGACGGCTTCTTCGTGATGCCGACGATCGTCGATGACATCGAGCCGAAAGACCGTCTCGCGCGGGAAGAGATCTTCGGGCCGGTCCTCGCGGTCATCAAGGTCAAGGACTTCGACGAGGGGATCGCGGTCGCCAACGACTCCGAGTACGGCCTGACCGGCTCCCTCTACTCGAAGGACCGCGAACGGCTCGAGCGCGGGAAACGGGAGCTCTTCGTCGGGAATCTCTACCTGAACCGCAAGTGCACCGGCGCGCTCGTCGGCGTGCACCCCTTCGGCGGTTTCAACATGTCGGGCACGGACTCAAAAGCGGGAGGCCGCGATTACTTGAATCTGTTCCTTCAGGCGAAGTCGATCTCCGAGAAATTCTCGTAAGATCGAGGCCTGAGCGATCGGAGGCGGAATGTTCAGCCTTCTCGGGCTCGTCATCCTGGTCCTCGACATCATCGCGATCGCCTCGGTCCTGAAGAGCACGGCCGACAGCGGGACGAAGCTGCTCTGGATCATCCTGATCATCCTCCTGCCGGTCTTGGGAATGATCCTCTACTTCCTGATGGGACCCGGCCGCCGCAAGGCCCTCTGACCTTGCGCGACGGTGCCTTCCCGGCGCCCTCGCGCCGCTTCGACTCGGTCGGGTTCTCCGAGATCGTCGTCGTCCGCAACCGCGTCCTCGACCTGCTCGCCGCCGGCCACAAGGTCTGGCGGTTCGAGGGGGGCGAGCCCTACATGCCGACGCCCGATCCGATCAAGGACGGGATGCGGGACGCGCTCGCTCGCGACCAGACGCGGTACGCCCCCTCCTCGGGGCTCCCGGAGCTGCGCGAGGCGATCGTTCGAAAGGTCCGGTCGAGCAACGGCATCTCGGCCGACGAGGACAGCCCGATCGTCGTCAACGGCGGTATGCACGGCCTCTTCGCGGCCTTCGCGACGCTGCTCGATCCCGGCGACGAGGTCCTCCTCTTCTCCCCGTACTGGACGCCCATCGTGGACGTCATCGAGTACCACCGCGCCGTTCCCGTGCGCGTGCCGACGCCGGAGGCGCGCGCCGCCGGCATGACGGCGGCGCTGGCGAAACGCGCCACCGGAAAGACCAAGGTCCTCTACTGGAACTCGCCAACCAACCCGACCGGAGAGGTCTTCTCCCGGGCCGAAATCGCGGAGGTCTCCGCCTTCGCGCGGGAGCGCGGCCTGGCCGTCATCTCGGACGAAGCGTACGAGGACCTGATCTACGAGGGAGAAAGCCACGTCTCCCCCGCGTCACTCCCCGGGATGGCCGACCGGACCATCTCGGTCTTCACCCTCTCGAAGACGTACTCGATGACCGGGTGGCGCGCGGGGTACGTCATCGTGCCCCAGCGCTACCGCGCCGCGATGAAGACCGCAGTGCTCTACTCGATCAACGGCGTCTCGACTCCGACGCAATGGGCAATGCTCGCCGCGCTCGGCATGGGCGATCAGTTCCTCGCGGCGGCGAAGGACGGTTATCGCCGCCGGCGCGACGCGCTCGTCGCCGGGCTTCGCGAGGCGGGCTTCCCCGTGGATCCGCCGCGCGCGGCCCTCTACCTCTTCCCGCGGATACCAGAGGGGCTCGGAACGGACTCCCGCAACGCGGCCCGGATCCTGCTGGAAGAGGCGCGCGTCGCGACCGTGCCGGGCCTCGTCTTCGGCCCCGAAGGCGAAGGGCACCTGCGGTTTTCGTTTTCGGTCGCGGAATCCATGATCGAAGGGGGCGTGAACGCCCTGCGGTCCTTCGCGGGCGCCCCGCGGTCCTGACCGCCCGGGACCGCAGAGAGGCGCGGCGTGTTCGACCACCTCGATACCCCGCGTCTCCGCCTTCGGCGCTTCGAGCGCGCCGACCTCCCCGCGCTGCTCGCCTACCGGAACGACCCCGAGGTGGCTCGATATCAAAGCTGGGAGAGCTTCACGGAGGCCGACGGAGAGGCCTTCATCGAGGCCCAGTCGCGATCCGCGCCCGGGCAGCCCGGCCTCTGGTTCCAGTTTGCGATCACGGTCCCGCCTGATCGCCGTCTGGTCGGCGATTGCGGCTTGCACGTCGGTGACGATGGCGTCGCCGAGATCGGCTTCACCTTGAGCCGCGAAGGTCAGGGACGGGGCTTCGGGGCGGAGGCGGTCCGCGAAGTGATCCGCTACGCGTTCCGCGAGCTCGGAATGCAGCGGATCCAGGCGATCGTGGACGCTCGAAACGAGGCCGCGATCCGGCTGCTCCGTCGTGTCGGCCTGCTGGAAGAGAAGCAGCTCGCGCGGTGGACCTGGTTCAAGAACGCTCGGTGCATCGAGCAGGTCTTCGCGATCGGGCAGCAAGAGTGGCCGGAAATACGGCAGGCCTGATTTGACTCATAATTAGAAGTCTTTTATACTCACAGTATGAGTAAGAGGCTGCAGGTTCTTCTCGAAGAGGAAGAGTTTCGGGAGATCCGCAGGGTGGCGCGGTCGCGCCGCCTCACCGTGGCGGAGTGGGTGCGTCAGACGCTTCGCGCCGCACGCCGCGAAATCCCGACCTCCAGCCGGGCGAGAAAAATTGACGCGATCCGCGAAGCAACGCGGCATCGATTCCCGGCCCCTCCGATCGAGAAGATGCTCGAGGAGATCGAAATCGGCTACCAGTCGCGGACGCCTTGATCTTGATCGATTCGAACGTCCCGATGTACCTCGTCGGAGACTCAGACGCAGCTCGCCTCGAGGCGCAGCGCCTTCTCGAACGCAGCGTGGAAGCCGACGAGAAGCTGGTTTCCGACGCAGAGGTGCTTCAGGAAATCCTCCACCGCTACTCGGCGATACGTCGCCGTGACGCGATCCAGCCGGCGTTCGACGCCTTGCTGAAGCTCGCCGAGGAAATCTTCCCGATCGAAGAGCGCGACGTCGACGAGGCCAAAGGAATCCTGCTCCGCTCCGATCGTCTCTCGGCGCGCCACGCCGTCCACGTCGCGGTGATGCAACGCCAGGGGATAGCCGACATCATCAGCTTCGACCGCGGCTTCGACGGATACCCGGGCATCCGGCGGCTCGGGCCCTGAGACCCGGCGCTTTCAGTCAGGACCGCGAGCCGAGGACGAGCGCCAGAGCGATCGCGCCCGGCAGCGCCTGGATCCAGAGGATTGACCGTTTCGCCGTGAAGCCGCCGAAGATCCCGGCGATGACCACGCAGCCGAGGAAGAAGACGCGGATCGAATGCCCCGCGTCTCCGGCGATCAGTCCCCAGATCAGCCCGGCGGCCAGGAACCCGTTGTAGAGCCCCTGGTTCGCGGCGATCGGCGCGGAGCGCTCGGCGAACTCGCGGTCGAGCCCGAACGCGCGTCGGCCCGCCGGAGTCTTCCAGAGGAACATCTCGAAGACCAGGAAGAGCAGGTGGAGCGCGGCCACGACCGCGACGGCGACGTTTGCGGCGAGCTTCACGAGACCTGCGTCGGGCGATACGCCTCCGGCCGCCGGTCCCGCAGGGCGGGGAAGCGCTCGCGCGCCGACCGCACGACTTCGGGGTCCACCTCGGCGAGGAGCACGGCTTCCTCTTCGCCTCCCTCGACGAGGACTTCGCCCCACGGCGAGATCACGGCGGAGTCGCCCGCATAGCGCAGGCGGTTGCCCTCTCCGACCCGGTTGACGCCGGCGACGTAGGCGAGGTTCTCGATGGCGCGAGCGCGGAGGAGCGTGCGCCAGTGCTCGCGCCGGGCGTCGGGCCAGTTCGCCACGACGACGAAGAGGTCCGTGTCGTCCGCCGCGGCGCGAAACGGCTCCGGAAAACGCAGGTCGTAGCAGATGAACGGGGTGACGCGGAGGTCGCCGACGCGGGCGGTCAGAATCCCGTCGCCTCCGGCGTACGCCCGGTCCTCGCCGGCGTAGGAGAAGGGGTGGATCTTCGCGTAGCGCCGGACCTCTCCGTCCGGCGACACGAGCAGCGCCATGTTGCGGGGCGCCGGCTCCCCCGCCTCCGGCGTGCTCGCGAGGATCCGGAGGCCGAGGCGCGCCGCGGTCTCGCGGAGGAATTTCTCGGACGCGCCGCCCGGGGGCTGGGCGATGCGCGCCGAGTCCATCGAGAAGCCGGTGGAGAACATCTCGGGCAGCAGAGCGAGCTCCGCGCCCCGTGCCTTCGCCTCCCCGAGGAGCCGCGCCGCGCGGCGGTGGTTCTCCGCGACGTCCTCCCAGGCCATGTCCATCTGGATCAGTGCGACGCGCATAGCTTCTCCAGGCGGCCGACCGCCTCGCGCAGGGTCTCCATCTTCTTGCAGAAAGAGAACCGCGCATAGGTCCTCCCGTGCTCCTTGTGATCGTAGAAGAAGCTGGGCGGGATCGCCGCCACGCCGGCGCGCTCGATCAGGTGCCGGCAGAACTCCACGTCGTCGTGAAAGCCGAATCTCCGGAAGTCGGCGCAGATGAAATAGGTGCCGGCGGGAGGACGCACGCCGAAGCCGAGGCGCGAGAGCTCTCGCGCGAGGTAATCGCGGCGCTCGCGGTATTCGGCGAGGAGTCCGGCGAAATAGTCGGGCCCGGAGCGCAGCGCCGCCGCGGCGCCGTGCTGCAGGGGGGTGGCCGTCGCGAAGGTGACGAACTGGTGCGCGGCGCGGACGGCCTCCGAGAGCGGACCGGGGGCGGCGGCCCATCCGATCTTCCAGCCCGTCAGCGAGAACGTCTTTCCGAAGCTCGAGATCGTGATCGTGCGCTCGCGCATGCCCGGGAGGGTCGCGATCGGAACGTGGCGGCCCTCGTACACGAGGTGCTCGTAGACCTCGTCGGCCACGCAGATCAGGTCCGCCTCCCGGCAGATCCCGGCGAGCAGCTCGAGCTCCTCCGGAGAGAAGACTTTCCCCGTCGGGTTGTGCGGCGAGTTGAGCACGATGGCCCGGGTCCTGGGCGTGACGGCGCGCCGCAGCTCGTCCGCGTCCAGGCCCCAGTCCGGCGTGCGCAGCGTGACGACCCGCGCCACCGCGGCCGCCATGCGGACGCTCGCGGGGTAGGAGTCGTAGTAGGGCTCGAACAGGATCACCTCGTCCCCCGCGTCGCAGATTCCCTGGATCGACGAAAAGATCGCCTCGGTCGCGCCGGAGGTCACCGTGATCTCCGAGTCCACCGCGTACTCCAGGCCGTAATCCCGGCGGTACTTCGCCGAGAGCGCCTCGTGGAGCTCGGGAATCCCCGTCGTGCGCGCGTACTGGCCGTGGCCCGCCCGGATCGCCGCGAGCGCGGCCTCCTTGACGAACTCCGGGCCGTCGAAGTCGGGGAATCCCTGGGCGAGGTTTACGGCGCGGTGCGCGACCGCGAGGCGCGTCATCTCTCCGAAGATGCTGGCGCCGAAACCCTCGAGCTTTCGCGCGAGCGCAGGCCGCACGCTGAGATGATAGGGGTCAATCGTGCATTCCTGCATCTTTAGCTGAAAATGCAAGATGCACGATTGACCCCGGACGAACCTCCGCTTCGCGACGCGGCGTATTTACCGTTGCCGGCGGCTCGCATATCCTGCCGGCCCAACATCGATGGAGAAGACGCACTACCGGCTCGCCATCATCGGATCCGGACCCGCCGGCTGGACCGCGGCGCTCTACGCCGGGAGAGCGGAGCTGGAGCCGATCGTGCTCAAAGGCTCCCAGCCCGGGGGGCAACTGAGCATCACGACCGAGGTCGAGAACTACCCCGGCTTCCCCAAGGGAAAAGACGGACCCGAATTGATGAACCTCTTCGAGGCCCAGGCGCTGCGGTTCGGCGCTGAGGCGAAGCTCGATGGGGTGGCGGACGTCGACGTCTCCGCGCGGCCCTTCCGGTTGACGCTCGAGGGCGGCGGGATCCTGACCGCGGACGCCGTCATCATCGCGACCGGAGCGAGCGCGCGCAAGCTGGGCCTGGAGCTCGACAAGGCGACTGGCCAGTACATTCCCGGCACGTCCGCCTGCGCGACCTGCGACGGTCCCCTGCCGGTGTACCGCGGCCAGGAGCTGGCCGTCGTCGGCGGGGGCGACACGGCGATGGAAGAGGCGACCTTCCTCACGAAGTACGCCTCGCAGGTCACCCTGATCCACCGGCGCGAGGAGTTCCGCGCTTCCAAGATCATGCTCGAACGCGCGCGCGCCAATCCCAAGATCGCGTGGAAAGTCAACTCGACCGTCGAGGGGATCCAGTCGGGACCGATGGGTGTGGAATCTCTCGAGCTGCGGAACACGCAGACCGGCGACCGATCCCGCCTCGCGGTCCGCGGCCTCTTCGTCGCGATCGGGCATGACCCGAACACGGCGATCTTCCGAGGCAAGCTCGAGATGAACGAGGCAGGGTATCTGAAGATCGCGCACCCCTCGACGCGCACTTCCGTCGAAGGGGTCTTTGCGGCCGGGGACGTCGCGGACCCGTCGTACCGGCAGGCGATCTCGGCCGCTGGGGAGGGATGCAAGGCCGCAATCGACGCCGAGCGCTGGCTCGCGGCCAGGGGAATACACTAAGCCGCTTGCCCGAAGACCCGCCGCCGGACCGGACGCGGTTCGGCGAGATTCTCCTCTACGTCCTCGGCTTCCTCGCGGCGATCGCGCTCGCGGCGTTCCTCGTCGTCTGGCTCCTTCGCCATCTCTGAGGCCGGCGACTCACACATGGCCGCGCCCAGAACCCGCCGGCCCGGCCGCCCGTAAGATCTCATCGCGGCATGGCGGAGCGGACGTGGTAAATCCCTGGCGCGGTCTGCGCGGCCTGCCGCGCGAAGTCTGGGTGCTTTTCACCGCGACGCTCGTCAACCGCGCGGGCTCGATGGTGCTCCCCTTCCTGGTCCTCTACCTCACGCGGGAGCTCGCCTTTTCCCCCGGGCTCGCCGGCTTCGTCGTGCTGCTGTACGGCGCCGGAGCCCTGATCGCCGCGCCGATCTCCGGCGCCCTGTCCGACCTCGTGGGCCCGGTCCAGGTCATGCGCGCGTCCCTGGCGCTTTCCGGCGCGATCCTCTTCCTCTTCCTTCTCGCCGACGACGTTCCCTCGGTCATCGCGGCGACGTTCGCTCTCTCGGTCGTGACCGAAGCTTTCCGGCCGGCCAGCATGGCGATCGTCGGGGATCTCGTGACGCCGGAGCAGCGCAAGACTGCGTTCGCGGTCAACCGCCTCGCGATCAACCTCGGCATGAGCGTCGGCCCGGCCGTGGGCGGCTACCTCGCCGGCGTCGCCTTCCGGTGGATCTTCGTCGTCAACGGAGCCTGCGCCCTCGACGCGGCGGTCATCCTGATCCTTTCCCCGCTCCGCCGGGCCCGCCACACGGCCGCCACGCACGAGATCACCGACGCGGTGGCCCCGGGGGCTCACGTCGCCTCGCACCCGTCGCGCTTCACGCCCCGGATCCTGCTGTCCGCCATCGGCGCGCCCTTCCGGACGCTCTTCTCCGCGCGGTTCGACCGGCGGCTCGCGTGGATGCTCTTCGGCGTCTTCCTGCTGGCCGTCGTGTTCTTCCAGCACTTCTCGAGCATGCCGCTCTTCCTCGTCCAGGAGCTCGGCCTGAACGAGGCGCAATACGGGCTGCTCTTCACGGTCAACACCCTGCTCATCGTCTTCCTCGAGGTGCCGATCAACACGTCGACCGCGCACTGGTCGCACCGGCGCAACCTCGCGCTCGGCGCCTTCCTCAGCGCCGCGGGCTTCGGCGCCCTGGCCTTCGCCTGGGACTTCTGGTCGGCCGCGGCGACGGTCGTGATCTGGACTTTCGGAGAAATGTTCTTCTTTCCGGGCATGGCGGCGTACCTGACCGACATCGCGCCGGAGAACCGGCGCGGCGAGTACATGGGCCTCTCCCAGATGGTCATGGGGCTCGCCTTCATGGTCGGGCCGTGGATGGGAATGCAGGCCCTCGCCCGGCTCGGCGGCCGCGCCCTGTGGCTCCTCGTCTTCCTCTGCGGGCTCGCCTCGACGCTCGTCTTCCTGCGCCTATCGGAAGTCCGGGCCGTCGCCGGAGCCGCCGGCCTGCCCTCTCCGACGACGGCTCCCTCCACGGAACCGTAGAATCCGCGCATGCGGACCGGAACGGCGGTCTTGCCGCTCCACGGAGGAAAAGCGCCGAGCTGGCTCTTTTCCCGGATGGTCCTGCTCTCGCGGGAGGTCCTGGCGCACGTGGTCGCGGAGTACGGCGCGTCGGAGGTCCTGCGCCGTTTTTCCGACCCGTTCTGGTTCCAGGCTTTCGGGTGCGTCCTCGGGTTCGACTGGCACTCGAGCGGCGTCACGACGACGGTGACCGGCGCCGTCAAGGAGGCGATCCGCGGGACCGAGCGGGACTTCGGCTTCTGGGCCGCCGGAGGGAAGGGCGGCACCTCCCGCCGGGCTCCGTCCGAGATCACCGCGGCGTGCGAGTCACTCTCACGCGAGCCCGCGCCGCTCGTCTATGCGAGCAAGATGGCCGCGAAGGTGGACAGCGCGGCAGTCCAGGACGGCTACGACCTCTATCACCATGCGTTCTTCTTCACGCCGGCGGGAGACTGGTGCGTCGTCCAGCAGGGGATGAGCGACCAGGCCGGGACCGCGCGCCGGTACCACTGGTTGAGCGAGACGCTGCCGAGCTTCGTGAACGAGCCGCACGCGGCGGTGTGCTGCGACGCCCGCGGGGAGGCTTTGAACCTCGTAGCCGCCGAGAATGCCCCGGTGCGCGACGCTTCGGCGGAACTGTCCCGGCAGCCGCCGACGGCGACCCTCTCCGCCGCGGCGAGCCTGCCCCGCCTGGAACTTCCGGGGCGGCACGACATCCGCCGGGAGGACATCCGCACCCCTTACCTCGAGAAAATCCTCGCCAAGACCTATGAACGCGCGCCGGAAGACTTCGAAACTCTCCTCGGGATGCCGGGGGTCGGCGGCAAGACCCTCCGCGCGCTCGCGCTCGTGTCGGAGGTGATCTACGGAACGCCGGCCAGCATGCGCGACCCGGCGCGGTTCGCCTTCGCGCACGGCGGCAAGGACGGCCACCCCTTCCCTGTGGACCGGCAGACCTATGACCGGACGATCGGCGTCCTCCACGGGGCGCTGGACAAGGCGCGGCTCGACCGCTCCGAAAAGATCCGCGCCTTCAAGAGGCTGGCGCGCTTCGCGGCGGAGCCGTCCACAACCGTCAGGGCGCCGTAGGGGCGGGCGTCAGGAGCCCTTGATTCTCCTGGTCAGCGCCGGGGTGCGGCCGAGAAGCCGCGCGTACAGGGCGAGCTGGCCGCGGTGGTACTCCTCGTGGGCGATGCCGTGGTTCATCCAGGCCAGGCGGGTGCCTTTCTGCCCGTCGAATCGGTTGATGAACTGCAGCAT
>JBHENW010000099.1:0-23994 GCA_046261875.1 Thermoanaerobaculia bacterium | reverse complement strand
CCTGGCCGAGGAGATGGCCGCCCGTGTGAGATCCGCCGGAGACGGCGCGCCCCCGAGAGCGTCGTTCTGGCTTCCAGGGTCGCAGGCCATGGTCGTCGCAGCCCCCTTCCCGCCGAGCACCAACAACCGCGCGAAGGCAAGAGCCCAGCTCCTCGCCACCCTCAGCCGAAAGACGCTTCTGGACACGCTCAGCGCAGTGGATGTAGGAAGCGGCTCCCGAGCGCAGGTGGTCGATGCCGCCGGCAAAATCATCTCCGGAGACCCGGCGCTCGAGCCCGGCGACATCTTCGTGCGTGAGAAGCTGGGAGACGGCCTTCCCGACTGGACGGTGACGCTGTTTCCAAACGCCTCGGAGCTCGAACACTTCGTTCGGCGGACGAGGAACCTCTACGTCGTCCTGACCGGGCTCCTCATCGCGGTCCTGCTCCTCGGGGCGTTCTTCATCGCTCGGACGGTCCATCACGAGATGGAGGTCATCCGAATCAAGTCCGACTTCGTCTCGCTGGTCTCCCACGAGTTCAAGACGCCGATCGCCTCCATGCGGGCGCTGATGGATCGCCTTCAGGCCGGTCACGTCTCGGACCCCCAGCGCAGGCAGCGGTACTACGACATCATCTCGGGCGAGCTTCAACGTGTCACGCGCCTTGTCAACAACGTGCTCGACTTCTCCCGCATGGAAGAGGGCCGCAAGGAGTACTCCCGCGAGGAAACGGACTTGCCTCAGCTGGTGCGGGACCTCCTGTCGACCTTCGAGGCTGGCGCCTCGGCCAAGGGCTTCACGATCGAAACGGACATCCGATCCGATCTGGCGAAGGTCCGTGTGGACCGGGACGCGATCTCCCAGGCCCTGCTGAACCTGCTCGACAACGCGGTGAAGTACTCGCAGGGAGAGAAGTGGATCCGCGTCGCGGTCGAACGGAACTCTCATGCTCTGCGGATCAGCGTGGCGGACCGGGGGTCCGGAATTCCGCCGGACGAGGTCGCGGCGATCTTCAGCAAGTTCTACCGGGGGCGGGACACGAGGTCACGGCCGGTGCCGGGCCTCGGGCTGGGGCTCTCCCTCGTCGAACACGTCATGGCGGGCCACGGCGGCCGAGTCACCGTCGAATCGCCGCCGGGATCCGGCAGCGTCTTCACCCTCTCGATTCCCCTGCCGGAAACTCCGACCCCCGAAGCATGAAGACGATACTCATCGTGGACGACGAGCCGGGCATCGTGCTGGCGCTGAGCGACGAGCTCGCGATGGAAGGTTTCCGAGTGCTCTCGGCGCAAGACGGCGAAGAGGGAATGGCGGCGCTCGCCAAACGCCCCGACCTCGTGATCCTCGACGTGATGATGCCGAAACTGACCGGCCTCGAGTTCGTCAAGCGACTCCGCCGGCAGGGGGACCGCGTCCCGGTGCTCATTCTGACGGCCAAGGGAGAAGAGATCGACAAACTCCTCGGCCTCGAGCTCGGCGCCGACGACTACGTCACCAAGCCGTTCAGCCTTCGCGAAGTCGTCGCCCGCGTGAAAGCAATCCTGCGCCGGAACGAAGAGGCGGCGGCACGAGGCCCCGTTGAGAGGCTCGAATTCGGCGAGGTCGCGCTCGACTTCCGGCGCTTCGAGGCGCGGAAGAACGGAAGGGCGCTCGAGCTGACGCCGCGGGAATTCCGCATCCTCAAGCTCTTCGCGGAACGGCCGGGCGAGGTCATCCGGCGCGACGAGTTCTTAAATCAGGTCTGGGGCGAAGACGTGTACATCACGGATCGGTCCGTCGACAACCAGATCTTCAACATCCGGCAGAAGGTCGAGAGCGACCCGGCGAGCCCCCGCTTCATCTTGAGCATCCGGAGCGTCGGCTACAAGTTCGTGCCGGAAGGAAGCCGTCCATGAGACGACGGTCCCATCTCTTCCGAATAGCGGTTCTTGTCTGCGCTCTGGGTGTCTCCGTACGGATGTCAGCCGGCGAATCTGCGGGGATTCTGTACGAGCGGGCCTATTTCCTGGAGCAAGGCCGCGGCGACCTGGAGGCGGCGATCAAGCTCTACCGGCGCGTTGCCGAGGAGTTTCCAGAAGACCGAAAGCTGGCCGCGCGCGCGCTGCTGCGAATCGGCTCCTGCTACGAACGCCTCGGACTGGACGGGGCGACGCAGGCATACCGAGAGATCCTGGAGCGGTACGCCGACCAGCCCGAAGCGCGGATTGCCCGAGAGAAGCTGAGCGCGTTCGAGAAGGGCCGGGAACCCGACATACCCACGGGCGTGACGGTCAGACAGATCAAGTTGAAGAATGGCAAACAGTTGTTCTCGGCCGGATCCCTCTCCCCCGACGGAAAGTCGATCGCCTACTACGACTGGGAGACGCTCACCCTGCAGGTCCAGGACCTTCGGAACGGACAGACGCGGTCGCTCAGCCGGCCGCGCCTCGAGATGCCCCACTACGAGATCCACTGGTCCCCCGACGGAGAAAAGATCGCTTTTGATACGGACGTCGGCGGCGACCGCGCGGCCGCGGCCGTGAGCGTGAAGTCCGGTGAGCGCGTCGTTTATCTCCACCTCCCGGGGGCCTACGTGCGGCCGCTGGACTGGTCCAGGGACGGCGGGCTCCTTTGCTGGATCGGGGGCGCCGATGGAGCGTCTGTCGCGCTCGCGACCCCCGGGAAGATTCCCGTTCTTCTCAAGATCGAGGGCGACGGATTCCGCCTCGCGCCAGACGGCCGGCACGTGGCCTTCACGACCAGGGCTCAGGGCGCCGGCGCCGAACAGGCGGAGATCGCGGTGATCGATCTTGCCCGGGCTGGCCAGACTGGCACCGTCGCCCCGAGCCCCGCGCAGGACGCCAATCCCATCTGGTCGCCTGATGGGCGGTTCCTGGCCTTCCGCAGCGACCGGACGGGCAGCTGGGGTCTCTGGGGCACCGAGATGAAGGGAGGAGAGCCCTTCGGGGAGCCGTTCCTCCTGCAAAAGGACGTGGGCGCCGAAGCGGTTCTGGACATGTGGCTCGCGGACGGCCGGCTCTCCTACAGCAAAGGCTCGGACTTGAACGATGTCTGGCTGCTTCCGATCTCACAAAAGGACGGCCGATCCACGGGCAGAAGCTTTCTCGCGAGCCGGGTCCAGGGACAAAATCACGCGCCGTTCTGGTCTCCCGACGGAAAACGGCTTGCATACGCATCTGGTCGGCGCGCGGACGGCAAGGTCCGCCTCTACATCACGCCGGTCGAACGCTTCGATGAGCTCGAGATCGAGCTCCCTTGCGACTACTTCAACAACGCGACCTGGTCGCCTGACGGCCGAAGGATCGTGGTCATCGCCAATACAGCCAAGGGGCGCCTCTTTTTGCAGTACGACCTGACGACTCGCGAGGCGTCGGTATTCCTGGACGAACCCCTGGCCCGAAAGGGGTCGCCCTACGGGCAGTTCTCGCCCGACGGCTTGTCTTTCCTGTTCGACGGCTTCGCCTCGAGCGGCGAGAGCGTCGGGCTGCACGTCTTTCGCGAAGGTTCCCTTTTGAAGATCCCGAGTACGGAAGGCGCCCGGCCCGGTCGGTGGTCTCCGGACGGCCGTTGGATCGCCTTCAAGCGAGGCAAGTCCCTCTGGTTGATTCGTCCGGACGGAACCGGTCGGCGAGAAGTGCTGAGGTCGGAAAGCGGAGTCCTTCCAGGGTTCACGTGGTCCCCCAACTCGCGGTTCATCGCCTACACGCGCCCAGGAAGTCCTTCGGTATGGGTCCTCGATCTGGACAACGAGGCGTCGCGCGAGCTGCCGGAGACGGCGGCCCTGCAGCCGGCCCGCCTGGCCTGGTCCCCGGACGGAGAGCACCTCGCGATCGGAAGCACCCGCGGTCATCAGCAGCTCTGGCTGGTGGAAAACCTGTCGCCGGAGCTGAATGGTAAGGAAGCTCGTCGATCGATCGATTCAGCACAGCGGGGTGCGAGAAAGCGATAGGAAGAAGATGAGAAGTCACCTGACCCGAAATCTCTGGATCGTATTCGCTACGCTCTCTATTGCGGTTCGGGCGGCCGCACAGACGACAGGAAGCGTCAGCGGGTCGGTTCGGGACGAACAGGACCAAGCGCTCAATGGCGTCGAGGTCAGCGCAGAGAGCCCGAGTCTCCCCGGGCGGCGCAGCGTCTCGACCGACGGAGAAGGCCGATTTCGGATGCCCAGCCTTCCGCCGGGGATTTATGAGATTCAAGCCGAGCTTGCAGGCTTCAAGCGGATCGTGCAATCGGGAGTAATCGTCCAGCTCGATCGCGACGTCACGCTCAAGTTTCGATTCCTGCCGGTCTTCAAAGAGGAGCTGACGGTTCTGGGGGCCCCAGCTCTGCTCGACCTCACGAGCGCAGCCACCGGCACGATCGTCGAGCGACACACCTTCGAAGAGCTTCCGATTCGGAGGTCGTACCACGAGCTCGCGTTCCTGGCTCCCGGCGTGACGAATTCTGCAGGTGCTCGCTCGGATCCCACGATCGCGGGCGCTTCCGGGGCCGAGAACCGATACATCGTGGAGGGCCTGGACACGACCGATCCGGGGTTCGGTTGGCTGGTCAGTACGATGCCGCCGGAGTTTCTGGACACCGTCGAGATCAAGACAGGCGGATTAGCTCCGGAATACGGTGGCGCCCTCGGAGGCGTTATCAACGTCTTGACCCGATCGGGCAGCAACGATCTCCATGGGAGCGGCTTCGGCTACTACGAGGACGACGGTTTTGGCTCGGACCCGCCCAGGGGCGTCCGGAACGACCGGTTCCTGGGCTCGACGAAGCTCGACTATGGCGCGACGCTCGGGGGCAGGGTCCTCCGCGACCGGCTCTGGTACTTCGCCGGCGTCAACTCCGTTTCGGGAGAGTCGGATTTGGTCACGAGCCAGCGGCTTCACGTAACGGACGAGTCCGACGCGATCGCCTATACGGGGAAGCTGACCGGACAGGTCCACCCGAGCCACAGGCTGACGGCCTCGGCTTTCGGGAACCCCGCGGAGAACACGTGGAACAACACGTTTGCCGCCGGCCTCCTGCAAACGAAGGCCGACACCGACAGCGAGCACTTCGTGCTGTCGTACGACGGAATCCTGAGAGACGACCTCAGCCTGGAGATCTCTGCAGGGCGCTACGACCACAGGGTGACGTGGTCTCCGGGAGCCGACCGGCCCTGGTACATAGACGGAACCGGTGGGCGTTTCGCGCGCGCGGAGAACTGCGGAGATCCGAACCTCGTCGTCAACGGGATGAGCTTCGCTCCCGGATGCCTCGGCGGGACCTTCGTCTATGACCCTCTCGCCGGGCTGCGCGATGAGGTCCGGCTCGCCGGGACCTGGTACGGAACAACCGGGCCGCTCAGTCATGAAATCAAGGCGGGAGCAATGCTCCGGGAAGTGAAGTTCGAGTTCAATGTGCGGTATCCGGCCCCCGTTGCCGGACCGTTCCACGACAGCGAGGGGACGCTGGTTGACGCCGGAGGATTGGCCGGCCAGCTCTGGAGGCTCGGTCCCGGTTTCGCCCAGCTCGACGAGCGCGAACCCGATGGCCCGGGCGAGAACGAAGAACGAACGCTCTTTCTGCAAGACGAGATCGCGATAGGCGCCCGCTGGACCCTTTCCGTGGGTCTCCGGGCCGATGCCTTCGACAGCACCGGACGAATGGCCGACGACGGGGGAACCAGCAGCCTCGAGTTCGGCTTCGAGGACATGATCGGACCGCGCCTGGGCATCGTCTGGGACCCGATAGGGAAGGGCCGCTCGAAGCTCTTCGCGCACTACGCCCGCTACTACGAATCCGTGCCCCTCTGGATCAACACGAGGATCTTCGGAAACACCGGGCGCAACCGATACAACTTCCGATACCCGGACGATGGGTCTCTCCCCACTGTGAACAACCCGGGCGTGCTGATCTCGTCGAGTCGATCCACCGGGGGCTCTCGCTCCGCGCTCGCCTCCGATCTCGAGGCCCAGCACAACGACGAGTACCTCCTGGGATTCGAGTACCAGATCGGACGTGACGTCTCCCTGGGGCTGACCGGCGTCTACCGGGAAGTCGGAGACGTCCTGGAGGACTTCTCCCTCGATGATCTGGCGACGTACATAGTCGGAAATCCGGGCGGCACTCTCAGCAGGCACCCGGTGACGGGCGCGCCTTTAGCGGAGCCCGTCTCGTTCGACGAGCCGACGCGGGAGTATCGCGCCCTGCAGCTCACTTTTCAGAAGCGGCTGGCCGGCAGGTGGCAGCTCGCCGGCAGCTACGTCTATTCGAAAAACGAGGGAAATTACAGCGGGCTGTTTCAGCAGGACATCGGGTTCAGCGCTCCCAACCTGACCCCCGATTTCGATCTGCCCGAGCTTTCGCAAAACGCTTCCGGCCCGCTGCCGAACGACCGCACGCATCAGGCAAAGCTTTTCGGCTCATACCAGTGGTCGTTTGGTCTAGTCAGCGGCTTTTTCGCCCAGTACCTCTCGGGCACGCCCCTCAGCAAGCGGGGATACCATGCGTTTTTCGGCCCGTTGCGGTTCGTCGCGCCGCGCGGCTCTGCCGGGCGAACGCCGGATCTCTTCACGATCGACTTGCGAACGGAATATCCCTTTCTACACAAAAGCGGCCTGACGCTCAGCGTCTTCGCGGACGTTTTCAACCTGACCGACAATCAGAAGCCGATTTTCGTGGACGAGATTTGGACCTACCTGGGCGCAAGGCGAACGGAAGACCCGAATGAATGTGGCGGGCCAGGAACGGGACCGGAAACGTCTTGCCCCTCCGGAAACCCGAATTGGAGCAAGCCGATCCTCTTTCACACGCCGAGGACGTTGCGCCTGGGAACCCGATTGAGCTGGTAGCCCGAGCCTCGGTACTTCCGCGGACAGCGTCCTCAGCCAACGAGCGGATTGCGGACGGTCAGTCCCGGAAATCGTCCGAAGTCGCGGTCGGCGCTCCAAAGTTCCTCGACGCCGTGATGAAGACAGAGAGACGCCACGCGCGCGTCATGGACGTGCGCCCCTGTGATTCGGCCGGACACCACGCCCACGCGCAGGCGCGCCCAGTACCCTTCCGACTCGGACAGGAGCGTCAGGCTCGGCGATTCCAGCCAGGCGTCTACCTGATCCAGAGCCTTCGCCAGCGGCGTCGGCGGGTCGAAGATGCGGGCGTGGGTTACGACCGCCAGGAACTCATGAATGCATGGCCAGGGAATCGCCCAGGCCGAGCGCCCTTCCGCCAAACGCGCGACCGCAGCAGAAGCCGCCTCGTGCCAGGCGGACTCCTCCCGATGGGCGTAGATGAGCAGGTTCGTGTCGAGGGCGATCACGCGCCCCGGCCGGTGTAGGAGACATCGCGAAGTCGTTCCCAGGACGCCCCGGCAAACTCCGGCTGGAGGCCGCGGCCGCGAAAGCTCGCGCGGCGAAGCCGAAAGGGCACGCTCTTTCCGCGCACCTCCAGCACAACGCGGAGGCCCTGTTCCACGAGCGCCCGCAATGTTGTCCGGTCCCTGGCTGCCGCCTTCTTGGCCTCGCGAAGCAAGGGTTCAGCAATATCTATGGTTGTCTTCATACTGCTGACAATATCACAACCCGAGCTGAGTGCGGACGCCAGAGAATCCTACTGGCCGAGCGGGTATAGAAGGTGCCGCGCGCGGACCTTCCAGAACGCTGCGAGCTGGATCTTCCAAGAATTCACGACGGTGTGCGCGGACTCTCCCTGCTCGAGCCGCCTGACGACATCCTGGTTCGCCATCAGTCGGTTCAGGTTCTTGCGGTCCCAGTCGACCGGATGAAGATCGCGCAGCGCGGCCGCCAGCTCGATGCTCAGGGCGACGGGTCGGAGCGCGTCCCGGTCTACGACGCTGATCCGGATCCCGCCGCAGGACTGGCCGGCATGTACCGCCGCGGTTGGTGTGAACCGGATCGGCGTGAAGCGCACGCCGGGAAGATTTCGCGCGGTCATGATGCGGGCGAGCTTCGCGCCGTCCATCCACGGCGCGCCGAGGATCTCGAACGGGGTATCGGTTCCGCGGCCGACGGAGACGTTCGTCAGTTCCAGCAGGCCGACGCCCGGGTAGAGCGTGGCCGCGGTCAGCGAGCGCATGTTGGGCGAGGGGTTGACCCATTCCAGGCCGGTCTCGTCGTACCAGAGATCGCGCGACCATCCGCGCATCGGGACGACGGTCAGGTCGGCGCCGATCTTCCGCTCGGCGTTGAAGAGCCGCGCGAGCTCCCCAATGGTCATCCCGATGCGCACGGGGATCGCGTGGTACGCGGTAAAGGAGTAAGAGTCGGGGTCCGCCGGCGGTCCTTCGACCTGCAGGCCATTGATCGGGTTGGGACGATCCAGCACGACGACCGGTACCCTCGCTTTCGCCGCCTCTTCGAGGAGATAACCCAGGGTCGTCAAGTAGGTGTAAAACCGGACGCCGACGTCCTGGATGTCGAAGACGACCGCCTGCACACGCGCGAGGTCTTCCGGCCGCGGGCGGCGGTCCGCCGCCTCTCCGTAGAGAGACCGGACTCGGATTCCGCTGGAGGGGTCGATCGCGTCCCCGAGGGGCCCTTCCCGGCTCGCTTCGAGTCCGTGTTCCGGGGCGAACAGGAGCGTCACCTCGACGCCAGCTTTCCTGGCCGCCTCCGATCGGAGCACCTGGACCGTGGTGCGACCGTCGCGGGCCTTACCCGTCGTATTGGTCACGACGCCGATGCGCTTCCCGGCGATCGGTTTGAACCCCTCCTCTGCCAGGACGTCGAGGCCCGTCTTCACCTCGCGCAGGATGGGAACTTTCGCGGAGAGCTTCCGGGCGGCGGGCCGAACATCGTCCAGGATCGCGGCCGCGGCGAGATTGGTCACAATGCCTCGCAAAGGCGTCACGTCGCCTTTTCCCTCCGGATGGAGGCGGTTGGAGAGGAAGACGACGAAAGTCCGGCTCGCCGGATCGATCCAGAGCGACGTCCCGGTGAAGCCGGTGTGCCCGAAGGAGCCCGGCGGGAAAAGATCCCCCCGGTTGCTCGAGTAGGCGCTCGCCACGTCCCATCCGAGAGCCCGGAGCGTCTCGTCACCGTAGGAACGCGGACGGATCATCGCCTCGACCCCGAGCGGAGACAGGATCCGTGCGTCCCCGAGCTTCCCGCCGGCCAGGATCATCCGGCAGTAGCGCGCCAGGTCATCCGCCGTCGAGAAGAGGCCGGCGTGGCCGGCGACGCCGCCGAGCGCGAAGGCCCGCGGATCGTGGACTTCGCCGCGAAGCCACCGCTCCTCGCGGCGCTCGGTCGGAGCAATGCGGGCAGGCGGGATCGGAAGCTCGCGCCCGGCGAGCGGCCGGAAATGCGTGTCCTTCATCCCGAGGGGTCGGAAGATCCGTTCGGTCGCGAAGACGTCGAGGCTCTTGCCCGAGACCCGCCGCACGACCTCCCCGAGGACCTCGTAACCCACGTCGGAGTAGCGGAACCGCGCTCCCGGAGCGGCTTCCAGCGGCTGCCGGTACTTGCGCGCGAAGATCTCTTCGGAAGAGCCGGTGTAGAGCTCCAGCGGGTCGTCGGCCACGAATCCGGCGCGATGGGTCAGGAGGTGCTCGATGGTGATCTTCGCGCGGTCCGTCTCGGGAGCGCCGAACTCGGGAAGGTGCCGGATGACGGGGTCGGCGAGACGCAGCTTCCCCTCTTCGACGAGGATCATCACGGAGGTCGCCGTCGCGACCGGCTTCGTCAGGGACGCCGCGTCGAAAACGGTATCCGGGGTCATCGGCTCGGCCTTTGGTTGGAGGGCCCGCTGGCCGTACGCCCGTCGGAAGGGTGTCGCGTCGCCGCGCCCGACCAGCACGACGGCTCCCGGCAGCTCCCTGCGCGCGATTGCCTCTCGCACGACGCGATCGATCCGGTCGAGGCGATCCGGCGCGAGCAGCGCGAAGAGCAGGGCGAGAATCATCGGTCGCGCGCGAGCATCCAGAAGAGGGGCAAGCCGCTGGCGACGAGGAGCGCCCCGAAGAGGAGCGTCTGCTGACGCAGGCCGAAGATGAGGCCGCCGGTCGCGAACATGATCGAGTACACGAACGCGACGCCGAGGATCCACAGGACGGCATTGCGGGCGATCTCCCCCCGCGGCGGAACGATCCCCGTCCGCGCGGCGACCCGCTTCCAGCCCGGGCCCGCGGGGCGCACCTTCCGATAGAACGCGTCGAGCGTTTCCGCAGGCTCGGGGCGGGTCGCGAAGGTCACGGCCAGCCAGACGGCCGTCGTGACGGCGGTCGTCAGAACGAGGTTCAACGCAAACCCTTCGGGGCGGGCCGTGTCCAGCCCCGCAACCCGGGCACCGGCGAGCCGGAGCAGCGTCGACGTCACGAGCGCCGACGCCATCGCCGCCACCTCCGACCAGGCGTTCACCCGCCACCAGTACCACCGGAGCATGTAGACCAGGCCCGTGCCGGCCCCGATCGTGAGGAGAAACTCCCAGACCTTGCTGATCTGGGACATGAACATCGTCGCGACGAGCGAAAGCACGACGGTGAGCGCCGTGGCGAGCCGCGACGCGGCGACGTAGTGCTTCTCCGAAGCGTCCTTTTTCACGAAACGCCGATACAGGTCGTTTACGAGGTAGCTCGAGCCCCAGTTCATCTGCGTCGCCTGGGTGGACATGTATGCCGCGGCGAAGGAGGCGAGCATCAGGCCGCGCAGGCCGGACGGCAGGTAGTCGACCATCATCCGGACGTAATTCAACCCCGGATCCTCGTTGCCCGCCGGATCCCGCAGCGACCCGCCGAAGAGCGCGAGGGAGCAGACCGCGGTGACGACCCAGGGCCAGGAGCGCATGGCGTAGTGCGCGACGTTGAAGTAGAGCGCCGCGGCGCGGCTGTGGCGCTCGTCGCGGCAGGCCAGCATGTTCTGGGCGATGTAGCCTCCGCCGCCCGGCTCGGCGCCGGGATACCAGGAGGCCCACCAGGAGACGCCGAGCAGCGTCGCGAACGTGATGGCCGGCAGCGCCCAGATGCCCGCGTCCCACGCGGGCAGGATGGAAAGCACCGCCTCGGCGGAGCCGAAGCGCGTCCCCGGCGGAGCGAACGCGACCGCGGCCGCCCCGAGCCTCGCCTTCATGGCGTCGATTCCCCCGACAGCGTCCACGGCAACGAAAGCCAGGAGGATCGCCCCGCCGATCTCGAAGAGATACTGGAAGCCGTTGGCGGACGCAACGCCCCAGTAGCCCGACATCACCGTGTAGAGGAATGTGAGCAGCAGGCAGATGATGAGCGCCGCCCACTTCGAGACGCCGAGCATCCCGCCGAGGACCTTGGCCATCCCGAGGTTGACCCAGCCCATGATGATGATGTTGATGACCAGACCGAGGTACGCCGCGCGGAAGCCGCGCAGGAATGCCGCGGGACGGCCGGCGTAGCGCAGCTCGGCGAGCTCCACATCCGTGACGACCGCCGCCCGGCGCCAGAGCCGCGCGAAGAAAAAGACCGTGAGCATCCCGGAGGCGAGCATCGACCACCAGAGCCAGTTCCCGGCCACGCCGTTGCGCGCGACCATCTCGGTGACGGCCAGAGGGGTGTCGGCCGAAAAGGTCGTGGCGACCATCGCCGTCCCGGCGATGAACCACGGCATGGAGCGGTCCGACAGGAAATAGTCCACGACGGACCGCCGGGCGCGCCGGGCGAAGTAGAAACCCACGGCCAGGGTCATCAGGAAGTACGCGGCGAGGATCGCGAAGTCGAGCGCAAAGAGCTTCATGGCCGGGCCGCCGCCCGCGGCGTCGCCTTCGTGGCCGGCGTCTGAATTCCGTCTCCCCGCGCGGCGACGTCCGGGATCGTCACGGGGAGCCGTCCGGTGATCGGGATCTCACCGAAGAGGGCCCGGGCGACGGCCGCCTGCATCACGTCCTGCCCTCCGTAGGCCACGAGGCACGTCGCGGCCGCCGGAAGCTCCCCGAGGAGGTAGGGGGAGCCGAAGGCGACGGCCACGATCGGCCGGCCGGCGGCGGCGATGCGGCCGATCGCCTCCCCGGCCGGCGGCGGCACGAGGATGCTCCCTTCACCGGCACGGGAGCGGATGAAGAGGGACAGGAGGACGACGTCCGCGCGGCCCGCGCCTTCGACCGCCCGGGCGACGTCTTCCTCGGGGGACCGCGCGTCGAGCGCAAAAGTCTCCGGCGGCGATTCCAGGCGCCGCTCCAGCTGCGCTGGAAGCGCTTCGATCGGGGAGGCGGCGACCCTCTGGACGACGACATGGGCGACGCGCATCCCGCGCGACAGCGGCAGCCGTCCGGGCTCCTCGCGGACGAGCGTGACCGCGCGGCGCGCAATGTCCCCGGCCAGCGCCCGATGCTCGGGACTGTCCACGATCCGGAAGGCCGCTTCTCCGCTCGCTCGGGGCGCCGGGAAGCGCTCCTTGGCGGCCAGGATCCTTTCGACGGAACGGTCGATCCGGCCGGGCGGAATCCTTCCCGATTCGACCGCGCGGCGCACTCCGGCGACCGCGGCGTCGAGGTCGGGCGACTTCACGACCTGGTCGGCCCCCGCGAGGATGGCGAGGACGGCCGCCTCTCCCGGGTCGAAGTGGACCGTGATCCCGCCCATGTCGAGCGCATCGGCGACCACGACGCCGCCGAACCCCAGCTCCCCCCGGAGCAGATCCTGCGTGATTCTCGGAGAAAGCGACGCCGGCATCGTCGCGTCCCATGCGACCTCGGTCCCCTCGGCGTCGAAGATGTTGCGGCGGAGCTCCCGGCGCAGCGGCGGCGCCGGCGTCGCGTCGAGCAGCGGCAGGGAAACGTGCGCGGTCATCACCGAGCCGACCCCGGCGGCGATGGCCGCGCGGAAAGGGACGAGCTCGACTCTCTCGAGACGCTCCTTCGGGAACGGGAGGGTCGGGATCGAACGGTGCGAGTCGGTTTGGGTGTCGCCGTGGCCGGGGAAGTGCTTGGCGGTCGCGAGGACGCCGCCGGCCTGCGCCCCCTCGACGAAGGCCGCCACGAGCCGCGCGACGGTCTCGGGGTCCTCGCCGAAGCTGCGCACGTTGATGACGGGGTTGGCCGGGTTCACGTTGACGTCGGCCACCGGCGCGTAGATCTGGTTCACACCGATTGCCCGGGCTTCTTCCGCCACGATCCTCCCCTGCCGCCGCGCGAGGGAGGGATCTCCGGTCGCCGCGACGGCCATGGGCTCGGGCCAGTACGTGACGTCGGCGAAGCGCATCCCCGCCCCCGACTCCAGGTCCGCGCTGAAGAGCAGCGGCACGCGCGCCGCCTCCTGGAGCCGCCGGCTGAGGAACGCGGTTTCGTGGACGTGGGACCACGTCTCCCAGTGCACCCCGCCGACGTGGTCGGCCCGCACGTGGTGGAGCAGCCGCTCGAGCTCCGGCGAGCGCTCGTTGACGAACCGGCCCCGCGCGGCGACGACGAAGAGCTGGCCGATCTTCTCCTCCAGCGTCAACCGGGCGGCGAGCCCGTACCGCAGGAGCGTGGCGCAGCCGGCCGCGGCCGCGGCGACGAGCAGGCCGGCGGCCGCGCCTCTCACGCCGCGCGTTGCGCGCTCCCGGGGTAGAGAGAACCGGCGGCGGCGCCGATCGCCAGCGTGGTCAGGCTCCCGACGACCGCATACCAGGGCCACGCCAGGGGCGTCAGCGCCCGGACGGCCAGCACGACCGCCAGGCCCGCGCTCATCCCGACCAGAGCCGCCGTGCTCCCCGCCCGCCGGGAGAAAGTGCCAAGAAGGAAAACGCCGAGGACCGGTCCGTTCAGGAGCGAGGCGACCGAGAGAACGGCGTCCAGTGCCGAGCGGGAGGTCGCGCGCGCGGCGAGCGCGACGCCGATCTGAGCCAGGCCCGCCACGACCGTGACGCCCCGCGAGACCCGCAGGTAGTGCTCGTCGGGACGCGCGGGCGCCAGCGGACGGTAGAGGTCCGCGACCGTCGTGGCCGCGATCGAGTTGAGTGACGAAGAGAGGGCGGCGGCGAAGATCGCGGCGACGACGAGGCCGGAAAGGCCGGGGGGCATGTGGCGGGTGATGAAGTCCGGAAAGATCCGGTCCCCGGCCAGCGAAGCCGCGCCGGCCTCGAACGGCCGGTAGAAGGCGAAGAGGAGCAACCCGATGGTCAGGAAGAGGATGAACTGCACGAGCACGACCGCGCCGGAGGAGAGCAGCGCGGCGCGCGCTTTTCGGGCGGAGTCGGTGCAGAGGTACCGCTGGACGAGGTACTGGTCCGTGCCGTGGGTGCTCATCGTCAGGAAGCAGCCGCCGATCAGTCCCGACCAGAACGTGAAGGGCCGCGTCCAGTCCAGCTCGAAGTGGAAGAGCCGGAGCTTGCCATGCGCCTCGCCGAGCGCCACGGCCGTGTCCCACCCCCCGGGGATCTTCTGCAGGAGAACGAGCGCGGCCGCCACGGCGCCAACCAGGTAAATCGCCAGTTGGACGACCTCGATCCAGATGACGGCCTCCATTCCGCCGAGGAAGGTGAAGACGATCATCACCGTCCCGAGCAGGATCACGCACGCCGCGACGACCGCGGGCGGGGGGGCCCCCTCTCCGGAGAATACGGACCAGACCGCCGCCAGGACGAAGGCGGTCAGCAGTAGCCGGATGCCGTCCGCGACCGTCCGCATGGCGACGAAGAGGCTCGCCGCGAGGGCCTTCACGGCCGGTCCGAACCGCTCCTGCAGGAGCTGGTAGACCGTCAGGAGCTCGCCTTTGAAGTACGACGGGATGAACAGGATGGAGATGGCGACTCGGCCGAGCAGGTACCCGAAGACGAGCTGGAGGAAAGCGTAATCCCCCCCCGCCGCGAAGATGATCCCCGGGACCGAAATGAAGGTGACCGTGGAGGTTTCCGTCGCGACGATCGAGGCGGAGACCGCCCACCAGGGGACTTTCCGCCCTCCAAGGAAATACTGCCGGGTCGTCCGCTGGCGGCGGGAGAACCAGACGCCCGCGGCGAGGACGCCCGCGAGGTACGCCAGGATGATGAGCAGGTCGAGCGCCCGCACGCGCGGCGAAGTCTATTCCGGCCCGTGCCTGGGCATGGGCGGCCGCTCCAAAAAAGTGTACGAAACTCAAGAAGACAAAAAACTGGGTCCCTTCACATGGACTTCATGTAGATTTCTTCCGCCATTTTTCAAAACTTGCCAAGCTTCCGCGCCTCTCGGATCACTAAGGAGGAAGAGTCAATGCGTGGCTTACTGGCCGCAAGAATTCTGCGGGCACTGACCATCGGTCTGTTTTTCGGCGTCACCGCCGCCGCTCTCGCCCAGACGGACGTCACGACGAGCCGGATATCCGGGATCGTCAGCGACCCGGAGGGCGGGGCGCTGCCCGGCGTGACGGTGACCGCCAAGCACGAGGAGACGGGGCTCTCCGTCAACGGGGTGACGGACTCCGACGGCTCCTACCGGCTCCTGAATCTGCCGACCGGCACATACAACATCACCGCGGAGCTGCCCGGCGTGGGGACCGCCGTGCGCGAGAACGTCAAGCTCGTTCTCGGCTCGGCCCCGACGGTCAACTTCACGCTGAACCTGGCCGGCGTCACGGCCGCGGTGACCGCCTCGGCGGAGGCGCCCCTGATCGAGGTGACGAACACCTCGGCCTCGACGAGCATCAGCGAGGAGCAGATCCGCGCTCTGCCGGTCGCGGGCCGCGACTTCCGCTCCCTCGTCCTTCTCACCCCGGCCACCCGGTTCGACTCCGAGCGCGGCAACCTGGCGATCTCCGGACAGCGCGGGATCAACACCAACGTCACGATCGACGGCGTGGACTTCAACAACGCCTTCTTCGGCGGAACGGTCGGCGGTGCGGAAGGGCGCGCGCCGCTCGCGATCTCCCAGGAGTCCATCAAGGAGTTCACGGTCATCACCAACGGCGCCTCGGTCGAGTTCGGACGGACTGGCGGCGGCGTCGTCAACGTCATCACCAAGAGCGGCACGAACGAGTTCCACGGCTCCGCCTTCTACTACTGGCAGCCGCAGGACCTGATCTCCGACTTCGCAGAAGGGGAGTGCTCCGGGGTGACGACCCCGACGAGCGCCTGCCAGAACGGAACGATCGCCGGCCGCGAGCCTTCCGATCAGGAGAAGAAGCAGTACGGCGCCTCGCTCGGCGGCCCGATCATGAAGGACCGGATCTTCTTCTTCGGTTCCTACGACAATCAGGACCGCAGCGAGACGGTGCAGATCTCCCCCGACGTCCTGGACGCGGACATCTTCGCCCGCTACCCGATTCTCGGGTCCCCCGAAACCTACGTCTCGACCCAGGACGGGTCGGTCCTCTTCGGCCGCCTCGACTTCCACGCGAGCTCTGCGCACCGCTTCATGATGCGGGGGAACTTCACGGATTACGAGGGCGTCAACGGGACCTCCACGGGCACAACCCGCACGGAGAGCTACAACGGGATCGAGGGGCTCGACACCAAGGCCTACGTCGCGTCCTACTCCGCGCAGTTCACCGGGAACCTGCTGAACGACCTCAACCTCAACTACATCACCGAGGACACGCCGCGCGAGGACAAGGGGCTCGGCCTGCCCGAGATCCAGCTCGGCGTTCTCCGCTTCGGCGAGGTGAGCTTCCTGCCCATCGTCTCGGCCACGGAGCGCAAGGCGATCGGCGACACGGTGACGTTTCTCATCAAGGAGCACGTCGCCAAAGTCGGCGGCGAGTACAACGACACGACGATCGATCAGATCTTCAAGGGGAACTGGCGCGGCGTCTACGTCTTCAACAACGAGGCGGACCTGCTCGCCGGCCGGTACTTCCAATATCGCCAGTTCGGAGGCCTCGGAGGCCTGACGTCGGACGAAGCCGGCAACGCGGCATTCGGGCAGAAGGAGCTCGCCTTCTTCGCCCAGGACCAGTGGTTCGTCAGCCCGAGGCTGACCGTCACGGCCGGAGTTCGGTGGGAGCGCCTCGACAACCCCGACGATCCGATCCTGAACCAATTCGAGCTCGACCCCACGCGGTGCCAGCCCAACAGTACGGTCAACTGCAGCTTCCGGCTCAATGGTCAGATTCCGGATGCCGACAGCCAGTGGTCGCCGCGCCTGGGTATCTCCTGGTCCCCGGACCCCAAGACCGCGATCCGGGTCGCGGCCGGACGCTACTGGAGCCGCACGCCCGCGATCCTCTGGGCGCAGCTCTTCACGTCAAACGGTGTCCGGGCAACGCAATACCTCACCGTCACGAACACCGAGGGACGGGATCCCACGGACCCGAACTGCCGCCGGACGAACGGAACGAGTTGCTTCGACCCCCTCGCGCCCGGATGGGGGGCCAACTTCAGCCCCGTCGGCGTCGAACGAATCGATTTTCGTCGCGTCGCCGCTCCGACCAGCAACATCGGCGCCTTCACGGTGGATCCGGATTTCGACAATCCCTACACCGATCGGGTCAGCCTCGTCATCGACCGGGAGATCTTCAACCTGACCTCCGCATCCCTCGACTTCACGTACGCGAAGGCCAAGCAGCTCCAGAGGCTCGTGGACATCAATCGCGTGTACGACGGGACGGTCGCGGCGAACGGCCTGCCTCGCTACAGCTCCACACGTCCCAACACGTTCTACGGCACCGTGACGACGAGCGTCTCCGACGCCGAGTCCGAGTTCGTCGCGATCACGGCGCAGCTCCAGCGCCGCTACGCGAACAACTTTGCGGCGGGCGTCGTGGCGACCTGGTCCCAGGACCGCGACAACGATTCCAACGAGCGCAACTTCGCCGGCATCCAGGCCGAAGACTTCAACGACCTCGACACGGCGTGGGGCTACTCCAACCGCGACCAGCGCTGGAAGGCGTCGGCGAACGTCGTGTGGGACACCCCCGTGTTCGGTCTCACGCTCGGCACCGCGTTCCGCTTCGCCACCGGGTCGCCGTTCAACCCGACGGCGAACTTCGATTTCAACAACGACGGCCAGAGCGGGACGGACCGCCCGACGCTCGGCTGCAACTACGCGGTGGCCGGAGACTGCGCGGCCAACGGCCGGCACCTGGAGCGCAACAGCTTCCGGCAGTCCGACTTCTACTCCCTCGACATGCGCCTGGGGAAGATCTGGCGCATCGGGCCGACGGAGCTGAACACCTTCATCGAGTGCTTCAACTGCACGGACGCGAGCAACCTCTTCGTCACCTCGACCGTGTACGGCAGAGAACAGACCCCCCAGTGCAGCACGAGCACGGGCATCTGCTTCGGCGATGCGACCTCGCCGGGCACGCCGCGGACCTTCCAGGTGGCGGCCCGCTTCTCCTTCTAGCTTTTTCGCTCTGCCGTGTCGGGGCGGCCCTTGCGGCCGCCCCTTTTCATTTCGGGGCTGTCGGAGCCGGGCCCAGGTACTTTTTAGGGAACTTCGCGATCACCGTATAGAGGGGGTCGACCATCTGGGCCACGCGCACGCGGGCGAGCTGCGAGACGACCTGGTACGCCTCTTCCCGGTCGAAGCCGTACTCCGTGCTGAGCCACCCGATCAGCTCGACGAATGCGATCCGCAGCGCATCGGAGAGCGGCCGCGCGCTTCCGGCCACCATGATGTGCTCGGCGTCTTCGATCCGCGGCCAGGCGATCTTCTTCTTCTTGAGCAGGCCGAATCGGAAGGCGACGTCCATCGAGGTCTCCAGTCCCGATCCGCACACTTCCCCGTCCCCCTGGAGCGCATGACCGTCGCCGAAATAGAAGAGCGCGCCCGGATGAAAGACGGGCAGGTAGACCGTCGAGCCTTCCCTCACGTCGGCCGCGTCCATGTTGCCGCCGAAGTTCCCGGGCCAGAGGCCGCCGAAAGCCTCCTGTCCTTCCGGCGCGACGGCGACCCGGCCGAGCATCGGGGCGAGCGGCACCGTGAGAGAGCGCTTCCCGCTCCGGGGAAGCTCCAGGGTGCCGGTCGACGCCTGCCGATCCAGTTTCCAGACGAACCGGCCGCGCGGGAACGGAGCGTTCAGCATCGCCGTGCCTTCGTCCGGCACGAGCGCGCCGAAGCCGCCGCCCTGGGTCGAGACGGCCGTGGCCCGGTTGGGCGTCACCTTGAGAATCTCGACGACGAGCGTGTCCCCCGGCTCGGCCCCGGCGATGGCGATGGGTCCGACCTCCCCGGGCCACTTCCCTCCGGCTTTCTCGTACCACTCGCCCCAGAGGGTCTCGCTCTCGAGGACGTCGCCCGGTTTCACCGTGAGCACGGGGGGGCGGACGGCGAACGTCGGATGACCGGCGGTGGGCTTGAAGCGGTGGGTCTCGGCGCGGCCCGCGGCGCAGCAGGCCAGGACCAGGACGGCCGATACGGTCAGGAAGCGCGCGACGCGGCGAGCGCGCCGGCGACCACCCGGGCCCGCTTCCCGAGACGGGCCGCCGACTCCGCATCTCCCCTGTCGCGTGCGAGCCGGATCGCCGCTTCGAGCGTCTCGGCCAGATCCTGCATCGCCTGCACGTCCGTCGCGTCGGCGGTCAACGACTCCCGCAACTCCAGCGCCTTTCCGTAGAAACTCCATGCCTCCTCCTTCCGTCCCTCCTCCGCGAGCGCCTCGCCCAGGTGGTCATAGCTCGTCGCGAGGGAGCGCCTCGCGTTGGCGTTCTTCGGATCCGCCGCGAAGAGAGACTCCATGATCCCGAGCGATCGCCTGTAATTCTCGAGCGCGCCGCTCCGCCGGCCGAGCGCCCGGAAGGCGTCGCCGATCTTCTCGTACGCGATGGCGACATCCCGCCGCGCTTCGGCGCCCGCCCCTTCGGCTCGGGCGAGCGCTTCCCGAATGCCCAGCGATTCCCGGTAGACGGCGAGGGCTTCCCGCGGGTCCCCCAGAGCGAGCCGCATGGTCCCGATCCGCTCGCACACGACGCCGAGGTAGCGGCGGGTCGCGACGTCGTCGGGGTCCTCCTTCTCGAGCTCCTCGAGGAGTGAGGCGGATCTGAGGTAGTGCGCGAGCGCGTCCTCCTTTCGCCCGGCGTTGGGGAAGCTCGGATGCCCCGCGAGGTCTCCCGCTTTCACCAGGCTGATGGCAACGGATCGCCGCGCGCGCGTATCGGCCGACGGACGCTCCGCGAGGGCGCGGAAGATGCCGAGGGAACGCGCCGAAGTCGCCACGGCTTCCTGGATGCTCCCCCGGAAGGCCTGGACGTCCGCGAGCTTCTCGTAGATCACCGCGAGCGACCGCTGGATCTGCGCGTCCTCCGGGTGGCCGGCCGCGAGCGGCTCGGCGATGCGCAGCGCCTTCCCATAGCTCGCGAGTGCGCTCGCCGTGTCACCGAGGTTCGCGTTGTTCGGATTGCCCTGCACATTGCCGATCCGCTGGTACGCCACCGCGAGCTCGCGGCGCAGGGCCGGATCGTCCGCCCGGGACTCCCGCGCCAGCCGGTCCAGGTACTCCAGCGCCCGTGCGACGACGAGCTCCCGCGCCGGCGTGGCCCCGGGCAGGTCCGCGATCGCGTCGTGGAAATCGAAGACGAACGCCGTAGCGAGCTGACGGACCTCATTGAAGCGGCGGTCGGCCCGGACACGCTCTTCCTCCGCGCGCCGCGCGTGCGCGGCGGCGACGCGCGCCTGCCACGCCGTCGTCGCCAGCCCCGCCAGCAGGGCGACGACGAAGAACGAGGCCACGGTGACCGCGAGGCGGTGGCGGCGGAGAAACTTGCCCGATCGGTAGGCGAAGGTCCCCTGACGAGCCCCGACCGGAAGGCCTTCCATGTGGCGCCGGAGGTCCTCGGAGAGCTGGTCGACCGAGCTGTATCTACGCGACGGCTCCTTGCGCAGCGCCTTGAGGACGATGTTGTCCAGATCTCCGCGCAGAAGACGGCGGAGCTTCTCGGACGAGGTGCGCCGGGAAGCCGCGAAAACGGCCGGATCCGGACCGTCCGCGCCGGGCGGAGAGCGCCGCGTCACCGCGGTGCTCGGCTTGGGCGGCTCCTCCTCGCAGACGACCCGTTCCACCTCGCTCGCCCGATCGCTCGCGAACCGATACGGATGCTGACCCGTCAGGAGCCGGTAAAGGAGCACGCCGAGCGAGTACACGTCGCTCGCGGTCGTGACCGGCTCGCCGCGGATCTGCTCCGGGCTGGCGTAGTCCGGCGTCAGGATCCGATCCGCTCCGCGGGTCAGGACGGAGGTCTCCTCGTGTCCAGCGCCGGGAAGCAGCTTCGCGATGCCGAAGTCGAGGAGTTTCACGTCGCCCTCGGCGGTCACGAGGATGTTGCCGGGTTTCAGATCGCGATGGATGACGAGGTTCCGGTGCGCCTGCTGCACCGCGTCGCAGACCGTCCGGAAGAGGCGCAGACGCTCGTCCACGGAAAGCTGGCGCGACTCGCAGTACGCGTCGATCGGCTCACCTTCGACGTACTCCAGGACGAGGTACGGAAGGCCGTCGGACGTGCGGCCGCCGTCGAGCAGCCGCGCGATGTTCGGGTGGGCGAGGTTGGCCAGGGTCTGGCGCTCCGCGCGGAAGCGGCGGAGGATCTCCTCGGAGGGCAGAACTCCCCGCAGAAGCTTGATGGCGACCTGGCGCCGGAACTCCTCGTCCGCGCGGCGGGCCAGGAAGACGAGCCCCATTCCGCCGCGCCCGAGCGGCCGCACAATCTCGTAAGGACCGACCTTCCGGCCGACCCAGCTCTCGCCGGACTCCTCGGCGAGGATCTCCCGGCTCTCGGAGGCGACCATGTCCTCGAGGAAGAGCCCTCCGTCCTCGTGCGCCTGCAACAGCGAGGCCGCCTCCGAGGCCAGTGAAGAATCCTCGCGCGCCGCGCGGGCGAGCATTGCGGCCCGTTCCGGCGGAGACGCTTCGAGGGCGGCCGCGAACAGCTCCTTGACGCGCCGCCAGCGGTCAGACGGCTCCGGTTCTCCCATCGCTCAATTCGCGAAAGAGCCAGGCACGGGCCATCGCGGACTCCCGCTTCACGGTCGTCGGCGAGGCGGAGATGACCTCGGCGGTCTCCTCGACCGACAGGCCCGCGATGAAGCGCAGCTCGACGATGCGGACCTGCTTCTCGTCGAGCGCCGCCAGGCGGTTGAGGGCCTGGTCCAGCGCGAGCACGTCGAACCCGTCTCCCTGCGAGTCGGCGATGGCATCGCTCAGGGTGACGCGGAACGCCGATCCTCCCCGTTTCGCGCTCCGGCGGGCGCGTGCGTGGTCCACGAGGATGCGGCGCATGACCCGCGCCGCGAGTGCGAGGAACTGAGGGCGGCTGTCCACGTCGAGACGGTCGAATTGCGCGAGGCGCAGGTACGCCTCGTGGACGAGCGCGGTGGTCTGCAGGGTGTGGCTCGACCGCTCTCCGCTCATGGCTTTCTGGGCGAGGCGCCGGAGCTCGTCGTAGATCTCCGGCATCAAGTGATCGAGCCGGTTGCGCCCGGAGTCGGACGCCTTGCGATCGGATTCGCTCATGACGGCCGGCCGCCGGAGCCCGACGCCGAGGACCCTCGCGGCCCTTTTTTGCGCTTCTGGGGACAGGCGCCAGCCGGCGCGGCATGCCGCCGCCCGGAGTCGGCGCGATGTGCCGCCGGGATGAACCCTCGGTTGGCCACGGTGTGCGCGGAGGCTAGCATCGCCCCCCCGGTGGCGCAACCGCGCCTTCCCCTGGTCCCCTTGCCCCCCTTTTTCCCGCTCTAGAGACGGGGAGAGCCCATACGCCAACGACCTCCGTTCGAGCCCGCCGCGCCCCTAAGACACTGGGGGGACTGACTCTTGGCGCACTTCTCGTGGCGGCCTTTGCCGCCGGCGCGCCGGGGGACGCCGCGCAGTACGCGCGTCCGGCGGCCCTGCCCCTCCCTCCCGGCTCCAACGAGGCGTCCACATGAGGGGAATCAGCGCCATCCTCAACAAGCTCTCCGGCAACTTCATCGGCACGACCCCGACGGCACTCGCCGGCTTCGGCAACAACGGGGACGGCGTCTTCATCGAGGGCGCGCCGCAAAACTCCGTCGACGGCAACACCATCGTGAGCAACTTCCTGAGGGGCATCCGCATCCAGGATCAGTCCGCCCGGCTGCACCAGCTACTGTGCAATCTCATCGGGCTCGCGCCGAACCTCCAGGGGCTGCTCCTCAACCTGCCCAATCTGCAGGGCGGGATCCTCATCAGCGATACGCCGGAGAACGTCATCGGGTCTCCGGTCGTCGCGGCCGCCGTTGGCTCGGTCTTCAAGGCGGCGCCGGCCCGGATCCAGGCGATGGGGGGCAACGTGATCTCCGGAAACGGCGGACCGGGCCTGATGTTCACCGGCGCCCAAGCGCGCCTGAACCTCGTCCAGAGCAACTTCATCGGCACCGACGGGACCGGATTCGGACAGTACGGCAACTCCTCGCATGGCGTCTTCCTGACCGGCGCGGCCCGCCGGAACGTCATCGGGGGACCGGCGGCCGGGGCGGGCAACGTGATCGCCTTCGACACGGGCGCGGGCGTCTCCCTCGACGCGACGGCCGGCCACGGCAACCTCGTCGACCCCAACAGCATCTTCGCCAACGGCGGCCCGGGCATCGACCTGAACAACGACAACGCGCCGACGGCCAACGACCCGGGGGACCCCGACAACGGCCCCAACAAGCTGCAGAACTTCCCGGAGATGACGGGCGCGAACATCCAGCCGAACGGGCACCTCGTCATCCAGTACAAGGTGGACTCCAACCGGAGCAACTCCAACTACGGCGCCAACGGGCTTCTCGTGGAGTTCTTCAAGGCCGACAAGGGGCTCGAAGGCCGCTTCTTCGCCGGCAGCACCCGCCACACCGTCGCGAACTACAACAGCGGAAGCCCGGGCGTCGTGACCGTGAACCTCGGCCTCGCCTCGGCGTCCAATATCTATCCGGGCGACCGCATCGTCGCCACCGCCACGGACGCCGACCACAACACGTCGGAGTTCACGAGCGTGGGCGTCGGGGTGATCCCGGGCCTCCCCGGCACCTCTTTCTATACCGTGACGCCCTGCCGGGTTGCCGACACGCGCGATCCGGCGGGCCCCTTCGGCGCGCCGGCGCTCGCCGCGGGGGCGGAACGCACCTTCACCTTCGGCGGGCTCTGCGGCATCCCGGTGACTGCCCGGGCTGTGTCCTTCAACATCACGGTGACGGGCCCGACCTTCTTCGGGCACCTGTCGCTCTAC
>JBHENW010000098.1:0-3559 GCA_046261875.1 Thermoanaerobaculia bacterium | reverse complement strand
TTGGGTGGCCAGGCTGCCTTTCGGCATCGCGTGCGCACGGTTGACGACCTGATTCGAAACGTCCGCGAGGGCTTGGTCTTCGTCTCCTACGACAACTTGAAGGATAGGTACGAGATCGCGTCCGACGAGATGGTCAAGATTCTCAACATCCCCGGAAGAACGCTCGCCCGCCGAAAGCGTGAGAAACGCTTCGAGGCGGACGAGTCAGACCGTCTTCTTCGTCTCGGACGAGTGGCGGCACTCGCAGAGGAAACTCTGGGCAGCCGGCAGAAAGCAGCTCGCTGGCTGCGCGCTCCAAATCGAGCCCTCGGCGGCGAGGTGCCCCTTCGCCTGCTGGATACTGACCCGGGCTCTCGTCGGACCGAAGACGAGCTGTTTCGCATTTCTCACGGCGTCTTTAGCTGATTCAGGGTGCGGGTCTGGCGAATCTGCCGAAAACCGCATGCCGCCTTCGACGGTGAAGGGGCGCGACTTGCCGGCGGTCGCTGGAACCTGAAGGGTTCCGCCGTTGTCTACACCTCGAGTTCCCTTTCTCTCGCTGCACTGGAGATGCTCGTGCACTTCGATATCGGTGATGCGCCGGACGATCTCGTGTCCGTCTGGGCCGAGCTACCAGCGGCTCTTCAGATCAAGAGACTCACGCCTGCTGAGCTGCCCCGCCGGTGGCGAGATCTTCCTGCGCCGGAAGAGCTGGCAATAATTGGAACCGACTGGGTCGCCTCGGGCGCTACGGCGGTTCTCTCCGTGCCCTCAGCCATCGTTGAACAGGAGCAAAACTATCTGCTGAACCCATACCACGAGGACTTTCGTCGCGTCTCCGTTGGGACAGCGGAGGCCTTCCGTTTCGACACGCGACTTCTGAAGCGGAGGTCGTCACGACCGAAAAGAAAGTAGGATCGGAACGTATGCGAGGAGATCAGGCTCGGGATGCGCGACGGTCAGCCGCCGAGCGCCGGAGCTTGGAGGAAACCAGGCATCTTTTGCGCTCCCCGAGAAACGCTGAACGCCTTCGCCTAGCGCTGGCGAGGATGGGAAGACCGATAAGCCGTCGTGCTCTCGAAGCGTTGCGTCGTCGTCTCGGCCTCAAGCCCGCTCGTTCCAGAAACTCCTGAGAGCGCCGACTCAGTCCTTTCCCGCCCCGCCCGCCTTCTCTCGCTCCTCGCGCTCCGCTCGGCCAGCGCGAGCCTCCGGATCCGCCGCATTCTCGCGGCATGCTCCTCGAGGTACTCATCCCGCGCGGCCCGAGCAAATAGATTTGCGGCCGAAGCGCGTTCCTGCGTGAACACCAAGACCTCCGCCATCTGACCCGCCCCGCTATCCCGCACGATTGACAACCCCATGGTCTGACGTCTCCTCTGACTTCATCCTCGCGGGCTTCCAGGACAAACCACGTCCAACCCCCAGCCCGGCCCGAGATGGGCCGTTCCGCCCACCTGAGGCCCGTGAGGCTTGTTTGGCGCCGCCCTGTCCGCTAGTTTGGACGCTCCTCGATGACCTTCGATGAGGCCAAAGACGTCCTGCGGGCTTTCCATCGGGAGGGGGTTCGATATGCCCTGGTCGGCTCGATGGCAATGGCCGCCCAGGGAATCGTGCGCGCCACCCGTGACATGGACGTCTTCGTCTCGCCGGACCCTGAAAAACGTGGAGCGGCTCAAGCGCGCCCTCCGATCGTTGTTCGACGACCCGAACATCGACCAGATATCGGCCGAAGACCTCACCGGCGCATATCCCGCGATCGAATACATACCTCCGGGCGGGCGGTTTTCGATGGACATCGTGGCCCGGCTGGTAAGGCCTTCGGATATGAGGACATCGAGACCGAGGAGCTCACCGTAGATGACTTCTCGATCCGGGTTGCCACGCCGCGGATGTTGTGGAGAATGAAGAAGGACACCGTGAGGCCGCAGGACCGGGTAGACGCCGAAGCGATCCGGCGCGGCTTCAAACTGGACGAGTAATGCCGATCCGAAAATACCGATCCGTCGAGGAAATGCCCGGCCCGCCTCCGCTCCCTCCCCTGCGTGCTGAGAATCTAAAGCTCGCCTGCGATCTGAGCGAGATGGCGTTTCGACTGCGGCCGTGGCGCTTCGAGCCGGGGGTTTACAGGTACCGGTCCATCGAGGAGGCCAACCGCAGCCGGGAGAAACGGGAAGCGGAGATCATCCAGACGAAGAACCCGCGGTAGGCGGTCGCTTTCCGTTTGACGGCCGCTGAGTTAGTACTTAGTATATATCTATGACACGCAAACTCGTCCGGATCGGCAACTCTCTCGCGGTCACTCTGCCGAGCGAGGTCGTCAAAGACTTCAAGCTGAAGAAGGGACAGAGCGTGGACGTCTCCGTTCATCCCACCACGGGCGCGATCACGATCCGGCCTGGCATCCGGTATTTCGAGAACGGGAAGGTCACGAAGCGCTTCCGGGAGATGGCGGACGCCTTGATGAAAAAGCGTTCCGCTCTCTACCGGGAACTCGCGAAGTGACGACGCTCTTTCTTTCCGTTGAACAGATCCTTCGGATTCACGCGGCACTCATCGAAGCACACGGTGGCCTTGCGGGCCTGCGTGACCGTGGGGGCCTGGAAGCCGCCGCGGCACGCCCGGCGATGACGTTCGGAGGCGAAGATCTCTATCCGGACCTGCCCGCTAAGGCCGCGGCGCTCCTTCATTCCCTCGTCATGAACCACCCGTTCGTCGACGGCAACAAGAGGGTCGGCGCCGCCGCCGCGGAGCTCTTCGTGATGCTAAATGGCGCCGAGGTCGCGGCCGACGACCGGGAGTTCGAGCAAATGGTCCTCACGGTCGCGCGGGGCGAGATGGACATCGAGCCGCTGACGATCTGGTTTCGGCAGCGGGTGGTGCGGACCGACCAGCCGCGCTGACGGAGCCCTCCGGGCCACCTGCGCCGTCTATCGTTTGCCGCGGCCGACCCGCCTTCCCGCGGAAAACCCTTCCCCCCAGCGCGCGAAGAACGCGTTAACGAACGCCTGTTGGCCCGCCGGTTCGACGGCGACTGATGCGAGGGCCAGCGCCGCGGCCAGCGCGACGTGATAACCCTCGGAGCGGGAGGCGAGGGCTCTTAGGTAAGCGGGGTGAGCGTCGTTGACCCAGACGGTGGACTCCGCGAGACGTCCCATCTCTCCGCTGCCCGGCCGCGTCTCGAACTGAATGGTCAGCCCGTAGCGGGCGGGCCGCCGGGGTCCGGAGGATCCGGGCTGCGGGACGGCGCCGCGGGGGAGGATCCCCGGTGGCGTTCCTTCGCCTTCCGCTCCCATCGGCGGAGCCGCAGCCGGAATCTCCGGTTCCTCCGGGGGCGGCGGAGATCCGGGTTGCACGACCTCGAGGGCGGCCGGCGCCTGCGCGCCCGCGCTCCCCGTTCCCGGCCGGCCGGTCGGCAGTTTCTTCTGCCCGCCGACGTGCTTGTCGATCAGCGCTTCCAGGAGAGGAAACTCCTCGGCGAGGTCCATCAGCACCGCTTCGAGATCGCGTTCGAGAGGGCGCGTCCTGCGCTCGCGCGCCCGCGCGGCCTCCGGTCCGTCGCCCCACTGCGATAGCTGGCGCG
>JBHENW010000097.1:0-6270 GCA_046261875.1 Thermoanaerobaculia bacterium | reverse complement strand
CCCCCGCCGCTGGTTTGCGCTGGAGGCACGGGACGAGGCCCCCGGAAACCCACCCGGCCGATGGGGCTCCATCCGCCGCAACCTCCCTCTGCTCATCCCTTTCTGGAACCTTGCCGAGGCCTGGCCGGTCCTGCGCGACGGCGCCGCCCGGCGCCCTTCCGACCGGCGCCGGGGCATCCGCATCCATCCCATCGACTGACCCCTGGGAGAACCTTTCGAGCCTGTTTCCGTTAATGGAAGCGGAGAAGACATGCGCAGAGCCCTGCTCGTCCTGATCGTCCCCCTCTTCTGGGCATCCGCCCTGGCCGTCGCGGAGGAGCAGGTCTTCGAGAAGTCCTTTTCGATGGAGGGGGTCTCACGGATCTCCGTCGAGAACGTCAACGGCGAGATCGACGCGAAGGCGTGGGACCGGCCTTACCTTAAGGTCCGCGCCGTCAAGAACGCCCGCGGAGGGGGCTCCGCCGAAGCCCTCCGGCTGACCGAGATCCGGGTCGTCAAGAAGGGCGAGGAGATCCTGATCGAAACCGTCAGCCCGAGGCGGCGCCGGCTGTTCGGATTCCTCGACTTCGGCAGCCACAACGTCCGGGTGGACTACGAGATCTGGGCCCCCGCGTCCGCGGAGACCCACCTGGAGACCTGCAACGGCCGCGTCGAGGCCGCCGGCTTCTCGAACACGCTCGCCTGCGACTCGGTCAACGGCTCGATCGAGATCCGCGAGGCGACGGGACCCGTCAAGGCGACGACGGTCAATGGCTCCCTGCGCCTGGGTTTCCAGGGAACGCTGAAGAGGACGCACCTGGAAACCGTCAACGGCAGCGTCGAAGTGATTTTCGACAAGGGCTCCTCGATCGAGTACGACCTGGAGACGATCAACGGCCGCATCGATGGGGATCCGGGGATCGGCCTGACTGTCGAAGGAAAGTACGGCCCGAAGGAAGCGAAGGGCTCCTACAACGGCGGCGCGGAGTCGCTCTACTGCGAAACGGGGAACGGCTCGATTCGCCTGAAGACCAACTGAGCCGCCCGCCCCGGTCCCGGCTCGGGGTCTCCACTCGCCCCTCCTTTCCGGAATAGTCTTGCGGGATGTCCTCCCCTTCTCCCTCTCCCCGGAGGACGGCATTTCTCGTTCTCGCCTACGTCCCCCTCGCCGGCGTCGTTCCCCTGCTCTTCGAGAAGACGGATCGGGAGATCAGGTGGCACGCCCGCAACGGCCTCATCCTGTTCGCGGCGGTCGCCGGGATCGCGCTGGCCGCGACGCTGCTCGGCATCGTCGTCCCGGCGCTGACCTGCGCGTACGGGATCCTGATGTTCTTCGTCCTGGTCGTCTACGCCATCGTCGGGATGCTCGCCATCGTCAAGGCGCTGCAGGGGCAGAGGCTGATCGTGCCGGGCCTTTCCCGCTATGCGGGATAGGCCGGCACCCGACGGATCGCGCCCGCCCTCCCGCCTACCTCTGATTCTCGCGGCGGCGGCGGGGTTGGCGATCGGTGACGCGGCGCGCCCCCCCGAAGACCAGCTCGGCGCGCGGGCGGCGTGCTCGGTGATCGATGGCTATCGGAGAGCGGTTTCCCCTCTCATCGCGCGCTCCGGCCTCCTCCGATGCAACTTCGAGCCGACCTGCTCCTCGTTTGGACAGACGGCCATTGAGCGGCACGGCTGGCCCCGGGGGGGCCTGCTCACCGCGGGCCGGCTTCTCCGGTGCCACCCCTTCGCCAAGGGGGGGAAGGACCCGGTGCCGTGACGGGGGCCCGCCGGTTCCTAGGTGCGAGTCGTCGTTTCTGAAAACTCAGAACGCCGAGAACCGGATCATGGCGAGTCTCTCGGGTGGTGCCGTCGGCCGGACTCGAACCGGCATGGGTTGCCCCATACGCCCCTCAAACGTACGTGTCTACCAATTCCACCACGACGGCGAAGATCTACGGCTGGGCCGGGTTGGCCGGAGGCTTCTGGGCCGGCGCCGCGGGCGCGGGAGCCGCCGGGGACGGAGCCACGGGCGCAGTCCTGGGCGTGGCCGGCCTGTCGGTCACGACTGACGATCGGGGCCTCGACTCCAGGATCGTGATCGCCAGAGCGAGCGCGATGAAAACGACGAACGCGCCCGTTGTCAGCCTGTGGAGCAGCGTCGTTGCCCCCCGCGCGCCGAAGGCGGTCTGCGTGCCGCCGCCTCCGAAGGCGCCGGCGATGTCCGCACCCTTCCCTTGCTGGACCAGGACGACCAGGATCAGGAAGAAGCAGACGAAAACGTACAAGACCAACAGCGCGATGTGAAGAATCCCCACTGGGCCTCCCGGAAAAGGGGGGCAGAGTTTACGCGCCGGGGACCGGGCGGGTCAAGGGCGCCCGACCCCGGCGATCGCCGCGAAGGCGGCGGGATTCAGGCTCGCTCCTCCGATTAGGAAGCCGTCCATCCCCGAGAACTCCAGAAGCGCCGGCGCGTTTTCGGGCGCGACGGACCCCCCGTAGAGGATCCTCAGATTTTGGCGGCCTCCCAGAAGCCGGAGGAGATGTTGGCGGGCCGCGGCCGCGTCCTCGGGCGTCGCGGCATGGCCCGTCCCGATCGCCCAGACGGGTTCGTAGGCCACGACGAGCGGTGTCGAGGACGGATCCTGGCGCAGCGACTCCACCTGCCGGGCGAGAGTCGCCGCCGTCTCTCCCGCGGCGCGCTCCTCGGCCGTCTCTCCGAGGCAGTAGATCGGGATCAGGCCCTCCTCTCGCGCCCGGGCGAGCTTGCGCGCGAGCGTTTCGGGGCGCTCTCCGAAGAGACGACGGCGCTCGGAATGCCCCACGATCACGAACCGGCAGCCGGCCTCGGCGAGCATGCGCGCGGACACCTCTCCCGTGAATGGGCCGGAATGCTCGCTCGCGACGTTCTGGGCCGTCAGGGACCACCGCTCGGAAGGGTCGCGAGCGGCGTCGAAGGCCGTGAATGGAGGAGCGATCGAGAGCTCGGCCGCCGGGCGCGCGGGACCGATCCGCGAGGAAAGGTCGCGGACATACTCCGCGGCCTCCCTCCGGGTCAGGTTCATCTTCCAGTTCGCGACGAAGAGGAGCATGCCGAATCAGATGCCGGCGGCCGTCGGGTGTCGGGAGGTCGGCAGGACTCGTTCCATCCTCGAGACTCCCGTGCTACCCCAGTGCTTCGATCCCCGGCAGGGTGCCCTGCGCCAGGAACTCGAGCGACGCGCCGCCTCCCGTCGAGACGTGTCCGAAGCGGTCGGAAACGCCCGCCTGCCGCACCGCGGAGACGCTCTCGCCTCCTCCGACGACCGTGAAGGCGTCGCTCTCGGCCAGGAGCAGGGCGAGTGCCCGGGTCGCTCGGTCGAAGGGGGGTTTTTCGAAGACACCCATCGGACCGTTCCAGAAGACCGTGCGGGCTCCCTCGAGAAGCCGCTCGAACTGCTCGAGGGTCTTCGGGCCCACGTCCAGCGTCATCGCGTCGGCAGGGATCTTCGCGATGCCGACCGTGCGGGCGCCCGCGGCGTCGTCGGGAGAGCTCCCAACGACGAAGTCGGAGGGGAGCGCGATCGTCTTCTCCTCCTTCCTGCAGAGGTCGAGGATCTCCCTCGCGACGGCGACCTTGTCCTCTTCGATCAGAGAGCGGCCCACGGGGAGACCCAGGGCGCGAACGAAGTGGTTGGCCATGCCGCCGCCGATCAAGAGGATGTCCGCCCGCTGCGCGAGGACCCGGAGGGTGTCGATCTTTCCAGAGATCTTCGCGCCGCCGAGGATGGCGACGAAGGGCCGCTCGGGATCGAGCAGTCGGGAGAGCTCCCGCACCTCCTTTTCCATGAGGAGCCCGGCCCCCTTCGGGGAGAGCACGCCGGGCACGCCGACGACGGACGCGTGGGCGCGATGCGCCGCGCCGAACGCGTCATCCACATAGACCTGAGCGGGCGAAGCGAGGGCCCTCGCGAACTCGGGATCGTTCGTCTCCTCTCCGGCGTGGAACCGCAGGTTCTCGAGCAGGAGAACCTCGCCGGGGACGAGCTCTCCGGCGACGCGCGCGACCTCGGGGCCGATACAGTCCTCCAGGAAGCGGACCGGTCGGCCCAGCGTCCTGGCGAACTCGACGGCGACCGGGGCGAGCGAGAACCTGGGGTCCGGGCGGCCCTTCGGCTTTCCCAGATGGGAGGCGCAGAGGAGCCGGGCTCCTCGGTCGATCAGCTCCCGGATCGTCGGAAGGGTCTCGACGATCCGTGTCTCGTCTGCGACCCTTCCCTGCGCGATCGGGACGTTGAAGTCGACGCGGAGAAGGACGGTCTTGCCGGTGACGTCGATCTCCCGCATCGGTTTCACGGCGCGCATCTTAACGGACCGTCGGACGCTTCCGGGAGCGCGTGGCGCGGCGCCCTCGGCCGATAGAATGGGGCCGTGCGCCGACTCGCGGCTCTCCTCACGATCTTCCTTTTCCCGCTCCCGCCGCCGGCAGCGGCGGCGGTCGGGCGGGGAGGGGCCGTTGCCGCGGAGGAGGAGACGGCGGCCCGCGTCGGCATCGAGACTCTCCGCCGGGGCGGCAACGCCACGGACGCCGCCGTGGCAGTCGCCTTCGCCCTCGCCGTCACCTGGCCCGAGGCGGGCAACATCGGCGGGGGCGGTTTCTGGCTCTCACGAAACGCGAAGGGACGGCGGCTCGCGATCGACTTCCGCGAGCGGGCCCCCCGGGCCGCCCGGCGCGACATGTTCACGCGTCCGGACAGGACGGGGGCGACCGCGTCCTCGACGGAGGGTCCGCTCGCGTCGGGTGTCCCCGGCACTGTCGCCGGGCTCGCGCTCGCGCATCGAAGAGGCGGGAGTCTGCCGTGGAGGACGCTCGTCGCGCCGGCCGTGAGCCTCGCCCGCGACGGCTTCGTCGTGACGGAGAACATTCGGCAGTCGATCGCCGCGCACGCCCGGCGCCTGGCCGCGGACCCGGAAACAGCCGCGATCTACCTGCCAGGCGGGCAGGCTCCCGCCGTCGGTTCGCGATGGCGGCAGCCGGCCCTGGCGCGGACGCTCGAAGCGATCGCCCTCCGCGGACAGTACGGCTTCTATCGCGGTGACGTCGCGCGGTCGATCGAGCGGGGACAGAAGCGCGCGAGGGGCCTCCTCACCCGCGGGGACCTCGCCCTCTACGCGGCGAAGGTCCGCCCCTCCCTCGCGTTCCGCCTGGGGGAGGCAGAAGTGTTTACGACCGCGGCGCCATCCTCCGGGCCGGCGCTCGCGCAGATGGCGCTCATGGCGGAGGCCCTGGGCCTCGGCCGGCTGCGGCCCCGCGACGCGGCTGCGGCCCACCTGACGGCGGAGATCGGAAAGCGCGCCTACTACGACCGCAACCGTTTTCTGGGCGATCCGGACTTCGGCGGCGTGCGCCAGGACCTCCTCACGTCCGCCGAGCGGGCCCGCCGGCTCGCGGCGACGATCGATCCCGCCCGTGCGACGCCGGTCGAAGCACTGGCCACCCTCGAGAGACACGCCGCCACGACGCATTTCTCGATCGCCGATGGACGAGGGAACATCGTGGCGGTGACGACGACGCTGAACGACTCTTTCGGCAACGCCCGGGTCGCACCAGGCCTCGGATTCCTCTGGAACAACGAGATGGACGACTTCACCGCGCGCCCGGGCGCGCCCAACCTCTACGGCCTCGTCCAGGGCGACCTCAACGCCGTCGCGCCGGGCAAGCGGATGCTCTCCTCGATGTGCCCGACCCTCGCGGTCATCCCCGGCCGCGGCGTCTACGCCTGGGGAACGCCCGGCGGCGCCACGATCGTCTCCACGAACTTCCACGTCCTGCTCGGGCTCGTCGCCCGCCGGGAGTCTCTCGAAGAGGCCATCGGCGCGCCACGCTTCCACCAGCAGGACTATCCCGACGTCATCGAGATCGAGCGCGACCGGTTCGACTCGGCCTGGACCGCCCGCCTTCGGGAGATGGGGCACACGATCAAGATCAGTGCCCGGGATCCGGTCCCGGGCCGGATCGGGAGAGTGCACGCGGTCGCTCTTCTGTCCGGCGGAAAGACGGAAGCCGTCGCCGACCCGCGCCGGCTGGGCGTGGCGCTCGTCGTCGAGCCGGCGCCCGAATCGAGGTGACTGCCTCGTTCCGGCCTCTCTACCGGGAGGGGCCGCTGCTCCGTCTCCTCGACCAGCGCCTGCTGCCGGGCCGGGAGGCCTGGCTGGAGCTCGAAAAGGCGCCCGAGATCGCCATCGCGATCCGGGACATGGCGGTGCGCGGCGCTCCCGCGATCGGCGTGGCGGCCGCCTATGGGGCGGCCTTCTCGATGCGCAGCGGCC
>JBHENW010000096.1:0-33208 GCA_046261875.1 Thermoanaerobaculia bacterium | reverse complement strand
GGGGCGGCGGCGGGAGAAGCGCTCGAGGACAGGCTCTTCCGCGGCCTCCCGAAAGACGAGCTCTACCTCTACGAGGACGCGTTGCGGCACGGACACTCGGTGCTCGTCGCGTTCGCGGAAGACGAGAAGCAGCGGGACGCGGTCCGCGCGACGATCGAGGCCGAAGGGTCGGAGACGCTCGACGCCGCGCGGGATCGCTGGTGGGTCGGCCTGCGCGAGGCGGAAGAAGCCGAGTATCGGGAAGGAGACTTCGGGTCGGTCGAGCAGAGCTACCGCGCCGGCTTCGAAGCGGCGCTCCGGCCGGGACGCCGCGGCCGGTCGTGGGACGACGCGGCCGGAGACCTGCGCCGCGAGCATGGCGAGACCGCCGGATCGCCCGCCTTCCGTCACGGATACGACCGCGGAATCGCCTATGACCAGCGGGTGCGGCAGGTCGCCGCGCCCGTTTCCGGTCGCTGACGATTTCCCGGGGAGCCACCGCTCTCCTCCTTGCGGGTCCCTCCACCCGGCCGGAGAATCGCGCCATGTTGCGCATCGGACTGACGGGCGGGCTGGCCTCGGGGAAGACCACCGTTGCCGGCCTCCTGCGCGAGCTCGGCGCGAGCGTCTTCGACGCGGACGAGATCGTCCGGAACCTCTACGGGGCCGGCGGGGACGGGGCGCGAGCCGCCCGGGACGTCTTCGGGGAGGAGGCGCTCCAGCCCGACGGCAGCGTGGATCGGGTGCGGGTCGCGGCCCTCGTCTTTTCCGATCCGGGACGCCGCCGCCGCCTCGAGGAGCGCGTGCACCCGCTCGTGCGCGCGGAGCTGCAGAAGAAATTCCACGAGGCGGAAGCCTCGGGCGCCGACGTCGCCGTCGCGGAGGCTTCGCAGATCCTGGAGGCGGGAACCCAGGGGAATTACGACCGGATCCTCCTGGTCACCGCGCCGATGGAGGAACGCGTCTCGCGCTGGAAGGCGAAAGGAGGCGACCCCGAAGACGCACGCGGAAGGATGGCGGCTCAAATCCTCCCGGACGAAGCCGCGCGCCACGCCCACGACGCGATCGTCAACGACGGGACACTCGCGGAGCTCGCGCGGAAAGTGGAAGCGCTCTATCGAACCTGGACGAGGTGAGACGCTCCTCCTGGAGCCCCGGCCCGTAGAGGAGGCGGCCCGGCCGCGCCCCCGTCGGCCGGCCGTCCCGGCGGACGAGCTCCCCGTTGACGACCACGTCGTCGAACCCGGCCGAAAAATGGTGCGGATCGGTGAACGTGGACTCGTCGGAGATCTTCTTCGGATCGAAGAGGACGAGGTCGGCCGCGAAACCTTCGCGGAGGATCCCCCGGTCGCGCAGGCCGAACCGGCGCGCCGGGAGAGATGTCATCTTGCGGATCGCCTCCTCGAGCCGGAGCGTGCCGCGCTCGCGGACGTAACGGCTCAGGACCCGAGCGGCCGTGCCGTAGCTCCTCGGGTGGGGCTGGCCCGCGCCGAATCCGGGAACTCCCCCGTCGCGCGCCACCATCGTCAGGGGGTAGGCCAGGATCCGCTCGACGTCTGCTTCCGACATGTTGTGGTAGTTCATCTGGACGGCGCAGATGCCAGGTCCTTCCCCCGTGGCCGCGCCGGTCTCGCAGAGTGCGAGCACCGTCGCGATCTGCTCGCGCAGCGTGTCCGGACGCGGAGGTCTTCCGCTCCAGCCGAGGCGGTTGATCTCGCGTACGCTGCGCCCTTCCAGTTGCGGCGCCCACCGCGCGCCCGCCACCACGGCGTGCTCCAGGCTGTTCCGGCCGAGCTCGTCGTGGAGGCGACGGTACATGTCCCGGGCGATCCGGCGGCGGAGACGCGCCGTACACAGCCTCCCCTGCAGAGCGCGCCGCGCCCCTTCGCGGGCTCCCTCGAGCGCCCAGTCCGGGAGGAGCACGTCGAGGGCGGCGGAGGAGGCAGTGTACGGGTACTGATCCAGGGTGACGTCGAGACCTTCCCGGCGGGCTGACTCGATCTTCTCGAGCATCCGCGCGCTCGACCCCCAGAGACGCGGGCTCGTCACCTTGAAGTGCGAGATCTGAAGTGGCACCCCCGCGGACCGGGCGACGGAGAGGGCTTCGTCGATCGCTTCCAGGACGCGGTCGTTCTCGTTGCGCATGTGCGTGGCGTACACCCCGCCGAGCGCGCCGGCCGTCCGGGCGAGGGCGGCCAGCTCGGCCGGTTGCGCGAACATTCCGGGCACGTAGATGAGCCCCGTCGAGAATCCGGCCGCCCCTTCGGCCATCCCGCGCCGGATCAGGAGCTCCATCTCCGCCAGCTCGCGGGCCGAAGGCCGCCGGTTCGCGTGCCCCATGACCGCCGGTCGGATGGAGTTGTGCCCGATGAGGCTGGCGACGTTGACGGCGGTTCCGCTCTGAGCGAGGCGCCCGAACCACGGACCGAGCGAGAGCTCGGAGCCGCCGCAGTTGCCCGTGACGATGGAGGTCACGCCGTCGGCGACGAGGTTCTCGGCGTCGGGCCGCGCCGGCAGGCCCTCCTCGACGTGCATGTGCACGTCGACGAAGCCGGGCGCCAGCACCCGGCCGCGCCCCTGGACCACCGCCGCGGCGCCTTCCGGACGGAGCTTCCCGACGCCCGCGATTCGGCCGTCGCGCACGGCGAGGTCGCCGGGAAACGGAGCGGCCCCCGTCCCGTCGACGATGCGCGCGTCCCGGATCAGCAGGTCATAGGTCTCGACGGTGCCGTCGGCGAGCCCGAAGGCCCCCGCGAGCAGGCCGATGAGCAGGAGTCCCCTGAGCAGGAGGCGCGAGCCGCGCGAAATGCTCACGCCGGAAGTTTAAGGGACGGATGGCGGTCCGTTTCGGACGCCGTGCTAACCTCCGCGCCCGCGGATGTCCCGGGCGCGCTCCTCCCCGGTCTCTTCCCCTCGGGTCTCTCTCCACCCGCGGCTGAAGCGCTCGACGCCGCCCGAATGGCTCGAGGCCGTCCTCGCGGATTTCGACGGGTTCCTGCTCGATCACGCCGCGTGCGAGCGCAAGGCCTCGGGATCGGCGCTCTCCATGCTGGCCCACTACCCTGATCGCCGCCGGCTCGCCGACGCCATGGTCGAGCTGGCCTGCGAGGAGCTCGATCACTTCGCTCGCGTTTATCGCCACATCGCCTCCCGGGGCCTCTCGCTTCGGCGGGACAGCAAGAGCGCCTACGCCCATCGGCTGGCCGCCGCCTTCCGCAGCGGCTCCGAGGCCTACTTCCTCGATCGCCTCCTCGCCAGCGGCATCATGGAGGCCCGGGGCTGCGAGCGCTTCGGCCTCGTAGCGGGCGCCCTCCCGCCCGGGCCGCTCCAGGACCTCTATCGCGAGCTGACCGTATCCGAGGCGCGCCACCGAGGGCTCTTCGTCCGGCTGGCGCGGCACTACTTCGACGCGGCGGCGGTGCACGCGAGGCTGGAGGAGCTCCTCGACGTGGAGGCGGAGATCGTCCAGAGCCTTCCCCTGCGCGCGGCGGTCTATTGAAGGCGATCGAGAAGTACCTCGCGCGGCACGCCGAGCCGGAAGCTGCGGCGGCCGCCGGGCTCGAAGGCGTTTTCGGGCACGCCCTCGAGATTCCCGCCTACGGCGAGGGGGATGCCCTCTTCGAAGCGCTCGCTTCGATTCCCGCGGGAGCCGGCGGGGAGGTCCTGATCGTCCTCGTGCTCAACGCGCGCGCCGACTCCCCGACTTTCGTTCACGAAGCGAACGCTCGGGTGCGGGAGCGGTTGGACGCCACGGCACCGAGCCGCGAGTCAGCCCTCTCCGGAAACCCTGCGGTCTCCGTGCGGCCTCTTCCGCGCGGGACGCTGGTCGTGATCGATCGCGCCCTGCCGGGGCGCTATCTGCCCGAAGGTCAGGGCGTCGGGCTCGCGCGCAAGATCGGATGCGACTTCATCCTGCATCTGCGCGCTTCGGGACAAATCTCCTCCCCCTGGATCCACTGCACCGACGCGGACGTCCGGCTCCCGCGGGACTACTTCGAGCAGCTCTCGGGCCAAGCCGAGGAACCGCCGCCCGCCGCGGCCCTCTATTTCTTCGAGCACGACGTCGAGCCGGACGAAGGCCTGGCGCGCGCCGCCCGGCTCTACGAAATCTCGCTGCGGTACTACGTGCTGGGGCTCGCCTGGGCCGGCTCACCTTACGCCTACCAGAGCATGGGCAGCTGCCTCGCCGTGCGCGACGTGTCCTACGCGGCCGTGCGGGGCTTTCCCCGGAGGAACGCGCTCGAAGACTTTTACGCTCTCAACAAGCTCGCGAAGGTCGGAACGATCGCGCGACTCGCCGGAACGCCGCTGCGGCTGAAAGGGCGCGTTTCCGACCGCGTGCCGGTCAGCACCGGCAAAGCGCTCGGCGAGATGGTCGCCGACGGACCGCGCGCGCGCCGCCGCTCTCTGCTCTATCACCCGGCGGTCTTCGCGCACCTCGCCGCGTGGCTGCGCGTGCTCGGGGCGCTGGCGCGCTCGGGCGGGAAGCTCGAGCAGGCCTTCGGACTCATCCCCCGCGACAACCCGTTCTTCCGCGCGGACCTCCTCGAGGAGGCGCTTGCGAAGCTCGGAGCTTTCGAGGCCGTGCGGGAGGCGCTGGCGGTCACCGACGACCCGGTGACGCTCGGCCGGCGCCTCCATGCATGGTTCGACGCGTTCCGGACGCTCAAGCTGATCCACGCGCTGCGCGACACCGGGCTTCACTCGCTCCACTGGAGCGCCGCGTTGTCCGAGGCGCCTTTCACGGGTCTTTCCGCATCCACCGAGGAGAGCGAAGAAGATCTCGGTAAGGCGCTCGCGCGCGAAGAACGGACCCTCGCCGGCCGGCCGGCCGGCCTCGGCGCACTCGAAACCGACCAGACCTGACGCCGCCGCGACGGCGGCCCCGGGCAGGCGGCTTCTTGTTGTTGACTTACGCCCTTTTTACGCCTAGGCTCGCTGTATGAGCGAGGAGAAAGCCTGGGAGCTGATGCGGCAGGCCGACGGCGACCAGGACGGCGCGGGAACGCCGGGACGCTTCGGGTACGGGTGGAAGGCGCGGCACCCGCTCGACCCGTTCAACGTGCGCGACCTCGCCGACCGCGGCTTCGGCGCGACGCGGCTTTTTCGCATTCTCATGACCAACGCGTGCGCGTACCGATGCGACTACTGCCCGATGCGCGCCGGGCGGGACCTGCCGCGCCACGCGCTGGCGCCGGAGGAGCTCGCGCGGATCTTCATGACGGCCCACCGCAAGGGCTTGGTCGACGGCCTCTTCATCACGAGCGGCATCCCGAAGAACCCCCGCTGGGCGATGGACCGCATGATCGAGCTCGTCGAGCGCCTGCGCTTCCGGCACCGTTATGCCGGTTACCTGCATGCCAAGGCGGTCTCGGGCGCGGAGCCGGAGCAGATCGAGCAGCTCGCTCTCCTCTGCGAGCGCGTCTCCTACAACCTCGAAGCCGCCTGCCAGGCGACCCTCGATCGGGTCGCGCCGGAAAAAAACCTCGACGCGGGCATCGACCTCTTGCGCCGCGTGAAGAAATTGTCGCGATCGGTCGGTCCCCGCCGGCTGCCGAACGACCCGAGACCACCCGGCGCCCCCGCCGCGGCCGGCGCAACGGCGCAGTTCATGGTCGGCGTCGGCGCGGAAACCGACCGCGACTTCCTGTCGATGGCGCACGCCCTGTGGAAGGAGGGGACTCTGCACCACCCGCACTTCGCGGCGTTCCGTCCCATCGAGGACACGCCGCTGGAGAACGCGGCGGAGACCCCCTCGCTGCGCGAGAACCGCCTCTACCAGGCCGATTACCTGATCCGGCAGTACGAGTTTCATCCCGAGGAGCTGGTCGTCACGGAGCGAGGGAATCTGCCGCTCGGAAGAGACCCGAAGCTGACCTGGGCGCTCGCCCATCCCGAGCAGTTCCCGGTCGACGCGGCGACCGCGTCGCGGGAGACCCTGCTCCGCGTCCCGGGCCTGGGACCCCGCAGCGTGGCGCGGCTGCTCGCCCTGCGACGCGCCGCGACGGGAATCGATCTCCGCGCCCTGCGGCGCGTGGGCGCGGTCGCGGGCCGGGCCGCGGGGTTCCTGACGTGGCGGGGGCGCCTGCTCGGCCGCCGTTCGATCCAGGAGCCGCTCTTCCAGCCGGAGGAGATGCAGGGCCCCTCGCAGGTCTACAGTTTTTCGCCGGGGACGTTTCGGTAGGTCACTAGAACGGATATCCGATCGAGAGCAGGAACCTCCCCGACTCCCGCGTCTCCCCGCTCCCCCGAATGACCGAGAAGACGTTTCCTTCCTCGTCCCGCACGGTCTCCGTGACGTCGAAACGGATCGTACGCGGCCGCAGAGGCCAGGCGTACTCGACGCGGATCGGGCCGATGGGAGACATGTAGCGCAGGCCCACGCCGTAGCCCTGCCGCAGCCCTTCCTCCCCCTCCAGGGAAAACCGGATGTCGGCGAAGTCCGGCCAGATTTGCGAGGCATCCCAGAAAAGAGTCCCTCCCACCGCCCCGAAGATGGGAAACCGCAGCTCCGCATTGAGCGCGAGGAAGCCGTTTCCGCCGACGATCCGGGGTCCGAAATCGCAGTCGAAGTTGACGAGGTCCGGGTTGTCCATGATGAATCCTTCGCTGTCGGCGCAGGAGCCCGGCGCTCCGTCCTCGGTCGCCGTCACGCGCGTGTCATAGTCCACAGTGGCCTCCGCCAGCGAATCGAACCGGCCGGGCCGCCCGGGAATGCCCTGGAGATCCGGGTCGAAGGCGCGGTTTGTCGAGCGCCCCCCCGCGAAGAATCGTTCCGCGATCGGCACGGCCCGCTCACGCGTTCCGTAGGGGAAGATTCCCCCGGTGCGCACCGAGACCGCGAAGACGCTCCGCCCGAATGGCTGGAAGTAGACGCCCTGGCCGGAGAACTTCGTGTAGCGCGCCTCCGCGGAGAGCAGCGGGAAGGCGTGCTTGGCCGCGGCCGTCAGGTAGAACCCCTCGTGCGGATCGATCACGTCGTCGCGCCGGTCGTAGAACGCGTTGGGACCGATGGTGGATTGCTCGATCGGCCGGTCGAACCGCCGAAACTCCCGTTCGATGTCGCTCAAGTCCTCCGGGTTGGTCGGCTCGATCCGCTGGTACTCGTATCGCAGGGCCGTGCGCAGGTTGCGGCCGAAGAGGCGGGACGCTTCCATGACGAACCCGAGGCGCTCGATCTCGACCTCCTGGATGGGCTCGCGCGAGGCGAAAACCAGTCCGATGAGCGTGACGTCCTCGCCGAACAGAAACGGCTCGCGGTAGGAGATCTGGAAGCGGCCCCGCCCCGAGGTCGAGGCCTGGATCTCGGCGCCGAGGCTGCGCATCGTGCCGAACAGGTTGTTGTGCGAATAGCCGAGCGTCAGGTACGGGTCGTGCTGGTTCTCGCGCGCGTCCGGGGCGTACTGGTAGCCGATGCCGTAGAGCAGCGAGCGAGCGCGCCCCTCCTCCACCTCGATCTCGACGTTGCGGACCCGCGTATCGGGCTCCGCCTGCTGCGGGTCGATGACGACCCGCCGGAAGACGCCGGTCCTCGACAGGTTCCGTTGGGTTTGGAGCAGCTCCGACTCGGAGAGCGGCTCCCCCTCTTCCCAGGTGACGAGACGCGTGATCCGGTTCGTCCTCGTCGCCGTGTTTCCGCGGACGATCGTCTTGCCGTAGAAGGACTGGGATCCCTCTTCGACCTTGTACACGACGTCGGCGGCCGTGCCGTCGGCGGAGAGAGTCCAGTCCGCCCCGACGGCGGCTTCGCGCCAGCCCCGATCCCGGTAATGCGTCTGGAGGCGCGAGACGTCCTGCCGCACCTCGTTGGGGTTGAAGGGCTCCCCCGGAACGACGAGGAAGAGATCGTCGAGCTCCTCCGGATCCGCGTGATCCGCCCCTTCCACCCGCCGGGCAGAGACGATGGCGCGCGGCCCTTCCTCGATCGTGATCCCGACGATCAGGCGGTCGGGGGAGGTGCCCGCCACGACGGATGGCTCCGGGACCTCCGCATTGACCCAGCCGCGTGTCTGGTAGTACCCGAGGATCGCGCTGCGATCCTCGCGAAGGACCTCGTCGACGAGGCGCCCCCGCCGCAGAAACGGCAACCCCTTCTTCTGCGTCACCATGAGGCGCCGGAGCTCTTTTTCCGGGATCGACTCGTTGCCGGTGATGCGGATCTCTTCGACCGCAAACTTGCCGTCCCGGTCGATCGTGACCGTCACCGTGGTCTTTCCCGGCGCCCGCTGCAGCTCGTAATCCACCTGCGCGCGGTAGTAGCCCTTCGCCTGGAGCTCGAGCTTCTCCTCCTCGACGTACTGCAGCACGATGTCTTCGTCGAATCTCTGCCCCTCGATCAGCGCGTGCAGCTCGCGCCGCACCTTGCGCGGAGATACGCCGTTCGTCTCGAAGACGACTTCCGGCCCGACGATGATTCGATACACGGGCATCACCCCGTCCGGCTCCGTCGGCTGGGCCGCGATGAGCTCGATCAGCCCCTCGAGGTAGCCCCGGTCGTGCAGCGCCTCCGTCATCCGCTCGGCGTCCCGGCGGGCTCGGGACTCGCGGTAGCGGTCGCCCGGATCGAGCCGCGCCTTGCGCAGCAGCTCCTCCGGCTGGAACGGCGTCGTCTCCCCGTCGAAAAGGACGCGGGAAACGCGCGCCGGCCGTCCCGCCTCGATCCGGTAGGTCACGCGCGCTTCGAAGCGCGCCCAGTCGAACTCGACTTCCGGGAAGACCTCCGCCTGGATGTAACCCTCCGAGGCCGCGCGGCGCTTCAAAGCCGCGGCGCCCTCCTCCAGCGCGTCCGCCCGGAAGACGGAGCCTTCCGAGAACGGCACGGAACGGCGCATTTCTTCGCGGGAGAGGGAGACGCCGTCGTGGAACTTGAGCGGGTTGACCCGGAACGCGCGGAAGAGGTGCACGATGACGGTGACCGAGCCGTCCGGCTGCGGTTCGGCCTCGATGAGGACGTCGGAGAACTGCTCCGTCGCGAAAAGGTTGCGGATCGTCGTGCCGGTGCCGGTGTCCGTGAGTGTCTCGCCTGCTTTCAGCGCGATGAGCTCGGCGACTTCTTCCGGGTTGACCGGACCGTTCGCCGTGTAAGCGACGGATGCGATCGGCCGGCCGAAGAGCTCGGGGGCCTGGGCGCCCGCCCGAATCGTTGAGAGGAGGAGGGCCGCGGCGACCAGGGCGCCGCGCGTGATCCGCGTGAGCCTCAAAACCGCTGCCGCCGGCGCAGGTCCAGCAGGTAGACCCCGTTCTCGTCCCGGCGCGCCCGCAACACGACCGTGTCGGTGATGCGCCACTCGCCCTGGAAGATCGGCTCCTGGCTCGGGTCGTTCAACGACTGCGAGTACGTGATGAAGATGTTCGGGGTGATCTGCTTGCCCACGGTGGAACGCACGTCCACCTGGCTGCCGGTGAACACCGGATCGATCTCGAAGCGGTCGAGCCGGAAGAGACGCTGCCCCCGCCGGGTGATCCCTCCGATCGCGGCGCCCGCCACGATGCTTTCGGCCGCCGAGACGATGGAGCCTTCGGAATCCCCCGTCGTCCGGGGGCCCGGATCCGATCCCGTCAGGAGGAGCGCGATGACCGTGTCGTCGGGGAGCGGAGGATCCGAGGAGAACGTCGTCTGGAGGCGCGGCCAGGTCCCGACGAGGTTGACGATCAGGTCGTAGCCCTTGACCTCGGCGCGCGCCCGCAGGTCCACGATGGGCGCGAAGAGCTCCCCGCCCGCGAAGGTAATGGTCCCGGACTCGATCTCGTAGCGGACGTCGCGGAAAGTGATCCGCCCCCCTTCGTCGAGCAGGATCTGTCCCACGAGGTTCGGGTCGGCCACCGTCCCGCGCGCGAGCAGATCCACGGTCGCCGTGAGGCTCGCGAGGTTGTTGCGGACCTCCAGGGCGGTGGAGGACACGATGCGCACCTCCAGGCGCGTCTCCTCCTTCCAGGGCTCCCGGGCGCCGACGGCGCCGGACGGGCGCGTTCTCTCGAGCAGGTTGGCGAGGCTCACCTCGAAGTCGCGCGCGTACGTGCCGCGCAGCAAGACGATTTCGCCGCGGATCAGGTTGCCCTCCGGACCTCCGCTCGCGACGAGGTCGGCGTCCACCTGCAGGCGCATGTCGCGCGGGTAGCGCATGGTGACGCGCCGTCCCTGCAGCGTGACGCGGAAATCGGCGAGCGCGAAACGGTCGAGGCGGAAGCTCCCGGCGGCGAAGATCTCGCCCCCGCCGAAGCGCGCGCGCAGTCCGTCGATCTCGCCGCGGTCCCCCTGCAGCGAAACGCTTCCGTCGATGTCGTCCACGATCTGGGCGAGCTGCGTGAGGCGGTACTTGCCGTCCTCGATGCGGAGGCTGCCCTGCAGTCCCGGATTCGCGAAGGGGCCCGTCGCCCGGAGGTCCACGAGGACCCGGCCCTGCAGCTCGATCTCCGGAATCGCGATGGCAGCGAGCGCCGCGTCGATCCGGCCGCCCACGGACACGTTCAAACCGCTCGTCTCGCCCACGTCGAGGTATCCCCCGATCGCGAGCTCCGTCCCTTCGCCGATCGCCCGAAACTCGCCGAAGGTCAGGCGCTGCTGATCGAGGAGGAGCCGCACTTCCCCCTGCGTCCTCAAAACGCCCGGCCGGTCCGGAAGGTCGAGACGCGCGCGCGTGACGCGGAAGGTGCCCGTGGGGAAGCTCCCCTCCGCACGGGGCAGCGTGAGCTGGCCGGTCAGGGCGAGCGACCCGCTGCGACCGGCCGGTACGTCGAGGGGGGTGAAGATCAGCAGGTTCGCGAGGTCCGCGGCATCGAGAGAGAGGTTCACGCGCGCCGGATCGCCGAAGACGTCGCCGCGCGCGGTGATGGTCCAGCGCTGCGGAACGGTCACGGAACCGTCCAGGACCCCTTCCGTGAGCGTCGCCGCGAGCTGCGGCTCGCCCCCCGGAGGCACGGTGTGGCCGAAGAAGCTGGCGTCCGAAACCGACGCCGTCAGACGGCCGCTCGGGCGCTCCACCGAGCCGCTCGCCTCGAGCTGGAAAGCGAGCCGTCCGCGCAGATCCTGGGGATCCATTTCGAGAGCGCTGAACGCCGCAAGCGGAAGGTCCTTGCCGGTGAGACGGGCGGTGAGGGTCTCTTCGCGGAAGGCGATCTCCGCCTCGCCTTCGATGGTCCCGCCGTCGAGCGTAGCCTGGACCTCCCGCAAGGCGAACCGCCCCGGGGTCATGCGCACATCCGCGGTGAGCCTGGGGAACTTCTGTCCCCAGACGTCGGCGTCGACGAGCTCGAGGGGGCCGCCGCCGGTCAGCGACTCGGGAGATCCCGCGATCGGGAAGGCCCCGGTGACGAGGCCTTCGACCGGATAATCGAGGTCCAGATAGTCGAGGAGCCGCGAAAGCGGATACCGCCGCGCCGCGATACGCAGATCGAACGTGGGGCGGCCCGGGACGTCCCGGAAGGCGGCCGAGCCCTCCAGCGTCACGCCGGCCGCACCGTCGGACACCTCGAGCGGGTGGAAGACGAACGCGCCGTCGCGGATGTCCACGTCGCCGCGCACCGATCCCCAGACGATGCCGGCGTAGCGCGCCTGCTCGGCGGTCATCCGGGCCGTCACCTCGGGATCCGCCCATGTTCCCTCGAGGTGCCCCTCGACGACGCCCGTTCCTCCGATCCCGAGCGGCTCGGGGCGGCCGCCGGTCGCGGCAACGAGATTCTGGAAGAGTCGGTCGACCTCCGCGAGGTCTTCGGAGCGCAGCCGGAAATCGAGGTTCGGCTTCCACTCCCCGATGCGGAAGCCTCCGGTGAGCGTGAGGGCCGAGCGCGGGAAGCGGAACTCCGCTCCTTCGAATCGGATCGAGCCGTTGGCCACCGAAACCGGACCGCCGCCCGAAATGGGGAGGCCGTAGCGGCTGCGCACCTGGGAGGCGGCGGAGCCGGCTCTTATCGCGATCCGGCCGCCGCCGTCGGCCGCGTCGATCCCCTGGCGGCCCCACGAGAGGGCCAGCTGCAGGTCGGCCAGCCCGGAGAGTCCCGTGCCGGGCATGTCGAGGTCCGAAAAGAAAGTCTCGACGGAGATGCCACGGCCCTCGAGAGCCAGCGTGATCGGAACCTTCTGGCCGTCCAGGTCCGCGATGCGCAGCACTCCGGAAGCTTCCCCGCCGGCGTAACGGCCACGGTCGATGCGCGCGATGAGCGCCTCGGGGTGAGCGAAGACGCGCGCCGAAAGGTCCGTGAGCACGAAGCCCTGCGCATCCACCCGCTCGGATTGGACCTCCCCGGTGACGCGGAAGGCTCCTCCCGGCGGGACCTCCAGCCGCGCGCGAACCGTCGCGCGTCCGCGGAAGCCCAGCGTCGAATCGAAGATCCGCTCGACCTCCTCGATGGAGACCTCGCCCGCGACCCGGAAGAGGGCTCGCGCGTTGCTCGTACCTTCGACCGCGCCGGAGGCTTCGAGGCGGCCGAACCCGCCCGACGCCCGCACCGAGTCGAAAGCGATGCCGGCCGCGCCGAGAAGCCGGAAACGGGTCTCGAACCGGTCCAGGACGACCGGCTCCGCCTCGTGGAGGTCCAGCACGGCGCGACCGGCCGTCAGAGTGCCGTCGTATCGCTCGCCGGCGATCTTGCGCAGCCCGAGCGCGAAGTTCTCGACGCGCCCGTCGAGCGGAATCTTCCGGCCCCGGAACTCGAAGACCCCCTCCTGCGCCAGGATCTCGGCGACGGACAATTTCAGTCCCCCGCCCGCTTTCTTCTTGAGCCCGGGCGGCAGGTTGAAGCTTCCATCCGGCAGCTGCGCCAGAACGACGCGCGGCCGCAGGGCCCGTACGCGTCCCAGGCGCAGCTCGCGCTCGACGAGGGAGACGCCGCCTCCGAGATACAGCTCCTCCGCGGTGAGGAGCGGCGTCTCGCGCAGGGCCGGATCGGTCAGGGCCGGATCGTTCTCGATGCGCACGTCGGCCAGCCGGATCGAGGGGGGCAGGATGCGGAAGTCCACCCGGCGAAACTTGACCGGTACGCCGAGCGCCTGGGAGATCCGCGTCTCGGAGACTCCCTGCACGAGATTCTGGAAGCGTTCGGAGCTCCAGATCGCGTACCCGGCGAGTCCCGTGAAGACGACGAGGATCAGGAAGAGCCGCGCCGTCGAGAGCCGGTGCGTGAGAGGGTGCGGCGGCCCCCCGGGGGCTTCCTTTTCCGACGTCATCCGGCTCTTCCGTTCACGAGGATCTGACCCGCCGCGGCGCTGCGGTACTCACAGCCCCCAGTTGAGCTTCTCGGCGAGCTTGTCGAAATGGTCCGACTCCGGCGGGCGCAGGAGGGTGACGGGCGAGGACGCCGGCCGGACCTCCACGGACGTCTCGTAGGTGATCGGAAACCCCTCCTGGCCGTCCAGCGTGAGATAGACGCCATCGGTGCGCCCCCGATCGACGATCGAGAGGCCGATCCGCGTCGCCGCCGGTACGACGAGCGGCCTCTGCGTCAGGGTGTGCGGGCAGATCGGGGTCAGGACGACGGCCGGGAGCGAGGGATGGAGTATCGGTCCTCCGGCGGAGAGGTTGTACGCCGTCGAGCCGGTCGGGGTGGACACGATGACCCCGTCCGCCCGGAAACGCGCGGCGGGACGCCCGTCGAGGCAGATGGCGAACGTCGAGATCCGCGCCAGCGCCTCCTTGTTCAGGACCGCGTCGTTGAGAGCGCGGTAGGTGCCGCGGTGCGGCCCGGAGGAAATGCGGACCTCGAATCGGCGGCGTTTGTCTTCGCGGAATCCGCCGCCGAGCACTTCGTCCAGCCGCGCGAGCGCTTCCTCTCGGCGCAACCCGGCCAGAAAGCCGAGCACGCCGACGTTGATGCCGATGACCGGCTTGCCCGCCGGCGCCGCCCGCGCGACGGAGAGCAGGGTGCCGTCCCCTCCGAGCACGAACGTCAGGTCCGATACCCGGGAGATCTGACCGACCGGAACGCCGTCGGGACGCTGGAGCGTTTCCGCCGTTCCCGACTCGAGGCAGACTTCCAGGTCGCGCTGGAGCAGGGCTTTCTCGAGGGAGCGAGCGAGGCGCATGGCTTCCTCGGAGGTCGTCTTCGCCACAAGACCGACCGTCCGATAAACGGGTCGCGGTCCGGAGGATCGCTTCATCCTCCTCAATCTACACGCGAAGCGGGGCCGCAGCCTAGGCGGATCGAAATCCCGCCAGGAACTCCTCGTTGCCGCTTGCCCCGCGGAGCGGCGATGCGATCGACCCGAGGTGCCGCAGGCCGAGGCCGGCGGCGAACTCCTCGATTTCGCGCACCACCCGGCGGCGCGTCTCTTCCGAGCGCAGGACGCCGCCCCGCGGGACTTCCCCGCGGCCCGCTTCGAACTGAGGCTTGACCAGGACGACGAGCGCTGCTCCCGGCGCGAGGAGCGGGACGACCGCCGGCAGGACCAGGCGGGCCGATATGAACGACAGGTCCATCGCGGCGAGCTCCACCGGGTCCGGCACCTCGGCCGGGGAGAGCCGGCGCGCGTTGACCCTCTCCCGGACCACGACGCGCGGGTCGGCGCGGAGCTTCGCGTCGAGCTGTCCGTATCCCACGTCCACCGCGTAAACCCGCCGCGCTCCGCGCTGGAGAAGGCAGTCGGTGAAGCCTCCCGTGGACGCCCCCACGTCCAGGCAAACAAGGCCTCCCGGATCGAGCCCGAACGCGTCGAGCGCCGCCTCGAGCTTCACGCCGCCCCGCGAGACGTAGGGGTGCTCGGGGGCCGCGACCTCGACGGCCGCGTCCTCTTCGACGGGAGCGCCGGCCTTGTCGAGGCGGCGTCCCGCGACGGTGACCCGGCCCGACAGGATGAGGGCCTGCGCCTTTTCCCGCGTCGCCGCGAGTCCCCGGAGGACCAGGAGGCGGTCCAGCCGCGTCTTGCCCATCTCTACGGCGCCGTGATCATCACCTTCACGGAGTCCCGCGGATCGGCGGCTCGGGCGAAGGCTTCCGCCGCCTGCGTGATCGGAAACCGGTGCGTCACCAGGTCCCCGACTTGCACGATGCCGCCGGCGATCAGGTCCAGTGCCGTCCGTGTGTCATCCGGACCGCAGGAGTACGACGGGACGAGGCGGATCTCGCGGAAGTAGAGGTCGTGCGCCGGCAGAGCGAGGACCTCGCCGGCCGGTGCCATGGTGAAGAGGAGGACCGTGCCCCCGGGCGCCGCGGCTTCCGCCGCTTCCGCGACGACCTCGCTCCCGCCGGGGCAGACGAGGACGAGGTCGAAGCCCGCGCCTCCCGAGACCCGGCGCGCCGCAGCGGCGAGCGGCTCGGACCGCACGTCGATCGTTTCGTCGGCGCCCCAACGGCGCGCCAGCTCCAGACGCGAATCGACGCGATCCGCCCCGGCCACGCGGCGGGCGCCCCGGCTCCGGGCCAGCCGGACGGCGAGCTGGCCGGCTGTGCCGAGACCCACCACGAGAATGGACTGTCCGCTCTCGAACGCGCCGCGGACGAAGGCCTTGAGCACGGTCGCGAGCGGCTCCGTGAAGGCCGCCTCCTCGTCCGTCAGGCTCGGAGGAACCTTCCGCGTGTCGTGCCGCAAATTGAGCGCGGGAATGCGCACGAGCTCCGAAAGCCCGCCCGGATCCAGCCGCGAGGCGCGCCAGGACGCGCAGTGGACGTATCGCCCGGCGCGGCAAGCGAGGCAATCGAGGCAGGGCGCATGGTGGTGGGGCACGACCCGGTCTCCGGGGGCGAAGTCCCCGACGCCTTCGCCGACCTCGAGGATCTCGCCCGCGAGCTCGTGACCCAGCACGGTTCCCGCCTTGCCCGCCACGTACCAGCGGAGAAGGTCCGAGCCGCAGATCCCGGAAGCGCGCACCCGCACCAGCGCCTCCCCGGAACCGACCCGTGGCGGCGCCTGGTCGACGAGCAGGACCGAGCCGTCCGGCTCGGCGCGCACCGCTTTCACGGTCAGGCGGTCACGGCGTATCGGATCCCCTCGCCGCGAGCCTGGGCGTCGAGGAACCCGGGAAGCTCCGAGAGCCCGCCGCTGTAGGTCAGGAGCGGCGACGGGTCGAGCCGGCCCGAAGCGAGCAGGGCAAGCGCGTCCCGCGCTTCCGCGGGCGTGTAATGGAACGACCCGATCAGGGCGATCTCATCGTAGTGCAGGCGCGCCGCGTCGAAGGTGACGCGGGCGCCCGGCTCGCAGCCTCCGAAGAGCAACACCTCTCCCCCGCGCCGCACGAGGCGCGGCAGCCGCTCCCAGACCTCCGGGGCGCCGGTGCAGTCCACCGCGACGTCCGCCGTTCCCCCGAAGGCGTCGGTCAGGCGGCGCGGATGCTCCTTCTTGGGCAGCTCGACGACCTCGGCCCCCATCGCCGCCGCCAGGCGCAGCCGCTCGGGCCCCCTCCCGACCACCACGGTGCGCATGCCGCGCTCCCGCGCCGTGGCGACCCAGAGGAGCGCGATCGCGCCGGCGCCGTGGACCAGCAACGTGCCGGACGGTCCCCGCAGCTGGTTCCAGCCGTGCAGGACCGAAGCGACGGGGTCGAGGAAGGCCGCCGCGGAGTCGGAAAGCCCCTCGGGCACGCGGTGGAGGTTGCCCGCGACGACGGAAGCGGGCACACGGACGAGCTCGGCGAATGCGCCCCAGGTGCGGTCGGCGTGCGCGGCGGCGCACAGGTTCGACCGCCCGTTGCGGCAGTCTGCGCACTCTCCGCACGGTCCCGTGATGCCGGGAACGACACGATCGCCCGTGCGAAACCCGGTAACGCCCTCCCCCATCTCCGCGATCTCGCCGCAGACCTCGTGCCCCATCGTCACGGGAAGGGCGATCCTCGGATGCCCGCGGGCGAGCAGCTTCAGGTCCGTCCCGCACGTCAGCGCGACCCGCATACGGAGCACGACTTCCCCGCGCGCGGGGATGGGCCGGGGCAGGTCGCGCTCCTCGTACTTGCCGAGCGCGGTCTGGACGAAGCCTTTCACGCCCGCAGTCCGGCGGGACTCGGAGCCGCGCGCCGCGAAATGGGACGGCCCGCCGCGGTCACGCGCCCGGCTGGGCGGTGAGCAGCGAGAGGGGGGACTTGCGGGCGCCGAAGAACTCGCGGGCGGAACGCAGTATGCCCTCAACGTCGAGCCCGACCTCTTCCCACTGCTCGGCCTGTGAGGCGTGTGCGATGAAGCGGTCCGGCACGCCGAGGCGCCGCACCTCGACTCCCGGAATCGGGAGCTCGGAGATCGCCTCGAGCACCGCCGAACCGAAGCCGGCCATGACGTTGTGGTCCTCGACCGTCAGCAGGCGCGAGTGGGGCCGGACGGTCCGGCGGAGAAGGTCGAAATCGAGCGGCTTGACCCAGCGCGCGTTGATCACCGAGAGCTCGACGCCTTCCCCGGCGAGCTTCTCCGCGGCTTCCAGGGCCGGCCACACGCGGGGCCCGAGCGCCCAGACGGCCCCGTCCTTCCCGGTGCGGAGGAGCTCGCCTTCTCCCACGGGCAGCGGCCTGGGAGGACCGGTCATCTCGACGCCCCGCCCCGCCCCCCGCGGATACCGGACGGCGACCGGGTGGCCGTCTTCGAGCGCGGTCGCGAGCAGCTGCCGCAGCTCCTCTTCGTCCTTGGGGGCGCAAATGCGCATGTTCGGCAGGACGCGCAGGTACGCGAGGTCGTGCACGCCGTGGTGCGTCGGCCCGTCGTTGCCGACGAGGCCCCCGCGGTCGAGGGCGAAGACGACCGGCAGGTCCATGAGGCAGACGTCGTGGAAGATCTGGTCGTAGGCGCGCTGGAGGAAGGTCGAATAGATCGCGGCGACGGGCTTCATGCCCCGCGTCGCCATCCCGGCGCAGAACGTCACGGCGTGCTGCTCGCAGATGCCGACGTCGAAGGCGCGATCCGGAAAGCGGCGCGCGAATTTGTCCACACCGGTGCCCTCGGGCATCGCGGCGGTCACCGCGACGATGCGGGGGTCCTTCTCGGCGAGAGAGGTCAGGGTCTCGGCGAAGACCTGCGTGTAGCTCGGGGGCGCGGCGCTCTTCTTGAACTCCCCCGTGTCCACCGCGAAGGGGGAGGGGCCGTGCCATTTGATCGGATCCTTCTCGGCGAGACGGTACCCTTTCCCCTTGACCGTGCGCACGTGGAGCAGGACCGGTTTGTCGCGCAGCTTCGCTTCGCGCAGCGCGGGCAGGAGCGCCGGGATCGAGTGTCCGTTGAACGGCCCCATGTAGCGGAAGCCCAGCTCCTCGAAGAGGGTCCCGGGCACGAGCGCCTTCTTCGCGGCGTCTTCGACGACCCCGGCGATCTCGTGCAGCTTCTCGCCGACGATCGGGATGCGGTCCAGGATCTTCCCGGTCTCGTCCTTGACCTTGTTGTAGACCTGACCGGCGATGATGCGGTTGAGATATCCGCTCATCGCCCCGACGTTGACCGAGATCGACATCTCGTTGTCGTTCAAGATGACGATGAGCGGGCGCTTGAGGTAGCCGGCCTGGTTCAGACCCTCCATCGCCATGCCCCCGGTCAGGCCGCCGTCCCCGACGACCGCGACGACGTGGAACTTTTCGTCCTTCTGGTCGCGGGCGATGGCCATGCCGAGCGCGGCGGAGATGGCGGTCGAGGCGTGCGCCGCGTTGAAGGCGGCGTACTCCGACTCCTGGCGCATCGTGAAGCCCGACAGGCCGCCCTTCTGTCGGAGGCTCGCGAAGCGGTCCCGCCGGCCCGTCAGGATCTTGTGGGGATACACCTGGTGCCCGACGTCCCAGACGATCTGGTCCACCGGAGTCTCGAAGACGTAATGGAGGGCGATCGTCAGCTCGACCACGCCGAGACCGGAGGCCAGGTGGCCGCCCGTGCGCGCGACGTGCGTCAGAAGGAACTCGCGGACCTCCTGGGCCAGCCGCGGCAACTCCTCTTCCGGAAGGAGGCGCACGTCGAGCGGAGAGCGGATGGAGTCGAGGAGTTTTCCCACGGCGGGCAAGGATAACGCGCCGCGCGAGCAGATACTTCCGTCGGGTGCCAGGATCGCGTCGCGCTGCCAGGCGGGCAACGTCGGAGACGCCGGGGCTGGGCGGGATGGGTGGCGTCTCCGAGGCATTGCAAAGAGTACTTTACACTATAAAGTAGCCCTCGAGCCCGTTCAGGAGCGCCGCTCGCCGACGAACCGAGCAAGGGCGGGGAGCCGCCCGCCGTGGCGCGGGAGCTTTGCCGCGTGCTCCAGCGCCTCCTCGAGGGTGCGGCGCAGCATCTGCCGGGACCCCTCGACGCCGAGGGCCCGCGGAAAAGTCGCCTTCCCGGCTTCGGCGTCCTTTCCGGCCGGCTTTCCGAGCGTCTTCGAGTCGGACTCCACGTCGAGCAGGTCGTCTTTGATCTGAAAAGCGAGCCCGACGGCTCGGCCGAAGGCGTCCAGACGCGCGAGGTCTTCCGCCTCCGCGAACGAGAGGAGCGCGCCCACGGCGAGGGACGCGCGGATGAGGCGGCCGGTCTTGTTCTCATGGATCGTTTCGACGAGCCCCCGAGAAACCTCGCCGGCAAGCCGCTCCGCCTCGAGGTCCGCGACCTGGCCGCCGATCATCCCGGTCGTCCCGATCGCCTCCTCCACGGTCTGGAGGACGCGCAGCTTCGCCGCGGCGTAGATCTCCTCTTCCGGATACCGGGCGAAGAGCCCGAGGCCGTGCGTCAGGAGCGCGTCCCCGGCCAGGATCGCGACTGCCTCGCCGAAGGCGACGTGGCAGGAAGGGGCGCCGCGCCGCGTCGCGTCGTCATCCAGGGCGGGCAGGTCGTCGTGGATCAAGGAGTAGGTGTGGACCAGCTCGAGCCCGCAAGCCGGCTCCAGCGCCGGACGCCGCTCCCCCCCGATCGTTTCGGCCGCGGCCAGGGCGAGGATCGGCCGCAGGCGCTTGCCCCCGGCGAGAACGGAGTAGCGCATCGCCCGGTGGAGGGTCTGCGGCCAGGCCGATTCGAGAGGAAGCAGAAGACGGAGCGCGCGGTCCACCTCGTCGCGTGTGAGCGCGAGGTAAGCGGTCGTCGAGCGGTCAGTTTCGGTCGTCGTCGTCCGCGTCCTCGCCGGAGGATTCTCCCGTCTCGAAGGGGACGGTCTTCCACTCCGGCCCGGACTCCTTGAGCACGACCTCGACGGATTTCTCGACCTCCGTGAGCTTGCGGTCGCACAGCCGCGCGAGGGTCATGCCCTCCTGGAAGAGCTCGAACTGCTTCTCGAGACCCAGCTCCTCGGACTCGATTTCGGCGACGATCTCCTCCAGCCGGGACATCGCATCCTCGAAGCTCCGCTCCTTCTTGACGCTCACGAGGGCTCCTCGTCCGGAAAGAGTCCGGGCGCGGCGAAGAGGGGCCCGTGGTCTTTCCGGCGCCCCGCGGGCTCGCCGCGGTCGCGCACGACGGCGCCGAGCTCCCCTTCGTTCAGGCGGACGCGGATCCGGTCTCCGGGCTTCACCTCTCCGGCGGAGCGCAGCGCAGCGCGGGTTCCTTCGCGGTAGGCGACCGCATAGCCGCGCGCCAGCACGGCGAGCGGGTCGAGCACCGACAGCTTCGCCGAGCCCGCGCTCAGCCGGTCGCGCGAGGACCCGAGGCGGCGCGCCGTGCGCTCCGAGAGGAGAGCGCGGAGGTGCGCGATCCTCTCCCGGCGGCGCCGCAGCCCGACGACGCGCAGGAAATCCGAGAGCACGTTGCGGGCGCGGCGCAGCCGGGCCGCGAACTCCGCGGGACGCCGCTCCAGGGTCTCCGCGATCGCAGCGCGGCTCTGCGCGAGACGTTCTCGCCGCTCGCGCAGGTGGTACCGGAAACGGAGCAGCCCCTCGGCGCGCGAGAGGCCGATGAGCCGCGCCCGCGAGATCCCGAGGGCGGCTCGCATGCCCCGCTGGAGGCGGGCCTGGCACTGGCCCACCCTGCGACAGAGCTCGGCGGTTTTCTCGGCGACCATCTCGGCGGCGGCCGAGGGCGTCGGCGCCCGCAGGTCCGCGACGAGGTCGGCGATCGTGACGTCCGTCTCGTGCCCGACGGCCGAGATCGTCGGAATGCGCGAGCGGGCGAGAGCGCGCGCGACCCATTCGCTGTTGAAGGGCTTCAAGTCCTCGGCCGATCCTCCCCCGCGCGCGAGGATCAGGACGTCGAAGGCGCCGCGCTGGTTGAGGGCGTCGATCGCGTCCGCGATCTCGAGTGAGGCGCCGTCCCCCTGCACGCGCACCGGGTAGATCGTGACGCGGACGGTGTTCGCGCGGCGCGAAAGCACGTGGAGCATGTCGCGGACGGCGGCGCCCGACGGCGACGTGACGAGGCCAACACTGGCCGGATACAGAGGGATCCGGCGCTTGCGCGCGGCATCGAAGAGGCCTTCGGCCGCGAGCTTCGCCTTGAGCTGCTCGAAGGCGAGCTGCAGGGCTCCGGCCCCGACCGGCTGGAGCTCCATCACGCGCAGCTGGAAGCGCCCTTGCGGGGGCCAGAGGTCGAGCGAGCCCCGCGCGACGACCTCGAGTCCCTGCTCGGGGCGGAAGGAGAGCCGCTCGAGCTCGGAAGCGAACATGATGGCCGAGACGGAGCTCGCGCGGTCCTTCAGCGTGAAGTACCCGTGGCCTCCCCGCAGGTCGAATCGGCCGATCTCCCCGACGACGCGCAGGTCCCGCCAGGAATTGCGCAGGTGCCCCCGCACCTCCGTGAGGAGCTCGGAGACCGTGTAGGGACGCGGCGCCGGCTCCGCCGCGGAAAGCCGGTTCGACGACATCGGCTCCATTCTAGCCGTCGGGCGCGGCCGACACGGCTCGCGAAAACGGCACGGCCATCGCCATCAGCGTGGCGATCAGGACTTCGGTGTCTCCGAAGTTGTACTCGAAGAGACCGGCGAAGGTCAGCGCCGTGACCGCCATCAGCGGACCGGCCCAGAGGAACCCCGACTCCCCCTGGGGCGTGGCGCGCAACCGGACGATCGAGCGGGGGAGGACGAGCCCCACGATCGTCAGGTACGCCGCCGCGGCGAAGATCCCCATGGACGCGGCGATCTGGAGCAGGTTGTTGTGCAGGTGGGGCACGCGCCAGCGGGGCGCGTCCTCGTCGCGGTAGAGCACGTAGTACGTCTTGATCATCTCCGGACCGTGGCCGAAGATCGGGCGGTCCCCGATCATCCGCAACCCGGCGCGCGCCATTGCGATGCGGTCCCGGTTGGTCTCGTCCTGCAGGTCCACGATCGAAACGAACCGCTGTCGGACTTCCCGCGGAGAGGCGGCGATCAGGAGGGCCGCCAGGGGGATCGCCAGGAGGAGGCCGCGGGCCCGGCGCACGGCGAGGTACACCGCGAGTGCCGCGAGGATCCCCACGTAGGCCCCCCGCGTCAGGGTCAGGGCGATCGCCGTGAACGGGACGAGGCAGAGGGCTCCGATCCAGCGGCGGCGGCCGCGCTCCTCGAGCAGCCAGGCGAGAAGCAGGCAGCCGCCGATCATGGCGATCCCCGAGAAGGTCATGTAGTGCGAGAGCCCACCGCGGATCCGATCCGCCAGGACGCCCCGGCCGCGTCCGTACTGCCACAGGCTGTACAGCGATTCGACGAGCCCGACGGCCGCGAGCGCGAAGAGGAGCCGGCGGGCGTCGTCCCGCCGCCGGACCGTATCGATCACCACCGGCACGAGCAGGAAGAGAAGAAGCCCCGGGAGAGAGCGCGCGCTCTCGGCCGGATCGTGAGAGAAAAGAACCGACGCGGCGGCGAACAGTGCGAAGAGGGCGAAGGGCATCGTGAGGGGCGAGTCGAGCCGCGCCGGGATCGGCGCATCCCGCGGCGAAATGAGCCAGGCGGCGGCGATCAGCCCGAAGACGGCGTAAGCGGCGGAGATCTGCGAGTGGAGGAGGGCGAGGAGAACGAGGAGCGGAAAGAGAGCCCGGTTGAGGTTCAGCAGCTCGGTTTTCCCCGCTGGCGGGTTACGCCTGCCGGTCCTCTTCCGTCTAGCGCGCCTGCGCCGCCGGCAGCGCCTCTTCGACGAGCATGACCGGGATGTCGGAGACGATCGGATAGACGAGCTCGGCCTCGCGCGAATAGAGCCCCTGGGTCACGACCGGCTCCTCGTCGCGGAACTTCTCGCGGTACTTGTCCACGAGGGCGCGGCGGGTGCTCTCGTTCAATTCGACCAGCTCCAGCGGACCTTTCGTCTTCGGGCAGACGAGAATGGCGAGCAGCTCGGGATCGACGGCCATGGCGCGAGTCTATTTGCTGAGGCTGGAAACGTAAAATCGCGGGAACGCCCTACCGAGCCACCATGCGCATCCTCCAGCTCGTGACCGGCGAGAAGTGGACCGGGACGGCCGCGGTCGTGTTCGACCAGACGGCCGCCCTGGTGGACGCCGGCATCGAGGCGCAGTTCGGGTTCATCGGGGGCAGCCCGCTCGCCCGCCGCCTGGCCTCCCTCGGCTGGGCGCGCCCCATCCTCCGGCGCCCGCGCGGCCCGGTCCGGTTCGTCCGGGACGTGGCAGCCCTTCGGGCCATCCTCGCGCGCGAGAAGTTCGACCTCGTGCACGCCCACGGCACCCACGATCACTTCCTCGCCGCGCTCGGCGTCGGACCGACCGGCGCCCGCCTCGTGCGGACGCTTCACCACGTGCGCCACGTCCGGAGGGGTTTCCCGTGGCGAGCGCTCACCCGCCGCACGCACGCTTTCGCCTTCGCCAATCGGGCGATCGCGGCGAAGTTCTGCGGCCGCGGCCCGACCCTCGCGCCCGTCGTGGACCCGGACCGGTTCACCCCGGAGGGGAAGCCCTCGGAGCTGACGGCGCGGCTCGGCGCTTCGCGCGTCAGCTTTCTCATCGGCACGGTCGGCAAGCTCGCGGCGGGGCGCGGGCACGAGGAGGCGATCCGGGCGCTGGCGGCGCTGCCCGCGGGCGCAGGGATCCTGCACGTCGGGAAAGGCGACGAAGAAAAAAAACTCGAATCGCTGGCGGCGTCCCTCTCGCTGGCCGACCGGAACTTCTGGGCGGGATATCAGGAAGAGGAGCTGCCGGCGCTCTTCCGCTCGATGCATGTCTTCCTCTTCACGGCATCCGGTTCGGAGCAGGGGCAGCGCGCCATCCTCGAGGCGATGGCCTCCGGGCTTCCCATCGTCGCGCTCGACGTGCCGGGCGTGCGGGACCTGGTCACCGAAGGAGAGCAGGGCTTCGTCGCACGCGATCGGGAAGGACTGGTTTCGGGGCTCCGGCGCCTCATGGAGGATCCGGAGCTGCGCGTGCGTTTCGGACGGCGCGCCCGGATGCGCGCCCGGGACTTCGCGCCGCAGAAGTTCGCGGCGGCGGCTCAGGGCTTCTACGAGAGCGCGCTCAGCCGGGCAGGTCGTCCAGGACCGTCCGGGCGTGTCCCTGGAAGTTGACCTTGTCGTAGGCACGGACGATCCGGCCATCCGCTCCGATCACGTAAGTGACGCGACGCGCGGAAGATGCGTCGGGAGAGTCGCAGGCCCGGTAAGCCATGCCGAGGTCGCGCTTCTCGTCGCAGAGGAGCGGAAATGCGAATCCCTGTTTTTCGGCGAACTTCGCGTTGCGGCGCACGGAGTCGAAAGAAGCGCCGACGATCTGCGCGCCCTTCGCCTCGAAATCCGCCTGGAGGTCGCGAAACTCGCGGCCTTCCCGCGTTCAACCGAAGGTGTTGGCCTTCGGATAGAACCAGAGGACGAGGGTCTTGCCCCGGAACTCGGCGAGCCGGCGGACGGCGCCGGTGTGATCGGCCACCTGGAAGTCGGGAGCGGGTTCTCCGGGAGAAAGCAGGCCGTCAGGCATGAACCGCCGGATGATAAGTGACGCTCATCCGGGAGCGGACGGCTCGGCAGACGCCGCCTCCCAGGTTTCCGTGGCGTCGTCGTACGCGGGCAGCGGGACTTTCTCGCCACGCTTCTCCATGCGCCTCCACTCCCAGAGTTTGGCCCACTTGAGGAAGACCCCGTAGGACTGGAGCGCGCAGAGGACGAGGCCGTGCTTGCCGTCCAGAAATCCCGCCTGGATTCCGTACATGCGCGCGAAACGCCAGCCCGGCCGCAGCACGAGGCCGGAAATACCCGGCCGCTTCCCTCTGCGCCAGAGGTCCGCGGCTCCCCACTCGGCGTAGCGATGGAGCTTCTCCAGGTACTGCCCGAGCGACCGGAACGTGTAGTGGACCAGCACGTTCTGGAGCGTCGGTGTTCCGGAGGCAGCCGGGATGTCGGCATGCACGCGCCGCTTGGGATATCGCGCCGTCCCCTTGCGCAAGAGACGCACGACCTTGTCCGTGGACCAGCCCGAATGCCGGATCACCCGGTCCACGAAGACGTTCTGCCGGCGGACGTAGAAGCGGTCGCCCGACGGCCCGGAAGCGACGAGGTCCCGGATCTCGCGAGCCAGCTCCGGCGTGACCCGCTCGTCGGCATCCACGATGAGGACCCAGGGATGGGCGGCCTGGTCCATGGCCCAGTTCTTCTGGGCCGCGGACCCGAAGTATTCGCGCTGCAGGACCCGGACTCCCGGCAAGCTCTTCGCGATCTCGACCGTCCGGTCCGTCGAAAAAGAGTCCACGAGGAGGACCTCGTCGGCGAAACTCACGCTCTCCAGGCACTCCCGGATGTTGACCTCCTCGTTGAAGGAGGTGACGAGGGCGGAGATCTTGTCAGCGGCCATCGGGCTGCGCAGACGCCCACGGTTTGTGCTCTAGGACGACACTCAACAGGTCGACGGGCGGGCTCAGCTCGATCCGGTCGCAACCGAGATGCATCCGCAACTCACCCAACAACAGGCACGACATGTCCTCGCGAGCCATGTCGAGGGGAGGAACGAACGTAAAAGGAGGCTCTTCGTCCGTCTCGAAACAGAGCGTAAAGGCTTGTCGAATATGGAGAAGATCGGTAATCCACCCGAATACGGCCTCCGCTTCGATCAGGTCGGCGGATCGCGCGGTCACCCGTACGAGGAGGCGCCGACGGGGATCGCACAGGAGCGTGAGCTCCGTGCGGGAGACGTCATCGTGCTCCCGCAGTCTCCATTCCGGTTCATAGTTCGGCCAGGGTACCTTCATCTCGGAGCGCGGCGGCTGATCGAAAAGGTCAGCGTCTAGTCCACCCGGATCTGGACCCGCTCGATACGCCGCGCCTTGCCCGTGGTCTCGTCCACGTCCACCACGGCGCCGGAGAGCCGGATGTCGCGCTTGGCGGTCTCGAAGGAGCGCGGGGTCTGCGAGAGAAACTTCTCGATGATGCGGTCCTTCGAGAAGCCGATGACGCCCTCGTAGGCTCCGGTCATCCCCGCGTCGGTCAGGTAGGCGGTGCCGGCCGGACGAACGGTCTCGTCGGCCGTCGGGATGTGCGTGTGGGTCCCGATCACCGCCGAGACCCGGCCGTCGAGGTACCAGCCGATCGCGACCTTCTCCGAGGTGGCTTCCGCGTGGAAGTCCACGAGGATGACCTTCGTCTCCTTCATCCGGGCGAGCTCCTCGTCGGCCACCCGGAAGGGCGAATCGCACTGCGCCGGCATGAAGACCTGCCCCTGCAGGTTCAGGACGCCCACCGGGATCCCGGACGCCGTCGCCTGGATCGTCGCGCCGCGCCCCGGGTTGCCCGGCGGGTAGTTGGCGGGACGCAAGACCCGGTCCGACGCTTCCAACGTTTCGTAGATCTCCTTCTTGTCCCAGATGTGGTTTCCGGAAGTGAAGACGTCGATCGGCATCTTCGAGAGCTGCTCGAAGAGATCCACGGTCAGGCCGAAGCCGCCGGCCGCGTTCTCGATGTTGACGACCGTGAAGTCCGCTTTGTGACGGTCGATGGCCTTCGTCAGGCCTTCCTCGAGGGCGCGGCGTCCCGGCGCGCCGACGACGTCGCCGACGAAAAGGATGTTCACAATCGGTAGTTGGTAGTCGGTAGCCGGTAGTCGTTCGATGACCGGTTCGACTTCCGACTGTCGACTTCCGACTCCCGGCCCGCGTCAGCGGGCATATTCCACGGCGCGCGTCTCGCGGATCACGGTCACCTTGATCTGGCCGGGGTACTGGAGCTCCGACTCGATCTTCTTGGCCACGTCGCGCGAGAGCCAGAGCGCCTCGTCGTCGGTGACGCGGTTGGCCTCGACGATGATGCGCAGCTCGCGCCCGGCCTGCATCGCGAACGCTTTCTGGACCCCCTTGAAGCCGTCGGCGATGTGCTCGAGCTTCTCGAGCCGCTTGACGTAGGTCTCGAGGATCTCACGGCGGGCGCCCGGCCGGGCGGCGGAGAGCGCGTCGGCCCCGTTGACCAGGACCGCCTCGAGCGAGCGCGGCTCGTAATCGCCGTGATGGCACTCCATCGCGTGGATGACTTCGTTGGTCTCGCCGAACTTCTTGAGCACGTCGCGCCCGAGCTCGAGGTGTGTCCCCTCCATCTCCCGGTCGATCGCCTTGCCGATGTCGTGGAGCAGACCGGCGCGCTTGGCCACGGTCACGTCGCCGCCGAGCTCGGCCGCCATGTTGGACGCGAGCCAGGCGACTTCCTTCGAATGCTGCAGCACGTTCTGCCCGTAGGACGTCCGAAACCGCAGCCGGCCGAGAAGCTTGATGACTTCCGGGTGGAGGTCCGGGATGGCGAACTCCAGCGCCGTCGCCTCCCCTTCCTGCCGGATCCGCTCCCAAAGCTCCGAGCGCACCTTCTCGACGACCTCCTCGATGCGGGCGGGATGGATGCGGCCGTCCTGGATGAGCTTCTCGAGCGCGAGCCGGGCCACCTCGCGGCGCAGCGGCTCGAAGGCGGAGATCACGATCGCCTCGGGCGTGTCGTCGATGATGAGGTCCACTCCGGTTGCCGCCTCGAGCGCGCGGATGTTGCGCCCCTCGCGGCCGATGATCCGGCCCTTCAGGTCGTCGGATGGGAGCTCGACGACGGAGACGGTCGCCTCGACGACGGTGTCGGAGGCCAGCCGCTGGATGGCAAGGCCGATCAGGTGCCGCGCCCTCTGGGTGGCTTGCTCTGTCGCTTCCTCTTCGATCCGGCGGATGAGCCCGGCGGCTTCGACGCGGGCGTCGTTCTCGATCGACTTGACGAGGTCCCGGCGGGCGTCCACGGCGGTCAGCCCGGAGATCTGCTCCAGCCGCTTGCGCTGGTCATCGATGACCTTCTGGACCTCGGCATGGGCGTCCTCGAGCTTCTTCTGGGCCTCCCCGACCGCCCGTTCCTTCCGGCCGTACTCTTCCTCCCGCCGTTCCTGGGCGGCGAGCTTGCGGTCGAGGTTCTCCTCCTTGGAAAGGACCCGCTTTTCGAGCTGCGCCAGCTCCTGGCGGCGGGCCTGCACGGTCTTGTCGAACTCCGCGCGGGCTGCGAGGACCTTCTCCTTGGCCTCGATCGAAGCTTCGCGCAGCTTCGCCTCGGCCGCCCGGCTGGCCTCCCCGATGAGGCGGTCCGCCTCCATGCGGATGCCGGCCCGCTCTTCCTTGAGCTTCTTTCGGAGGACGGAATAGGAGATGCCCGCCACCACGAGGGCCACGGCGAGGCCCGTCGCGATCGCGATCACGATGTTTGTATCCATTTCGGCTCCCTTCTCGGGGGCCGAAAACGAGGCGCGGCTACACGATGGCTCGGAAGCGATCCTTCCGACGGGAACCGGGGCTGAGGGTACCCTTCATCTGTTTTTCGAAACCTGTCTCTGTCCTTCGTGTCCCGGCGAGCCGCCGGGGTGCCGACGCGTCGCCTTCAGGCGCCCAGGGCGTCGTCCAGTTTCCGAATCAGGCGTTCCGCGCGAGCCGTGAAGTCCGCCGGAGCGCCGGACCGACGCTTTTCCGTTTGATAGAGGTCATCGCTGATGTTCAAGGCGGCGAGGATGGCGATCTTCGTGGTGTCCACGGTCGCCGTCTGCTCCGCCACTTCTTTCATCCGGGAATCCACGAAGCGGGCCAGGTCGTGAACGTAGGAGCTCTCGCCTTCGGCCCGGACGCTGTAGGTCTGGCCGAAGATCTCCACCTGGGTCACGCTGCCCCGCTTTTCCACTCGGAGCAAACTCCTTTCACACGGGAGTCTAGCCGCTGTCCTCCAACGGAGTCAATTATTGCAAGGAAAGCATTTGTTCTCAGTCTCCGGCATCAGCCCTTCTTCTCCTCGGCGGCCTCGAGCGACGCGATCAGCTTCTCGAGCCTCACGCGGACCGCTTCCTGGTCTTTTTCGAGGCGCTCGACGGTTCCCCGGGCCTCTGACGCGTCTTTCTCGGCCCGCCGCGCGGCGCCCAGGTCCCCCTTGAGCTTCTCGTTGTCCTGTTCGAGCGCCCGGAGCCGGCCGAGCAGCTTTTCCACCTTCCGCTCGAGCGTCTCGAAGATCTTCACGTTTTCCATGGCACCCTTCCCTTTCAAAAGCTCGCCCCCAGGCCGCTTTCCAGGGCGGCGGCCAGACGATCCCGTTCCACGTTCACCTCCTCCTGCTCCAGGGTCCTCTCCGGGGACCGGAACGTGAGACGCAGCGTCGTCTTCACGCGCCCCTCTCCGAGCTCCGCCCCCGTGTAGCGGTCCGCGATCTCCAGGCGCTCCATGTGGGCGAGGCCGAGCTCGTCGACGATGCGCTCGATCCTCTCCCAGGTCAGGTCCGCTCCGTGCGAGAAAGAGACGTCCGCTTCGATCGCGGGATACGGCGAGAACGGCTCGAAGCGCGGGCGGGTCGCCTCCCCCGGGAGCGCCTCGACGAGCACTTCCCCCGCGAAGACCGCGTCGGGGAGCCGGCGGCGGTCCCGCTCCCGGGCGCCGATCCGTCCCACGACCCCGAGGACTTCGCCGCGGCGCGTGCGCGCCATCGCCGTCGCGCCGGGCTCGAAGCCCGAGTCCTCGAACGCGGACCAGCGCAGATCCTCGGGGCCCGCCCAGGGCGACACGAGGGTCTGGAAGATTCCCTTGGCGTCGTAGAAGTCGGCGTCGCGGGAGTCGGCGGCGACACTCCAGTGCGGCCGCATCTCGCCGGTCAGCGCGAAAGCGAGCCGGCGATCCTCGAAGGACTCGGGGCGGTCAGGATTCCCCGCTCGCCCGAAACCCCGGCCCACCTCGAAGAGGCCGGCGCCCCGCGCGCCCTGGCGCACGTTGCGGGAGAGCGCGTCGAGGACTCCCGGCAGAAGGGATGACCGCAGGTCTTTGCGGGTCTCGTCGAGCGGGTTCGCCAGCGGAAGCGGGTCGTTCGATCCCCCGCTCGCCGCGATCCACCCCGTGAAACCCGCCTCGTCGGAGGCGTGATCGAGGAACGGGTAGCTGATCGTTTCGGAGAGCCCCCAGGCTACGCCGAGGTCGGCCATGCGCTCTTCGATCTCGCGCAGCGGCTCGAGGCGCCGGCCAGCGCCGATCGCGGGAGGCAGGCGGCTCGGCAGCTTGTCGTACCCGCGGACGCGGAGGACCTCTTCGACGAGGTCATCCTCGATCGCGACGTCACGCCGGAAGGAGGGGACGTTCACGGCGAGCCGCTTGCCCCGCTTCTCCGTTCCGAAGCCGAGACGGCGGAGGGCCTCCGAGGCAAACTCGAGATCCAGGCCTTCGTCGCCTCCGAGCCGTCGCAGGCGGGGGAGACGGAGCGGCACCGTCCGGCGCTTGAAGGACTTTCCCCGCGCGTCGATCCAGCCGGAGGCGAGGCGGCCGCCGGCGGATTCCAGGACCAGCCTCGAAGCGAGGTCGAGCGCCTCGGGGATCGCCTCGGGATCCGCCCCGCGCTCGAAGCGGTGCGAGGCGTCCGTGTGCATGCCCAGACGCCGCGCCGTCCTGCGGATCGATGCGGGGTCCCACCACGCGGCTTCCAGCAGGACGTTTCGCGTCTCCGCCTGCACGGCGGTGTCCAGGCCGCCCATGATTCCCGCCAGCGACACGGCGCGCTCGGCGTCCGCCACGACGATGTCCGATGACAGCAGTGCTCGCTCGATCCCGTCGAGGGTCACGAGCTTTTCCCCCCGGCGCGCCTTGCGGACCATGATCTTCCGGCCGCCGAGGCGGTCGAGGTCGAATGCGTGGAGGGGTTGTCCCAGGTCCCACAGCGCGTAGTTCGTCGCGTCCACCGCCGCGCTGATGCTCTTGGCGCCGAGCGCCGCGAGCCGCGAGCGCACGATTGGCCCCGCTTCCGCGGGGCGGATCCCCTCGATGACCCGCGCGCCGAACCGGCGGCACAGCGCGGGCACGGCGATCTCGACCGACGCGAGCTCGGCCGCGGCGGGCCCGGCCGCCTCCGTGAGCGGCGCGGGCTCCGGCGTCCGGCCGGGCACGCCGGCGATCGCCGCGATCTCCCGGGCGAGGCCGCGATGGTTCATCGCGTCGGGACGATTCGGCGTGATCTCGACGTCGAGGATCCAGTCGTCCCCGGACCGCTCGGCGCTTTCCACGGGGAATCCCGCCTGCTCCAGGTGGCGGCGGATGTCCGCGATGCCGCCGGCGGCCGACACGTCGACGAAATCCGCCAGCCAAATGAGGGAGAACTTCACGGCCGCTCCCGCGCGAACTGCGAGAGGAACCGCTCGTCCCCCTCGAAGAGAAGCCTCAGGTCCGGGAAGCCGTAGAGGAGCAGCGCCACCCGGTCCAGCCCGAGGCCGAACGCGAAGCCGGTGAACTCCTCCGGATCGATCCCCGCGCCGCGCAGGACGTTGGGATGCACGGCGCCGGCGCCCATGATCTCGATCCAGCCCGTCTCCTTGCACGTCCGGCAGCCGCGGCCGGCGCAGAAGAGACAGCTCATGTGGACGTCGGCGCCCGGCTCGACGAAGGGGAAGAACGTCGGGATGAAGCGGACTTTCGTGTCGCGGCCGAAGAGCTCCGACAGGAAAGACGCCGTCGTGCCCTTCAAGTCGGCCATCGAGATCCCGCGGTCCACGACGAGCGCCTCGACCTGGTGGAAGACCGGCTGGTGCGTCGCATCCACCGCCTCGTTTCGGTACACGCGCCCGGGCGCGATGATGCGCAGCGGCGCCCCGCGCTTCTTCATCTCGCGGATCTGGACGGGCGAGGTGTGGGTCCGCAGCAGCAGCGGGGATTTCGCATCGCGTGCCACGAAGAGCGTGTCCTGGGCGTCTCGCGCGGGATGCTCGGGCGGAAAGTTCAGCGCCTCGAAGTTGTGGTGGTCGTTCTCGAGCTCCGGCCCGTCGGCGATCGAGTAGCCCATCCTCAGGAAGATCTCCTCGACGCGGCGCCGCACGAGCGTGATGGGGTGGAGCGATCCGGCGCGCGGCCTCCGACCGGGGAGAGTGACGTCCACGGCGGCGGCGCGCTGCCGCGCCTCGCTCTCGCGACGGTCGAGCGCCTCCGCGAGTCGGGCGATGCCGGCTTCGACCTCGTGCTTGGCGGCATTGGCCCGCGCGCCGAACGCTGACCGCTCCTCCGGAGGCAGCTGCCTCAGGCCGGCGAAGAGCCCGGGGACCATCCCCTTGTCGCGTCCGAGGAAACGCCCTTTCAGGCGCTCGAACTCGGCGCGCGTCGAGACGTCCCGCCCCGACTCCTCCCGAAAAGCTTCGAGGACCCGTCCGATGGGGTCCTCGGCACCCGTCGCCGTCAAACCGCCGCGGGCCGGCCGCTCAGGCGGACTGGAGCGCCCGCTTCGCGACGCCGACCAGGTGCGTGAACGCGCCCGGGTCCGTCACGGCCAGGTCGGCCAGCATCTTGCGGTTGATGTCGTTGCCGGCTTTCTTCAACCCGTCCATCAGGCGGCTGTAGGTGATTTCGTTCTCGCGGGCGGCGGCGTTGATCCGCACGATCCAGAGCCCGCGGAAGTCGCGCTTCTTCGCCTTGCGGTCGCGGTAGGCGTAGAGCAGCGATTTCTCGACCTGCAGCTTCGCCATCCGGAAGGACTTGGACTTCGTGCCGTAGTAGCCCTTCGCCAGGCTGAGCACCTTGGCACGGCGGTTCTTTCGCTTGTTCCCTCTCTTGACGCGCGGCATGTGGATCTCTCCTTCGTGGGGGTTTAGGCGTAGGGCAACATCTCGCGGACCCGCTTCGTGTCCGACTTGGAGACGGTCGTTCCCTGCGCGAGGTCGCGCTTCCGGCCGGAAGCTTTCTTCGTCAGGATGTGGCTCTTGAACGCCTTGGCGCGCTTGAACTTGCCCGAGGCGGTCTTGCGGAACCGTTTCGCGGCGCCGCGGTGGGTCTTCAGTTTCGGCATGTCGTCACTCCCTCGATTCAGGCCCGCGGGGCCCGCTCGTGCACCTTGACCGGCGCGAGGATCTGGTAGAGGCGGTTGCCGAGCATCTCCGACCGCGACTCCGCGACGGCCTTGCCGGAGAGATCCACGAGCAGCCGGTCGAGGACCTTCTGCCCGTTCTCGCGGCGCGCCATCTCGCGTCCCCGGAACTGCACGGTGGCTTTCACCTTGTCCCCGTGCGCCAGGAACTTGAGGATGTTCTTGATCTTGAA
>JBHENW010000095.1:0-6617 GCA_046261875.1 Thermoanaerobaculia bacterium | reverse complement strand
GCCCGGGGGAGCTACCTGACTCCCGCCGTGCTCGCCGACGTGGACAACGACATGCAGGTCGCGCGCGAGGAGATCTTCGGCCCCGTCGTCTCGGTCATCCCGTTCCGCGACGAAGAGGAAGCCGTCCGCCTCGCCAACGCGAGCCGCTACGGGCTCTCCGGATCGCTTTATACGCGCGACCTGGGCCGCGCGATGCGCGTCGCCCGCGCCCTCGAAACGGGCGTTCTGTCGGTCAACAGCAGCCGCAGCGTGTTCCTCGAGGCGCCTTTCGGCGGCGTCAAGGAGAGCGGCCTCGGACGCGAGCTCGGCCTCGCCGCCCTGGAGCACTACACCGAGACGAAGACGGTCTTCTTCTCGGAGGAGTGAAGACTCAATCATGGCCACGGTGACCGGGCGGCTGACGCGGGACAGCCTGATCGAGGCGATCGACCGGGGAACGGTGGAGACCGTGATCGTCGCGATGCCCGACTGGTACGGCCGCCTCATCGGCAAGCGCCTCACGGGCCGCTTCTTCGCGCAGGAGGTTGCGGCGCACGGCTGGCACGCCTGCGACTACGTGCTCGCCTGCGACATGGAGATGGATCCGGTCCCGGGCTACGCCTTCACGAGCTGGGAGAGCGGATACGGCGACCTCCGGTGCCTGCCGGACTGGACCCGGCTCTACCGCGCGGCGTGGCTTCCGAAGACGGCGCTCGTCCTCTCAGACGCCGTGACGGAAAAGGGGGATCCGATCGCGGTCGCGCCGCGGCAGATCCTCCGCCGCCAGGTGGAACGCGCGGCCGAGATGGGGTTTTTGCCCAAGGGGGGAGCGGAGCTCGAGCTCTACCTCTTCCGCGAGACGTACGAGACGGCGCGGCAGAAGCACTGGCATGAACTCGCCCCCTTCGGCAACTACATCGAGGACTACCACCTGCTCCAGGGCACGCGCGAAGAGCCCGTCATCGGCGAGGTCGTGCGCGCGCTCGAGCAGAGCGGCATCCCGATGGAGGGCAGCAAGGGGGAGTGGGGGCCGGGGCAGCAGGAGTTCAACGTCGAGTTCTGCGAGCTCCTGGAGCAGGCCGACCGCAACGTCCTGATCAAGCACGCCGCGAAGGAGATCGCGCAGGAGAAGGGGCTCGCCGTGACCTTCATGGCGAAGTGGGACGAGCGCTTCGCCGGCAACGGCCTCCACCAGCACCTCTCCCTCTGGGACGCGGCCGGCCGGTCGAGCGCGTTCGCGGGAGAGAAGGAGCTCGGCGAGATCCGCTGCTCCGACGCGTTCCGGTACTTCCTCGGCGGCGTCCTCGCGCACGCCGCGGAGCTGACCGCACTCTGGGCGCCCTCGGTGAACTCCTACAAGAGATTCCAGAGCGCCTCATTCGCGCCGACGACGATCGCCTGGAGCGAAGACAACCGCACGGCCGGGATCCGGGTCGTCGGCGCGGGGAGCGCGCTCCGCATCGAATGCCGCATCCCGGGGGCCGACGCGAACCCTCACGTCGCCTGGGCCGCGACGCTCGCCGCAGGCCTCGCCGGGATCGCCGGGCGCATCGAGCCGCCCCCGCCGTTCCGGGGGGACGTCTACGCGGCGCGCGCCCTGCCCCGGGTCCCCGGCAACCTCCGCGAGGCGATCGGGCTCCTCGAGTCGAGCCGCCTCGCCAAGGAAGCGTTCGGCGACGAGGTCATCGCCCACTACCTCCACTTCCTGAGGACCGAGCAGCGCAAATTCGACGAGATCGTCACGAGCTGGGAGCGCGGCCGCTTCTTCGAGAGGGGCTGACGTGGGCCGGCTGGCGGAGAAGGTCGCGATCGTCACGGGGGCCGGGAGCGGCATCGGCCGCGAGTCGGCGCTCCTCTTCGCGCGGGAAGGGGCCCGGGTCGTCGTCGCCGAGGTCAACGACGCGCCCGGGCGGGACGTCGTCACGGAGATCGAGCGCGCCGGAGGGACGGCCGTGTTCATCCACGCGGACGTCTCGGTAGCGCGCGACGCTGAAGCCATGGTCGAGACGGCGGAGAAGACGTGGGGACGGCTCGACGTGCTCTTCAACAACGCCGGCATCTTCCCGGCGCGGGACGGCTCCGTCACCGAGACGGACGAGGAGACCTGGGACCTCGTCATGCGCGTCAACCTGAAAGGGGTCTTCTTCGGCTGCAAGTACGCGATCCCCGCGATGCTCCGCGCGCGGGGCGGAAGCCTCATCAACACGGCGTCTTTCGTGGCGCTCGTCGGCGCAGCGACGCCCCAGATCGCCTACACGGCGAGCAAGGGGGGCGTCCTCGCCATGACGCGCGAGATCGCCATCGAGTTCGCCCGCCGGGGCATCCGGGCCAACGCGCTGTGCCCCGGCCCGGTCGATACGCCGCTTCTCCAGGAGCTCTTCTCCGATCCGGCGCGGCGCGCGCGCCGCATGGTCCACATCCCGCCGGGGCGCCTGGCGCGGGCGTCGGAGATCGCGCAGGCCGCGCTCTTCCTCGCCTCGGACGAGTCCTCCTACGTCAACGGCGCGACGTTCACCGTGGACGGCGGCATCACCGCCGCCTACGTGACGCCGGAGTAGGCCGCTCGCCGGCGGATGACGAGCCGCGAGGAGCTCCTACGCCGCGACGAGGAAGATCTCTCGCGGCTCGGTTACGCGCAGCAGCTCCTGCGCGAGATGGGCGGCTTCTCCAACTTCGCGATCAGCTTCTCCGTCATCTCCGTCCTGACGGGAGCGATCCTCCTCTACGGTTACGGGCTGAAGCTCGCCGGCCCGATCATCAACACGGTCGGCTGGCCGGTCGTCAGCTTCTTCACGCTCGCCGTCGCGGCGAGCATGGCCGAGCTCGCGTCCCTCTATCCCACGGCCGGCGGCCTCTACTTCTGGGCCTCCCGCCTGGGGGGCCGCGGCTGGGCCTTCACGACGGCCTGGCTCAACATGATCGGCCAGGTCACGATCACCGCGGGGATCGACATCGCCGCTTCGATCTACCTGATCGGCACCGCGACGCGCCTCCTCGGCCTGCCCGCGGACGGCGCCGTCCCGGTCTTCGGCACGGTGACGAGCTGGGGCTTCCAGCTCTTCGTGATGGTTCTGATCCTCATCCCGCAGGTCGCGATCAACGTCTTCGGCATCCGCCTGACCTCGAAGCTGAACGACTTCAGCGTCTGGTGGCACATCGCCGGCGGCGCCGTCATCGTGCTGCTGCTCGTTTTCCTCGGGACGCACCACAACCCGGCGGAGTTCCTCATGCGGTTCGAGCCGGCGGTCACCCCGCTCGAGGCGGCGTCGGCGGAGCTTCCCGACGGGCGCGTCGCCCCGGCCGTCGTCGTCGGAGACCGCGTCTTCCCCTCGCCGCTCTTCGCCCTCTTCCCTTCGCTGACCGCTTTCTACGCCGCCGCGCCTTTCGCGCTCGCGTTCGTGCTCGGCCTGCTCCAGGCGCAATGGACCTACACGGGCTACGACGCTTCGGCGCACGTCGCGGAGGAAACGGTGATGGCGCGGAAGAACTCCGCCTGGGGTGTCTTTCTCTCCGTCGCCGTCTCCGCCGTCTTCGGCTGGCTGCTGCTCCTCGTCCTGACGTGGAGCATTCCGGGCGGCGACGTGGCGCGAACCGCCGCCGATCCCTATCCGGTCCTCTACATCGTGGACCACAACCTCCCGCGCCCGCTCGCCAACCTCGTCGCGATCATCATCGGCGGCGCGATGTGGCTCTGCGGGCTCTCCTCCATCACCTCGATGGGGCGCATGTGGTACGCGTTCGCCCGCGACGGCGGGATGCCCGGCTCGGGGTTTCTGCGGAAGATCCACCCGCGCTGGCGCACGCCCGTTCCGGCGATCCTCGTCACGAGCGCGCTCGCGGTCCTGATCTGCCTCTACGCGGCGGCGTTCCCGGCCGTGACGTCCATTAGCGTGATCTCCCTCTACCTCGCGTACGGCCTCCCGATCCTGCTGAACTTCAGGAACCGGCTGCGCCGGAAGGGCGTGTTCGCGACGCCGGAAAACGCCCCCTGGAACCTGGGCCGGTTCGCCCCGCTCTTCAACGTCGTGGCCGTCCTCTGGGTCGGCTTCATCGCCGTCGTCTTCTGCCTGCCGCCCAACGAGCTCGTGCTCTGGACGATCCTCCTCTTCGGCGTCTCGCTCACGATCTACTGGCTCGCCTCGGCGCGGCGGAGCTTCCGCGGCCCGGCCGGGCGGGAACGGGGATGACCGCCGGCCTGGCCCGGACCGAACAGGACCTCCTCGGCTCCGTCGAGGCGCGCATGCCCGAGGAGGTCGCGTTCCTCGAGCAGGTCGTCAACGTGGACAGCGGGACGTTCAATGCCGCCGGCGTCGCGGAGGTCGCCCTTCTGTTCCGGCGGGAGCTCGAAGGCCTCGGCTTCACGGTCCGCTGGCTGCCGCTGCCCCCGGAGATGCGCCGCGCGGGACACCTCGCCGCCGAGCGCGTGGCGGACCGGGCCTCCGGCCGCCGGGTGCTCCTCCTGGGCCACCTCGACACGATCTTCGAAGGCCGCGGCCACCGGTTCGAGCGCGCCGGGAACATCGCGCGCGGCGCGGGCGTCTCCGACATGAAAGGCGGCGACGTCGCCCTCCTCTTCGCGCTGAAGGCGCTTCACGGCGCCGGAATGCTCGATCGGGCGGCCGTTCGGGTCTTCCTGACCGGAGACGAGGAGAACCCGGGGATCCCGACGGACGTCTCCCGCCGCGGGCTCGTCGAGGCGGCGCGGCAGAGCGACGTCGCGCTGAGCTTCGAGTCGGACTCGGGGAAGGTCGCGATCGGCCGGAGAGGGCTGGCCACCTGGTCGCTCGAGATCACCGGGAGCCAGGGTCACTCCGCCAACGTCCTCCGGCGCGGCGCGGGAGCCGGCGCGATCTACGAAGCCTCGCGGATCCTCGACGGCTTCCGTGAGGTTTTTTCGGGCCACCCGACCGTCACCGTCAATCCCGGGATCGTCCTGGGAGGCACCGCGGCGGATTACGACGCCGAAAAGGGCGCGGGGACCGCCGCCGGCAAGTTCAACATCATCGGGCGGACCGCCGTCGCGAAGGGCGATCTCCGGTTCCTGGCCGATCGAGAGCGGGACGAGGCGAAGTCGCGCATGCGCGCGATTGCCGCCGCGAGCCTCCCTGGAACGACCGCGCGTCTCGCCTTCGAGGACCTCGCTCCCGGCTGGCCGGCGAGCGACGGCAATCGGGCGGTCATGGAGCTCATCGACCGCGTCAGCCGCGACCTCGGGCAGGGACCCGTCGAGGCGGACGACCCCGCCTCACGCGGCTTCGGCGACTTCAACTTCATCGGCGGGATCGTTTCCGGCGCCGACGGTCTCGGCGTGAAGGGCGCGGGTGAGCACGGGCCGGAGGAACGCATGGACCTCGACTCTCTAGGACCCTGCACCGCCCGCGCGGCGGTCCTCATCTCGAGGCTCCTCCGTCGCCCGGCTTAGCATCAGGGTTTCGGGAGAAGGGGGACACCATGGCAAAGTGGTTCTTCGAGCCGGGGCACACGGCCGCCGAGTTCCGGGCGCGCCACATGATGGTCACCTGGGTCCGCGGGCACTTCAAGAACGTCCACGGGACGCTCCAGTCCGATGTCGAGAATCCGCTCGCGACTTCCACGGAAATTACCATCGACGCCGCCGGCCTTTGGACCGGAGAACGCGGAGCGCGACAAGCACCCTGAAGAGCGCCGATTTCCCGGACGTCGAAAACCATCCGACGATCACGTTCCGGGGAGACCGCGTGGAGCTCACCGGGGCATCGGAAGTACTTCGGGGTGAACTGGAACGACGTGCTCGACCGCGGGGGCGTCGTCGTCAGCGACGACGTCCACATCGCGATCGACATCGAGGCGGTCCCGGAAAGCTGATGCGCGCATCCACGCGCGATCGCTACCGGTCGTCGCGTTCCGCCCGCTTCCAGATCAGATCCCACGCCTCCCGTCGCTGGGCAAACCCCGTGATCTTCCCCGCCGCGTCTCGCAGGAAGACGTAGCGGTAACGGGGACGGCCCGGAACGAAGAGGACGTCGGGCGCCTCCGCTCTCAGCTCCTCCGCCGGACGGCCGGTGCGTTGCCCTTCGAGCGCCTCCCCCCTGCAGCGGATCTCGTACGAAATCGCGGGGGTGATCGCATACCGACCGCAGTAATCCTTGCGCCGGGACGCCGACAGAGGAACCGAAGGAGGGTCCGCGCGCACCGCGAGGACCTGTCCCGCGATCAGCCTCCATCCCTGCGCCGTCTTGAGCCAGGTGTCCGTCGTGCGGTACTGGCAGCGCAGCTTGTGGCCGTAGTAGTCCTGGCTCTCATCGTCCAGGTGCGTCGCCACGGCGACGTCTCCGTGGAGCGCGACGTCGAATCGGGTGACCTGAATCGACCCGCTGACACCCGGAGGAAGACCCTTCATCCCTTCGACGATCTCTTTCTTCGTCAGGACGGCTCCCTCGGGCTCGATGTAGCGGACGTCGGGATGGAGGTACCGATCCCACACGGCGGCCGCGCCGCTGCCGACCGCGTCGAGCAGCTCTTGCGACTGCCGCTGCAGGAGCTCGCGCAGCGCTTCGTCTGCCCCTTTGGGCGTCTGTGCAGCGAAGAGCACCGCGAGGAAGAACACGGACAGCGGCTTCCCCATAAAAACCCTCCTGGCGGAATCCTAGTCCCGCCCG
>JBHENW010000094.1:0-4959 GCA_046261875.1 Thermoanaerobaculia bacterium | reverse complement strand
ACGGTATCCGGGGAAGACCTGCGAGCCGAGCTCGGCTGGGCGCCCGAATTGGTTCGGGAAACCGCCGTCGCGATACGAGTCCGGCTCGCCGGCGAACTGCTGGAAGTTCTCCCTCCGGTACTCGACGCCGGCTGCCGCGTTCAACGGGCCGGCGAGACCCACGTCGAACTCGCGCGTGAAGTCCGCGTTGACGAGCACGTGATTGAACTCGAGAGAACCCGCGTAGAAGCTCGTCTTGTTCGGCGGGATGTTCGGTCCCAGCGACGTGTTGAGGCTGTTGGAGATGTTGAAGTCGAAGCGGTTGTGCCCGTACTGCGCCGAAACGTCCCAGAAGAGGTTGTGGGCGAGGACGCCGTGCACGCCCGCGGTCCCCGAGTAGTCCTCGACCTCCGGCTCGATCAAGGGCAGGAAGCCGAGCGGGTAGATCTGCGGCCAGTTGCGCGCGTCCAGGGCACGCCGGTAGAAGCCGCCGTGCCTCCCCTCGCGCCGGCTCCACCCGCCGAAGCCGTAGAACGATGTCGTGCCGCTTTCGTTGATCGGGATGTTCGCGTTGACCCAGCCCATGATGTCTTTCGCGTCGGAGTCTCCCCAGTGATGGTTCGGCTGGGGGACCGCGTTGTTCCCGGCGTCGCCCGCGACGACCTGGTCCCGAGGGTCGAAACCGGCGCGGTTGGTCTCCGAGCGATCGCGGAACTCACCGACGAAGTTCACCGCCCCCCGTCCTGCCGCGGGCCCCCACAGCGCGTGGGTGTCGATCAACGCGCCGTCCGAGTGCGTCGTGGTGCCCCCCTTCAGTCCCACCGTCAAGGGGTTGGCCTCATCTTTGAGCACGATGTTGATGACACCCGCGATGGCGTCGGAACCGTACTGCGCGGCGGCCCCGTCGCGCAGGATCTCGATGCGCTCGATCAGCGCCGCCGGGATGGCGTTCAGGTCCACGCCCGTGGACCCGCGCCCGACGGAGTTGTTGACGTTGATGAGCGCGCTCGTGTGGCGGCGCTTGCCGTTGATGAGGACGAGGAGCTGATCGGATCCCAGGCTGCGCAACGTCGCCGGGCGGACCGAATCCGTCCCGTCCGTGATCGTGGGACGGGGGAAGTTGAACGAGGGGCTGAGGGCCTGGATGATCTGGTTGGTCTCCGTGGTGCCCGTGGCGCTCTGGATCTGCTCTTCGGTGAAGACGTCCACCGGCACCGCCTTCTCCGCCGCGGCGCCCATCGCGCGGGAGCCGACCGTGACTTCCTGCTGGAAGGAATAGCCGAGCGCGAAGTCCTGCGTCACGGCGCCGGGGTTGAGCGAGAGCGACGCGACCCGGGACTGGTAGCGCGGCGCCAGGACGCGCACCTCCATCGCCTGGCCGCGCGCCTGCGCGGCCGGGACCGTAAGCGTGAAGCGCCCGTCGGGTCCCGTCTGCGCGGTGAGACCGAGGGTTTCGATCGTCACGGTCGCGCCGGCGACGGGCGCCCCGTCCTCTTCGGCTGTCACCCTCCCCGAGATGACGAGGTCGCCTCCCTGCGCCAGCGCCGAGGCCGCCGGCAAGAGTAACAGGATGCCGATCGTGAGAAGAATCATGACCAGGAGTCGTTTCATGGACTCGCTCCTCCTTGAACGGAATATGTAAGAACGGGAATCTTCAGGCGGATCTTACGCCCGGTCTCCGGTCCCGGTTACTGCACCTTCCCGCGCGCCGCGACGCGCAGGGCCCCCTCGACGCGGCCCCCGCGGACCGCCCAGACGGAATCGTGCAGATTCGACACGACGCACGCGTGGTTGGGCAGGACGTACACCCTCTCTCCGACGCGGAATCCTTCGCCCGGCTCCACGCGGATGACGCCGTGCTCCTCGGAGAGCCGCTCGATCCGGCTCAGGCGACCGCGGATGAAGCCGTGTCCTCCCGGCGAGGGGCGCAGGGGGTCGGAAGAGAGGGTCTTGGACCCGGCGTCGAGGACCGCGCGCGTCTCCTCGGGCACGCTGACCACGGTCGCCAGAACGCTCAGGGCGAGATCCTCTTCGGAGCACGTGCCGAGGGAGAGCTGCGAGGCGTCGTTGTAGACGTAGTTCCCGGGCCGGCACTCGGTCACGCCGGGCACCCGCATCGCTTCGGGCGCGGTCGGAGTCGAACCGACCGAGACCTCCTCGACCGGCAGACCGGCGGTCCGGATCTCCGCGGCGACCGCGGCGAGCGTTTCCCCTTCCCGCCGGGCGACCGCGGTCAGCTCCGCGGGGCTTTTCGCGAGGTAGCCGTGGCCGGCGTGCGTGAAGATGCCGCGCAGGGTCACGCCGGGGATTGCCGCCAGGCGCTCTGCCATCTCCCGGGCCTGCTCCGGGAGGACGCCGACCCGATGGAGTCCGGTGTCCACCTTGAGCAGCACGTCGATGGACCGTCCTTCGGCGCGGAACGGCTCGGCGACGCTTCGGAGCCCCTCTTCGCCGTCGGCGCCGATCGCCAGGCCCGCCCGCTCGGCGAGCCGGAGCAGCCGCGCCGCCTTCTCCCGACCCACGATGGGGTAGGCGAGGAAGATGTCCTCGAAGCCTGCTTCGACGAACACCTCGGCCTCGCCGACTTTCGCCACGGAGAGCCCGGCCGCGCCCGCCGCGAGCTGCATCCGGCCGATCTCCGGGACCTTGTGGGTCTTGGCGTGGGGGCGCAGACGCACGCCGGCGTCGCGAGCGCGCGCGGCCATCCGCGCGACGTTGCGCTCGAGGACGTCCAGGTCGACCAGAACCGCGGGGGTGTCGAGGTCCTCGACCGGCCTCATCCGGGAGCGGCCCGATAGAACGGCACGACGCGGACCAGGAAGAACGCGATCTCGGCCGCCGCGAGCAGAAGAACCAACCCGATGAGGGCCGCGTCTCGAGCCCGAGTGCGCGGGAAGAGCCGCGCGGCAGGGTATCCGAAGCCGAGCATCAGGAAGGGCAGTATGGCCAAGAAGTAGCGCCCGTGCACCGCCCGCATGTGACCGTAGATCGCCAGACCCCGCCAGACGTTCCAGAGGTAGGCGCCCAGGAACACGAGGACGACCCAGAGGGAGGACCGGATCAGCTCCCGCTCCCGGTCTCCGCGCCCGAAGAAGAGAGCGAGACCGAAAAAGGGGATCGCGAGCACGAGGGCATAGAACGCGTGCTTGGCCGGGTGGGACGGTCCGCCGGATAGCGCGGGGAGCAAGCCGGCAACGACCGCCGCCACGCAAAGGAGGCGCAGCATGGTCCGGAAGGGTGTGCCGAGCCGGCCGGAGTCTCGCCAGAGCCAGACGGCGGCGGCCGAAACGACGAGCAGACCGGCGGCGAGATACGCGCCGAGAAAGAGTCCGGAGATCTGGAACCAGCGCAGCTGCCCCCCGCCCATCCAGCCGATCAGGCCCAGGAAGTTCTTGAACGTGTGATCGAAGACGGGCTCCCGCGCCAGCAGTTGCGCGAGGCGCCCGGGCGAGAAGGCTTCCGGCGCCGCGTAGACGAGGGGATGGCCGGCGGTCAGCCAGTTGCGCAGCAGCCAGAACGCCGGAGCGGCGAGCGCAATCGCCGCGGCGAGAAGCCAGGTAACGCCTTTCCTCCATCCTTTCTGCCGCGTGAGGTACAGCGGCATCAGAATGAGCAGACCGGCGGCCACGGGGAGAGCGGTCAACTTCGTCGCCCCGGCCAGGCCGAGAGCGGCGGCGGTCCGGAAGGCGTCCTCGAGCGCGCCCGAGCGCACGAGCCGTACCCATCCGAGCCCGGCGAGGGATCCCGCGAGCGCGAGCAGCGGCTCGTTGTGGGTGCCGGAGGCCAGGTGCGAGTACATCGGAACGAACGACACGCAGGCGGCGCCGGCGAGCGCGAAGGCCGCGTCGTCCGTCGCCTCGCGGAGCACCTGGAACAGCACGATGAGCGCGAGCGTGGCGGCCAGCACGCTGGCGAGGCGCGGAGCGCGCAGCCGGGCTTCCCGGTCGGAGGTCGCCCCGCGCGCGGCCAGGGCGAAAGGCGCAGCGATCGCGTGGGAGAGGGGCGGGTGCTGCGCCACCCAGTTGAACGCCGGGACCGCCGACCCCCGGGCGTCCCAGCGGGCGAGCACCTCCGGGGGGAGGGGTGTGCGCCCGTAGACCGGGAGGCCCCGCCCGTCGGCGAGGTCGAGAACGTAGGCGAGATGGCCGCTTTCGTCCGGGACGTCCCAGAGCGGCGTGACGAACAGCGCGAGCGTCGCGGCCTTTACAAAGAACAAGACCGCGACCGCGGCGATCGCCTTCTGCGCGGCCGCGTGCGAAAGCCGACCCGTTGCGGCGGGTGCGCGCGCGGCCGGCACGGACGACACTGGCGCTAGCCTAGCGCAGCGCTCCGGCCTGTAGGATTACCGGCCGGTGGCCCCCGAAAAGGAACGGTTCCTCCGCGAGTACGTGCGCGGTCTCCTCATCTCCGTGCTGATGGGGCTGGGAATCGCCGCGTTCATGTACTTCTCGGCGCCCCGCTTCTTCGGAATCCGCATCTTCGGATACGGGGTATTGATCGGCCTCCTGATCTCGTCCGCGTGCATGCTGCTCGAGCACGCGTTCGAGCCGTGGCTGCGCCGGCGGGAGCCGATCATCCAGAAGCTCTCCCGCGCGGTCCTCTATTTCGTCGGCGGAAACGCGGGATGGTTCGCGGCGACCTGGATCGCGCGGGAGCTCTCCCTCGTCCACCCGGGCGTCTGGACGTTCGGACGGAAGATGCTCCTCTTCAACGGCGCGATCGCGGTCATCATCGGCTTCCTCTTCTACGGGTTCGGCGTGATGCGTCAGCGGCTCCGCGAGAACGTCGAAAAGCTCAAGGAGCACGAGTTCGCGCAGAAGGAGCTGGAGCTCGCCCGGGCGATCCGGCGCCGGCTGCTTCCGTCACCGGAGATGGAAGGGGACGGATACCGGCTGGCAGCCCGCAACCTCGCCGCGCGGTTCGTCGCCGGCGACTTCTACGACGTCTTCCATCTCGAAGGCGGGCTCTTCGGCGTGGCGG
>JBHENW010000093.1:0-20825 GCA_046261875.1 Thermoanaerobaculia bacterium | reverse complement strand
GGTGGTAGCGGATCGTGACTGCGGAGCGGCAGGCCAGACTCGCCGCGAGGCGATCGCGGCGCTGCGCCTCGTCTCCCCCTCCCGCCTCGGCCAGCCCGGCGAGCGCCTCGCGGAGGGTCTCGCCCGGGTCGCGGTCGGTCGTCTCGGCCGGGAGGGCCGCGATCGCGTAGGACCGGCCGGACATGGGCTCGATCTCGAAGCCCGCGGCCTCGAGGTCCCCGATGCGCGATCCGAGGACCTCGACCTCGTCCGGCGCGGCCTCGAACAGGGCGCGGATGAGGAGCTTCTGCGACAGGACGCGTCCCGAAGCGATCCGGTCGCGGATCCGCTCGTAGAGGGTGCGCTCGTGCGCGGCGTGTTGATCGATGATCAGCAGACCCTCCGGGCCGCTCGCCAGGATGTAGGACTCCCGGTGCTGGCCGATCGGGACGATCTCCGGAACCCTTTTCTCCTGCGGTGGGGGGGGCTCCGGGCGGGCGGGAGCCGGAACACCCACGGGCTGCCCCGAGGACGAGCCGCCGGCGGCCGCATAGCCGTCGCGGGACTCCGCGATCTCCGACTCCGGGGGGACGGACCGGAGGCGGCGTTCCTCCTTGCCGGAGAGAAGGGCGGAGTGCAGCGCGTGATAGACGAGGCGGTACGCCGTTCCCGAGTCGGCGAACTTCACCTGCGTCTTGGCGGGAGACACGTTGACGTCCACCGCGCCCGGCTCCGCGGAGAGGAAGAGGAAGACCGCCGGGTGGCGGTCGGTCCGGATCGCGTCCCGCGACTCCTGCAGGATGGCTCTCGAGAGGGAGCGGTCTTCGACCGGCCGGCCGTTGATGAAGAGGAACTGGTGGCGGCGGCTGGGAAATGTCACGGGGCCTCGCGTGGCGTATCCCGTCAGCCGGAGGGGCCCGGCCCGCGCGTCGAGCGGCTCGAGCTCCCCGAGGGTCTCCCGGCCGAAGACCTGGAGGATCCGCGCGGCCCGATCGACCGCGGCGGGCGCATCGAGAATCTCCCGCGACCCGGAGCGGAGCGAAAAGGCGACCGACGGCTGGGACAGCGCGGCGCGGGTCACCGCCGCGGCCGCAGCGCGCCCCTCGGCTTCCGGGGACGCGAGGAACTTGCGGCGCGCGGGGGTGCGGGCGAAGAGCTCCCGGACCAGGACGTCGGTTCCCCTCGGCCGCCCCGCCGGCTCGCGGGAGAGCACCTCGCCGTAATCGACCTCGACCTTGACCGCCTCGGGAATCGAGCCGTCCGAGCTCGTCAGCGTCAGCCGCGAGACGGAGGCGATCGAGGGCAGGGCCTCTCCGCGGAAACCGAAGCTCGCCACGCGGACGAGATCCGCGTCCGACGTGATCTTGGAGGTCGCGTGGCGTTCGAGGGCGAGCGGGACGTCTTCCGGAGCCATCCCGGCGCCGTCGTCGCGGACGAGGATCCGCTCGATGCCGCCCTTGTCGATCTCGACCTGTACCCGCGTCGCCCCCGCGTCGAGCGCGTTCTCGACGAGCTCCTTGACGACGGAAGCGGGACGCTCGACGACTTCTCCCGCCGCGATGCGGTCCACGACCTGGCTCGAGAGGCGATGGATCCGGGGCACCCGGGGCAGTCTAACGGAGCGGGGCCGGAGCGCTCCGCGTGTAGACGGTCTTTCCGCCCACGACCGTTTGATCGACCGCGATGTCGCCGATCTCCTCGACGTTCACGGCCAACGGGTCGCGCGCGAGGATCACGAAGTCCGCGAGCTTACCGACCGTGAGAGTCCCTTTTTCCTTCTCCTCGAACGCGGCGTACGCCGCGTTGGCGGTGTAGGCCCGGAGCGCCTCGGCGACGGTGATCTTCTGGTCCGGGATCCAGCCGCGCGGGTTCTTCCCGTCGAGCGTGCGGCGCGTGACTGCCGCGTAGATCCCCTGGAGGGGCGAGATGGGGGCGACGTCCCAGTCCGACCCGAAGGCGAGCTTCGCCTTCGCGTCGAGCAGGGATCGAAACGCGTACGTTCCCCGGCAGCGCGCGATGCCGATGCGCTTCTCCGCCCAGCGGCCGTCGTCGATCGCGTGGTACGGCTGCATCGAAGGGATCACGCCGAGCGCCGCGAACCGCGCGACCTCCTGCGGCCGCAGGTGCTGCGCGTGCTCGACGCGGAACCGCCGGTCGCGCGGGCCGTTCTTCTTCGCGACGCGCTCGAAGATGTCCAGGATCTCGGCGTTGGCCCGGTCGCCGATCGCATGGACCTCCACCGGCATGCCGGCCGCGTCGGCGGCGGCGATGCGCTCCTCCATCCGGGAGAGCGGAATGGCCTCCGCCGCGTACACGCCACGCGTCGAAGGGTCCTGCGTATACGGCTCGAAGAAGAGCGCCGTCGAAGACCCGAGGGACCCGTCCACGTAGCCCTTCACGCCGCCCACCCGGAGCCACTCGTCCTCGCGGAGCTTCGCCTTCCGGTCCCGCGCCTGTTCCCAGACCGTCAGGGAGGGCCGGAAACTGACACGGGCCGTCAGCTCCCCGTTCTCCCGCAGCCCTTCGTATGCGGCGAGGTCGTCCAGGCCCGAAAGGTCCTGCACGGAGGTCACCCCGAAGCTCGCGGCGTGCCGCAGCGCGGCGCGCAGGGCCCCGTCGAGCTCCGCGCGGGTCCGGGCGGGGCGGACCTTCCAGACCGCGTCCATCGCGGCGTCCTTGAGGACTCCGGCGGGATCTCCCGCAGCGTCCCGCACGATCACCCCGCCGGGAGGGTCCGGCGTGTCGCGGGTGATCCCGGCGAGCTTCAGCGCCAGGCTGTTGCACACCATCATGTGGCCGTCGGTTCTCGAAAGGCACGTGGGACGGTCGCCGGTCGCTGGATCGAGGAGCGCTTTCGTGGGCAGCCGCGCCGGCTTCCACTGCTCGTGGTCCCACGTGCCGTCCGTCAGCCAGGCGCCCGCCGGCTTGCTTCGAGCGAACTCCGCGAGCTTGCGGGTGAACTCTCCCTCGTCCTTCGCGTAGCGCAGATCGACGGCCAGGAGGTTGAACCCGCCCATGGACATGTGCGCGTGCGCGTCGATGAGGCCGGGGAGCACCCGCCGTCCCTTCGCGTCGATGACCGTGGTGCCCGGCCCGCGGAGGCCGGCGACCTCGGCGTCGCTGCCGACCGCCACGATGCGCCCGCCGCGCACGGCGAGCGCCTGGTCTTCGGGTTTCGCGTCGTCGCCGGTCCAGATACGGCCGGACTGAACGATGAGGTCGGCGGGTTGAGCGGCCGCGGCGAGCGCGGAGAGCACCAGCCAGAGTCCTTTCATGCTGTCGAGGAGACGGCCCGCCCTTCGCCCTCGAGCGCGGCGCGGGCCGCGGCGAGCCGGGCGACGGGCACCCGGAACGGAGAGCACGAGACGTAATCCAGGCCCGTCTTGTGGAAGAACTCGATCGAGCGGGGGTCGCCGCCGTGCTCGCCGCAGATGCCGACCTTCAGTTGCGGGTTCGCTTTCCGGCCGCGCTCCGTGGCGATCGCGACGAGCTCGCCGACGCCTTCCAAGTCGAGGGACGCGAACGGGTCGTCCGGCAGAATCCCCGCCTCGACGTACGCCGGCAGGAATGATGCCGCGTCGTCGCGCGAGTATCCATAGGCCATCTGCGTCAGGTCGTTGGTGCCGAAGGAGAAGAACTCGCAGTTGGCCGCCGCGATCTTGCCGGCCTGGAGCGCGGCCCGGGGGATCTCGATCATCGTGCCGACCTTGTAAGCGACCGCCTGGCCCGTCTCCGCCGCGACTTTCGCCGCGACCTCGTCCGTCATCTTACGGAGCCGCTCGAACTCCGCTCGGGTTCCGATGAGGGGGATCATGATCTCGGGCTCCGGCCGGCCGCCGCTCCGCATCGACTCCGCCGCCGCCTCGAAGATCGCGCGGACCTGCGTCTCGTAGATCTCCGGGTGGGTGATGCCGAGCCGGCAGCCCCGGTGGCCCAGCATCGGGTTGGACTCGTGCAGCGCGCGGACCCGGGCGGCGACTTTCTCGGCGGGCAGTTTGAGCTCCGCGGCAACTCCTCCGACCGCTTTCTCGTCCGGGAGGAACTCGTGCAGCGGCGGATCGAGGAGTCGGATCGTGACGGGGCGCTCGCCCATCTCGCGGAAGATGCCGACGAAATCCTCGCGCTGCATCGGGAGGATCTTGGCGAGCGCGGCGCGCCGGCCTTCCGCGTTCTCCGCGAGGATCATTTCGCGGACCGCGAGGATCCGATGCTCCTCGAAGAACATGTGCTCCGTGCGGCAGAGGCCGATCCCCTCGGCGCCGAAGAGCACGGCGGTCCGCGCGTCTCCCGGCGTGTCCGCGTTGGCCCGGATGCCGAGCCTGCGGTGCTGGTCGGCCCAGCCGAGGAGACGGGAGAAGGCGCCGTAGAGCGGAGACTTTTCGCGCGCGAGCGACTTCTCGAGAACGACCTGGAGGATTTCGGAAGGCCGGGTGGGAAGCTGGCCGAGGATCACTTCCCCGCTCGTGCCGTCCACGGAGATCCAGTCCCCCTCCTTCGCGTGGAGGTCCTTCGCGCGCACGCCGCCACCCCGCGGCTCGACGGTGATCTCTCCGGCGCCGACGACGCACGTCTTCCCCATGCCGCGCGCGACGACGGCAGCGTGACTCGTGCTGCCCCCCCGCGTCGTCAGGATCCCCACGGCCGCGTTCATCCCGGCGATGTCCTCGGGCGACGTTTCCTCCCGCACCAGGACGACCGGCCCCGCCTTCGCCATCTCGACGGCCTTTTCGGCCGTGAAGGCGATGCGCCCCGACGCGGCGCCGGGCCCGGCGGGCAGCCCCTTGCCGAGAAGGCGCCCGGCCGCGACGGCGTCTTCCTTCTCCTTCTGCGGGAAGACGGGCGCGAGGAGCTGGATGAGCTGGTCCGGCTCGACGCGCTCGAGCGCCTCCTTTTCGGAGATGAGTCCTTCGGCGACCATTTCGGTCGCGATGCGCACCGCCGCGAAGCCGGTCCGCTTTCCGTTGCGCGTCTGGAGGAGGTAGAGCTTCCCGGCCTCGATCGTGAACTCGAGGTCCTGCATGTCCAGGAAGCTCGACTCGAGCAGGTCCCGCACCCGGAGCAACTCTCCGTACGCCTGCGGCATCGTCTCCTCGAGCGAGCGCCCGCTCCCGTCGGCATTCAACGGGCGCGGCGTCCGGATGCCCGCGACCACGTCCTCCCCCTGCGCGTTGGGGAGGTACTCGCCGTAGAAGCGCTTCTCGCCGGTCGAGGGGTCGCGCGTGAACGCCACGCCGGTCGCGGACGTGTCCCCCCGGTTCCCGAAGACCATCGCCTGGACGTTGACCGCCGTCCCCCACTCCGAGGGGATCCGGTGGAGGCGCCGGTAGGTCTTCGCGCGCTCGTTGTCCCACGAGCGGAACACGGCCCCGATCGCCCCCCAGAGCTGCTCCTGCGGGTCGTCGGGAAAGGGCTGACCCGTCTGGCGCCGAACGATCTCCTCGTACTCCGAGACGACGCCGCGCAGGTCCTCCGCCCTCAGCTCCGCGTCGGAGGCGACGCCCCGCTCCTTCCGCTTGCGCCCCAGGACCTCCTCGAAATCGTGCTTGGGCACGTCGAGGACCACGTCGCCGTACATCTGGAGGAAGCGGCGGCGGCAGTCCAGCGCGAAGCGCTCGCCCGACGCCGCGGCGATCCCCTCCACGGTCCGCGAGTTGAGGCCGAGGTTGAGGATCGTGTCCATCATCCCGGGCATCGAGGACCGCGCGCCCGAACGGACGGAGACGAGGAGAGGGTTGGCGGGATCGCCGAATTGCTTCCCGGTCGATTGCTCCACGCGCGCCATGGCCTCCCCCACCTGGCCGCGCACGCCGTCGAGGCCCGCGCCCCGCGTGTAGTCGGCGCAGACGGACGTCTCGATCGTGAAGCCCGGGGGGACGGGAATGCCGAGCGCCGTCATCTCCGCGAGCCCGGAGCCCTTGCCGCCGAGCCTCTCCTTGCCCAGCCCGGCGCCCTCGGCCTGGCCGTCCCCGAAAAAAAAGACCTTCTTCACTTTTCCACCACCATCTCGGAAAAATCCGCCAGACTCGAGAATTCTTTCTGAATCGAAGCGAGGAGGGCAAGGCGATTGCGCCGCAAGTCTTCCTCCGGCGCGTTGACCAGCACCTCGACGAAAAAGCGATCGAGAGACGGCGCGATCGACGCGATCGTCTCCAGCGCCTCCCGGTAGCGCCGGGCGCCCACGAGCTCCCGGAGCGCGCGGCGGGCCTGCAGAAAATCGGCGGCGAGCGCGCGCTCCGCGTCCTCACGGTACAGATCGGGCGACGGCTCCTTCGGGTGCTCCCCCTCCAGGATGTTCCGGATCCGCTTGAACGCGAGGATCAGAGATCGGAAGTCCATCTCGCGCCTGGCATCGGAGAGGGCGGCGGCCCGGTCCGCCGCGTCCGCGAAGTCCCACACGCCGACGTGAAGCACCGCCGAGATCTCGTCGTACGCGTGTCCCCGGCGCTCGAGGAGGTTGCGCAGCCGCTCGGCGAGGAACGCTTCCATCGCCTCGAGCGTCTCCTCGACCGAGCCGCCGAGCCCCCGAGGGTAGAGCCGAATGGCTTTCTCCGCGAACGGACGCCAGTCTCTCCGCCAGCCGCGGCCCGTCACGATCGAGACGATCCCGAAGGCCGCCCGGCGCAATCCATACGGGTCCTTCGAGCCCGAAGGGACGAGCCCGAGCAGGAAGAAGCCGGCGAGCGTGTCGAACCGGTCCGCGAGGGACAGGATGGCGGCGGCGGCCTCCCGGGGGGGCTCATCGCTTCCGGAGCTGGGCCGGTAGTGCTCGTAGATCGCCTTCCAGACCGAGTCGGGGTACCCCTCGCGCCGGGCATAGATCCCCCCCACGACGCCCTGGAGGTCCGTGAACTCCTTGACCATGTGCGTCGTCAGGTCGGCCTTGCAGAGTTGGCCGGCCAGCCGGAGGACTTCCTCGAGGTCCGGGCGGCCGACCCCTTGCGCGATCGCGCGGCCGAGCTCCTGCAGCCGCGAGGTCTTCTTGAAGTAGTCGCCGAGACGGTCCTGGAAGGCGAGCCGCTCCAGCTGCGGCACGCGATCCGCGAGCTTGACCCGCTTGTCCTCCTCGAGGAAGAAGCGGGCGTCTGCCAGCCTCGCGTTCAGCACCCACTCGTTCCCCTTGGCGATGAGCCCCTTGCGGTCCTCCCGGTTGTCCATCACGGCGACGAAGTGAGGCAGGAGCCCGCCGGGCCCGCGCACCGGCAGGTATTTCTGGTGCGTGCGCATCGCCGTCGTCGAGATCTCCTCGGGCAGCTCGAGGAACTCCGGATCGAACGAGCCCCTCACGAGCCCTGGCCACTCCACGAGGTCGGCGAGGGTCGAGGCCAGGTCGGAATCCGCTTCGACCGAGCCGTTCACCTCGCGGGCCAGACGCCGCGCGGACTCCAGAATCACCGTCCGGCGCGCCTCCGCGTCCGGTTCGACCCACGCAGCGCGCATCTGCTCGAGATACTCCTCCGCGCCGCGCACGCGGAGATCGCCGTCGGAGAGGACGCGATGGCCGAAGGTCCGGTCCGATGCCGCGACGCCGTGGATCTCGAGGGGCACGACGGACGGACCGAGCAGCGCGACCACCCCGCGCACCGGCCGGACGAACGCCGCGCCGCCGTTGCCCCACCGCATCGTTTTCGGAAAGCTCACCGAAGAGACGGCACGAGGCACGACCTCCGAGAGCACGGCGCTCGCCTCCCGGCCCGGGACGACGCGGCGCGCCGAGACCGTCGGCCCTCGCGGGGACTCCACGACGACGAGATCGGAGACCTCGACCTTCTGAGCGCGCGCGAACCCTTCCGCCGCTTTCGTGGGACGTCCTGCGGCGTCGAACGCGGCCGCCGCCGGCGGGCCGAGGACCTCCGAGAAACGGTCCTCCTGCCGCTCCGGCACGCCGCGGGCGACGACCACGAGCCGCCGGGGCGTCGCGAAAGCCTGCACCGCCTCCGGAGCGATTCCCGCCTCGCCCAGTCCTTCCTGGAGCCGCAGCGCCAGGTCGCGTCGCGCCGCGGCCAGCGCCCCGGCGGGGATCTCCTCGGTGCGAATCTCGAGAAGGAAATCCTGGCGGTTCATGAGTCGGGAGTCGGAGCTCCGAGAGTCGAAATCGGGTTCTGTCTCCTTCAGACCGCCGCGGGCTCGAGCGCAGCGTCCGGACGCGGGGCCCCCTCGCGGGAGGCCAGGTATGCCCGCGCGCAGGCGCACGCCAGATCGCGCACGCGGCGGATGAGTCCGACGCGATCGGTCGCCGAAACGGCGCCGCGCGCGTCGAGCACGTTGAACTGGTGCGAGCAGGCGAGCGTGGCCTCGTACGCCGGGATGACGAGGCCCGCGGCCAGGGCCGCGCGGGCTTCCTTTTCGTAGCCGTCGAGGAGCGCGGCGGCGAAGTCCGGATTGGCGACCTCGAAGTGGTATTTGGAGAGCTCGCGCTCCTCCGCTCGCCGCACGTCGCCGTAGGACATCGTCTCGGTCCACATGACGTCGTAGACGGAGTTCACCTTTGATAGGAACATCGCGATCCGCTCGAGCCCGTAGGTGATCTCGGCGGAGATCGGCGAGAGGTCGATCCCCCCGGCCTGCTGAAAATAGGTGAACTGGGTGATCTCCATGCCGTCCATCAGGACCTGCCAGCCGACCCCCCAGGCTCCGAGCGTCGGCGACTCCCAGTTGTCCTCCTCGAAGCGGACATCGTGGTCCGCGAGCGAGATGCCGAGCTTCTCGAGGCTGCGCAGGTACATGCCCTGCACGCCTTCCGGAGACGGTTTGAGGACGACCTGGAGCTGGAGGTGCTTGCCCAGCCGAAAAGGGTTCTCGCCGTAACGGCCGTCCGCCGGGCGGCGTGACGGCTGGACGTAGGCGCAGCGCCACGGCTCGGGCCCGAGCACGCGCAGGAACGTCGCCGGGTGCATGGTTCCGGCCCCGACCGGAAGGTCGTAGGGCTGCTCGATCAGGCAGCCTTCCCCCTCCCAGAATGCCGACAGATCGGCGATCAACCGCTGGAGTGTGAGCACTCGAAACAGTGTATCGCGGGGCGGGCATAACCCGCGGCCGCCCCGGCGTTCCCAGCGGAATGCGCGCAACCTCGCGGCTCCGACTCCTCGGCCTGCTCCTCCTCTCCACACTCGCCGGCGGCTGCCGCTCCGGAATCCTCCGGACCGCCCTCGCGCCTCCGTCGCCGCACGAGCGGTATGCCCGATCGCTCCGCGAGGCGGGACTCGAGAACGCCGCGCTCGGCCGCGAGTGGATCGCCGCGGCCGGCACCGCGCTCGCCGCGTCCGTGCCCCGGACGCCCCCGTTCCAGGAGACCGGATACTTCGCGCCCGACCGGCCCGAGGCCGTGGCCTATCGCTTCCCGCTCGTTCGCGGGCAGCGCCTCGTCGTGGAGGTCCAGTGGCAGACATCCGAACCGACGCGGCTCTTCCTCGATCTCTTCGTCGAAGGGGAAGCTCCGGACCCTCCACAGCGCGTCCTCTCGGCCGAGGAGGCCGCCACGAGCGTGCAATACGAGGCTGAGAGCTCGGGAAACTTCATTCTGCGCCTCCAGCCAGAGCTTCTCCGCGGCGGAAGGTTCTCCATCGTCTCGCGGGTCGAGGCGGCTCTCGCTTTCCCGGTCCAGGACCTGACGGCGCGCGCCATCGGCGGCGTCTTCGGCGACGCGCGCGACGCCGGGCGCCGTCGCCACGAAGGGATCGACATCTTCGCGCCGCGCGGCACGCCCGCCGTCGCGGCGGCGGAATCGACGGTCGTGTCGGCCGGGACCAACCCGCTCGGCGGGAAGGTCGTCTGGCTCCGGGACGCCCGCCGCGATCTGACCTATTACTACGCCCATCTCGACGAGCAGACCGTTCACGCCGGCGAGCGCGTTCAGCCGGGAGAGACCGTGGGGCTGGTCGGCGATTCGGGCAACGCGCGCGGCGGTCCGACCCACCTGCACTTCGCGATCTACACCCGCGGGGGCGGGGGGGCCGTGGACCCGAGGCCCTGGGTCGCCGCGCCGCGCGGAGAGATCGCGGCGCTGACCGCCGACGCGGAGGCCGTCGGCACCCTGCGCCGGGTCTCCACCGCCGCCCTGCCGCTCGCCTCCGGCCCTTCGGAAAAAGCGCCGGTCTCGGCCCGTCTCTCGAGACACACCCTCCTGCGCGTCCTGGGGGCCACGGGCGGCTGGTTCCGCGTCTCGCTGCCCGACGGCGCGACCGGCTACGTCGCGGCAAAGAGGACCGAAGCCGCGGCGCGCCCGCTCCGCCGCGTGCGCCGCGAATCGGAGAGCCGCGTGCTCGACGGTCCGCGGGAGACGGCCGTGGTCATGGAGAGCCTTCCCCGCGGGATGGAGATCGCGGTGTACGCAGAGCACGGCCGATTCCTCTTCGTGCGGACCCCCGCCGACCGAGCCGGCTGGCTGGACCCCGACGCGCGCTGACCGAAGGGTCTACCCGAGCACTTCTCCGATCACGCGGTGGGACTTCAGCTCGTGGCCGAGGAAGTGCCGCCGCGCCCGGCGGGCGATCCCGGCGACCTTGGCGAGCCCGCTCGGTCGCGCCGCCGGATCGAGCGGGCCGGCGAGGATGCCTCGCAGGGCGGCGGCGCCCGTGCGGGACACGCGCACGGCCTCGCCGCGGCGGCACTCGGTCCCGATGAATCCCGGCCGCGATTCGTCGAAGAAGAGCGCTTCCCCCGGCTCGAGCGGCCGGCCGCACCCCGCGCACTCGCGATGCGAGGGAAGAAGCCCGGAGAGGCGCAACACCCAGACGTCGAAGTACGGCCCCACCAGGCCGCCCGGCGCTCCCGCGAAGAGCGCGTCCATCACGTGCCGCGCGAGGCGGTAGAAAGGCTCCGCCGGCTCGGAGTCCGCGACGAAAGTCTCGAGGCTCTCGGCGAAAGCCGACAGCAGGAGACCGTGCTCCAGGCTCGCGGAGAGCGGGAAGGATGGCCGGATCGGATCCGCCGCGTTCAACGAAACGAGGTCCCGGCTCTCTTTCTCGAAATAGACGATCCGCGCCTCGGTCATCGGCTCGAGCGATCCGGAGAAGGGGCTTCGGGGAGCGCGGGCATTGCGGGCGACGCCGCGCTTCTTCCCCGAATCGCGGGTGAGGAAAGAGACGATCCGATCCTTCTCGCGCAACGGGTGCGTGCCGAGGATGAACGCATCGGCTTCGTGGAGCGGCACCACCCGGGATTATCATCGGCGACGGACCGGGAACCTTTCCGAATGAAATAAGGCAAAAAGCCATTTACACCAAAAAATTTAAGGAACGGGATGCGCGCCCACGCCTGCCGCGGGCCGTGGTCACGCTGGGCTGGGTCTCGTTCCTGACGGACGTTTCGTCGGAGATGATCTATCCGCTCCTTCCCAATTTTCTGACGCGGACCCTGCGCGGCGGTCCGACCGCTCTGGGCCTGATCGAGGGGGTCGCCGAGGCGACGGCTTCACTCGCAAAGCTCCTTTCCGGCTGGTGGTCGGACCGCACGCGCCGGCGCAAGCCGCTCGTCGTTTTCGGGTATGCCCTGGCCGCCGTGGCACGTCCCCTCGTGGGACTCGCGACCGCATGGACGCAGGTCCTCGCCATCCGCTTCGCCGACCGCATGGGCAAGGGGATCCGGACCGCGCCGCGCGACGCGTTGCTCGGCGACCTCGCGCCGGCGCGCGGCAGAGGGCGCGCCTTCGGGCTGCAGCGCAGCATGGACAACGCGGGCGCGGTCGTGGGTCCTCTCCTCGCGGCTTTCCTCCTGCGCTACGTCGTGTCGGAGGAGCGCGTGGTGTTCCTCCTGGCGTTCATTCCGGCCGTCGCCGGGCTGGTTCTGCTCATCGCGCGCGTGCCGGACGTCGCCCCGACCTCGCCGCCGCATCCGAAGGTCCCGCGGGACGCCTCCCCGCTCCCCCGCCGCCTCCTCGCGCTCGTCGGCGTCTATGCGTTGTTCAGTCTGGCGTTCGCCCGCGAGGCTTTCCTGCTTCTCCGGGCCCAGGACGCTGGGATCGCCTTGTGGCAGCTTCCGCTGCTCTGGGCCTACGTCAGCGGGGTCAAGGCGGTCGTCGGCGTGCCGGCTGGGACCCTGGCCGACCGGATCGGGCGGGTCCCCGTGCTGTGCATGGGCTGGGCGATCGTCGTCGTCGCCTATCTCGGATTCGCGTTTGCCTCGACGCCACGAACGATCTGGATCCTGTTCGGTTTCTACGCGGTGGCCCCGGCCATGGCCGAGCCCGCCGAGCGTTCCCTGTTGACCGACCTCACGCGCCCGGAGCAGAGAGGGCGCGCGTTCGGTCTCTTTCACGCCGCCATCGGGATCGCTTCGCTTCCCGCCGCCCTGCTCTTCGGGTTGTGGTGGAAGCTCTTCGGCGCTCCGACGGCCTTCGGGATCTCGGCCGCGCTCGCCTCGGCGGCGACCGTCGCGTTGCTGGTGTGGAATTCCAGGCGAAAGTCGGAAAGATCAGCGCAAGAGAGCACCTAGGATCGAACCTGGCCCTGGTCGCGACGCGAGGAGTCCCCGCCCTCTTCCGCTTCGTCGCGATCTCACGATCGCTCCGAAGCTCGGCGGGGGGACCTTGCGGTCCCCCGCACCCCCTGGGGAGGAGCCTCGCGCCGCGGGAGCGGCTGCGAGCGAACGCGACGGCAGTGATAGCATTTGGAGACCGTGGGACCAGTCTGGAGACTCATTCGGGGGCAGAAGGACGCGTGCCAGCGCTGCGGCCGGGAGATCCTGGATTTTCCGGCCGTCGGGCGGGTCGTGGACTTCCAGTTCCAGCCGGAAGAAAAGTACTGCTGGGACTGCTACCGATACATCCAGCCGTTCGTGGATGACGTCGCGCCCGAGTCCCAGAATCCCTTCCAGCCGGTGACCAAGCCGGCCATCCGTTGACCCCGGCGGCCGCCGTGCGGCCCGGGGCCTCCACCGATCTCGCCCCCCTGGCGGAGAAGGTCGCCGCCGGAGAGCGCCTGTCCTTCGAGGACGGAGTCCGGCTCTTCACGACGCGGGACTTTCTGGGGGTCGGGCGGCTCGCCAACGCGGCGCGCGAGCGCCGGCACGGCAACGTCGCTTACTACAACGTCAACCGGTATCTCAATCCCACGAACCTCTGCTGGGTGGACTGCGCGCTCTGCGCATGGGCCCGCAAGGTCAACGAGCCGGGCGGATACGAAATGGCCATCGAAGAGTGCGTGGAGGAGGCCGGCAAGGGTTACAGCGAGGCGGTCACCGAGTTCCACATCGTCGGAGGCCTGCACCCGACCTGGCCCTTCGAGTACTACACCGGGTTGCTCCGGGCCCTGAAGACCCGCTTCCCGTCGGTCCACCTCAAAGCTTTCACGATGGTCGAGCTCGACTGGATCGCGCACGTCGGCAAGCGCTCGATCGAGGAAACGATCGCGGAGCTCAAGTCGGCCGGCATGGACTCCTGCCCCGGTGGAGGCGCCGAGATCTTCGAGCGCCGCGTCCGGGACGTGATCTGCAAGAACAAGATCTCGGGTGAGCGCTGGCTGGAGATCGCGCGCGAATGCCACCGCCAGGGGGTCCGTACGAACGCCACGATGCTCTACGGCCACGTCGAGAGCGTCGAGGACCGCGTGGATCACCTCCTGCGTCTGCGAGCGCTCCAGGATGAGACCGCCGGATTCGTCGGGCTGATCCCGCTCGCCTTCCACCCGGAGAACACCCCGCTCGCGCACCTGCCACCGACCTCGGGACAGGCGGACCTGCGCGTGATCGCGGCCTCGCGCCTCCTGCTCGACAATTTCCCGCACGTAAAGGCGTACTGGGTGCAGATCGGGACGAAGCTCGCGCAGATCGCGCTCTTCTTCGGCGCGGACGATCTCGTCGGGACGGTCGTGGACGAGACGATCACCCACGCCGCCGGGGCGACGACCGCCTCGGGGCTCACGCGCCCCGAGTTCGAACGCATCATCCGTGAGTCCGGACGGGAGCCCTTCGAGCGCGACGCCGACTATCGGCGTATCGTGCGCGAGCCGGCGGAGGCCGGCGTGCCCGCATGAAGCCTCTGGCCCGGCTATTCCTGCCCGCGAAGGTACGCACGCCGCACCCATAGGATCAGACGGACCCGGACCGGGCGAGACGCGACGCCGGAATGAGCGCCGTGGCACTCATCGCCTTGTACGCCGCCGGCGGCCTCCTCACGCTCTGGGCGGCCCACAGATACGTCATGCCCGTCCTGGCGGCTCTCCGGTGGGCCCTCCTCCTGCTCCCTCTTCTGTTGGTGGGACGCGCTTTCCTGGCGGCGCTCGCCGCCTTCCTCTTTTTCGAGGAGATCGGCCTGACCGACGGCGCGGCCTTCTTCGGCGCCTCCGCGTGGATGCTTTCACACGGTTTGGCCATCAAAGTGGGATAGCCGCTCTCTCAGGTCTTCACCGTCCTGCCGTTTCTCTACCTGGGGCTGCACCGTCTCGCCCGACGCCTCCCCCACGGACTCCTGTGCACTTTCGTCGCATTGCTGTTGATGGTGTTGGGCGGGCACGGGGAGACGCTGCTCTTCGCGGTTACAGGGGCAGGAATCTGGTTCCTGTTCCAGTTGCCGGGCTCCCCCCGGCCCTTCCGCGCGGTGCTCGCGTCCGTCGCGGCGGGCGCCCTCGTCCTGGCGTTGTCCGCGCCCGTGATTCTTCCCTTCGTGGACGCCTCCCACAAACCGCGGAAATGGCGTTCCGGGAGGCGACGTTCGCGAAAGCCGAGAAGTCCGTCTCCCTCTCGTCGAGCCTTGCGCAGATGAGGGCTCGTTTATCCCATGGCCTACCTCGGCGTGCCCGTGGAAACGATTCCCCCGCCCCCCAGCTTTCACGCGGTCGCGCACGGCTACGTCGGCACTTTGCCTCTGGCGCTCGCAGGCATCGGCCTTTTCGCGCGGTGCCGCGCCCGGTGGGGGGCTCCTCGCGGCCGGGTGCTCACGCTGCTTCCCGCGGCCGCCTTTCCGGGGCGCCCCGGACTTCATTACGAGCCTTCCGTACTACCGGATCGCCATCAACGAGTATTTCGTTTTTGTCTCGATGCTCACGCATCGTGGGTCTCGCTGCCATCGGACTCGACGCCGCCTGTCAGCGGCGAGTCCAGGGAGCGGCGCTCCTGTTTTCGGTCGTTTTTTCCGGCATCATGATCGGCGCCCTCGACTGGCGCGGGCGCCTGCTCGAGGCCGGCATACGGCCCGTCGCACAGGACACCGCGGCGTTATGGACGTTCGCCGGTCTGTTGCCGGTCGGCGCGCTCCTCGGCGTCGGACGGCTTCGCGGCTCCTGGCTCGCGGGTTGCGCGCCGGCGTCGCTCCTGGTCGTGCGTCTCTTGGAAGCACCAAAGCTCTACCCGACGTTCGAAAGCCGACTGTTCTATCCCCCGGTCGAAGAGATTCGCGGGCTCCCCGAGGCCGGGAAGCCGTACCGGGTCGTGGGTCACGGATACAGCCTCCTGCCGAATCAGTCGACGCTTTACGGACTCGAGGACCCGCGGGGGTACGAGGCAATGACCGATGCGCGCTACTTTGATACCTATCCGCTCTGGAGCATCGATCAGCCCGTTTGGTACAACCGGGTCGACGACCTGACGACTCCATTTCTGGCGCTCAACGTCCGGTTCGCTCTCGTTCCCCGGCGAGTCCGGTTCGTCAGGGACGGGAGCGCGACGGTCGAGCAAATGAAGCGTTGCCCCGATTTCGCTACCCTGGACTGGATCGAGGACCGCGACCGGATTCCGGGCGAGATCGAGAATGGCCCGGCCGATGTTCCAGTGCAGGCCGCGTCCTCCGGTCTCCGGCTCGGAGTCAACGCTCCGAGACCATCCTGGGTGATCACTTCCGTCACCGCCTGGAAGGGATGGAAGGCGTACGCCGGAAACGAAGCGCTTCCGCTTTTCTTCGCGAACCCCGCCTTCGTCGGGTTTAGCGTGCCGGCCGGGGTCAGCGACATCCGGCTGGTGTACTGGCCCACGGCGTTCTCCGTGGGGCTCCTGATTGCCGGGGCGACCGTCGTTGCGGCGACCGTCATTCTTTCCTACCGCCGGCGACCGCGGGAGCAGGGAGGAAACCCCGGCCCGTCTACGAACTTTTTCGTATAGGATCCAGGAAAAGCGGGGAGGTCCGATGACCGTCAGACGGGTCGCTGCGTTTCGCGTCTTCGGGCTGGCGGCAATCGGCATTCTCGCGGCTCGCCCCGGCGTCTCGGAAAACCTCCCCGCCCGCGTGGACGCGTTTCTCGCACCCTACGTGGCGACGAACAACTTCAGCGGCGCCGTCCTGATCGCGCGCGATGGGTCCGTTCTCCTGCGCAAGGGTTACGGGCGGGCCAATCACGAGCTGTCGGTGCCGAATACGCCGGACACCCGCTTTCAACTCGCATCGCTCTCGAAGGCGTTCACCGCAACCGGCGTTTTGATCCTGGAGCAGCAGGGGCGTCTCTCCGTGGAGGATCCTCTGGGCAAGTTCCTCGAGGGATACCCCAACGGCGAGAAGATAACGATCCACCACCTGCTCACCCACCGCACCGGGATTCCCAACGTCAACAGCTTTCCGGAGTACGAGGAGAAGTCACGATTCCCGCAGAAGCTGGCCGACCCGATCGCCCTCTTCAAGGACCGCCCTCTGATCTTCGCGCCGGGCGAGAAGTTCCAGTACAGCAACTCCAACTACAACCTGCTCGCGGCGGTCATCGAGAAGGCGTCGGGACTGCCCTTCGGCGAATTCCTGGAACGCCATGTCTTCGCCCCGGCGGGAATGCGCCACACGGGGCATCGGGGGGACGCGGGCCGCCTCATACCGAGCCGGGCTTCCGGCTACATGCCCGTTGGGCGCGACGCCCTGGCCCACGCTCCCTACCTGGACTGGACGATCAAGACCGGAAATGGATCGGTGTACTCGACCGTCGAGGACCTCTACCGGTTCGACCGCGCGCTGCGGGGAACCACGCTCCTGACGGCGGCATCCAAGGAGAAGGCCTTTCGCGACCATGGCGAAGGCGTGGGCTACGGCTGTTTCGTCTCGAGCAATCACGGGCGCCGCGTCGCGTCCATGTCCGGGCGCAGCCCGGGTTTCAACTCCTGGCTCGAACGGTCCCTGGACGACGATCTCGTCGTCATCCTCCTGTCCAACAACTACTCGTCCATCGGCCAGACCCTGGGCCGGCAGCTCCTGCCCATCACCCTCGGCGAGAAGCACGAGGATCCGCTGGCCGCGTACTCGGGCGCTCGCGGGTCGCTGCCGGCGGCCTACCTGGGGGAGTACGAGTTCGGGCCGGACTTCGGCCCCAACCCGGGGCTCACGGTCCGGCTGGAGCAGGGCCCGGACGGTCCGGTGATGCGGACGCCCGGCGAGTCCCACCTGATCCCCGCGGGCCCGATGCGCTTCGTGGACCGCATGTATGGCGGCGTGGTCACGTTCGTCACCAACGCGGGCGCGCCCACCGCTCTCAAATGGAACTTCGGGTCGGACTACGTCGCGCAGAAGAAGCCGGCTCCGCCTAACACGCAGAAGAAGCCGGCCTCCCCTAAGACGCAGAAGAAGGCGGCCTCGCCTAAGACCTAGACAGGGATCACCGCCGCGCCTCGCCGGGAGGCCGAACGCCCATCAGCGCATCGGCTTCCGCCGTCGCTCGATCGAGGGCCTGCGCGATCCGGTGCGAGGCCTCCTCATCGGAAACGTCCGGCCCGATCGGGAATGGCTCGCCGTACACGACCACGTTGCGCGAGAAGGGGCGCGGCAGCAGGTACCGGTCCCAGGACTTGAGAAACCGCGGCCTTGCGCTCGAGAAGGTGATCGGGAGGATCCAGCCCCCCGTCAGCCGGGCGAGCTGGACGATCCCGGGCTGGACGACCCGCGCGGGGCCGCGCGGGCCGTCCACGGTCAGCGCGGCGTGTCCGCCCGCCCGCACGGCGCGGACCATCTCCCGCAGCGCCTGCCCGCCTCCGCGGGAGGAGGAGCCGCGCACGACGCGGTAGCCGTTCGCCTCGAGCCACCGCGCGATGACTTCTCCGTCCTTCGACTTCGAGGCCATCGTCGTGATCGCCTCGTGCCGGTGCGCCTGGATGGACAGGAACATGCGCCCGTGCCAGAGCGTGAAGAGGATCGGAACGCCGCGCGCCTTGAGGCCGAGGCACCGGTCGAAGTGGAACCGCTCGACGCGGAGCGTCGCGCGATAGACCGAAATCGCGGCGCCGATCAGCCGGGCCAGGACCCCGGGAGCCATGGGGGGACCCTACCGCGCGGAGAAGTGGGCGGCGACCCCTCCGAACACGCGCGGGATCAGTTTCTTTTCGTCCTTGACGCCCCGGGTGAACACGGCGATCGCGAGGTCCGAGCCGTTGGCCAGGACGACCCGCGCGGCGAGGTGCCGCACGTCATAGGCCCAGCCCGACTTGGACCACACCGCGCTCCCCTCGGGCAGGTATTCCGCGAGGGCGGTGGCGGCCTCGAGCTCGCTGTCCGGATCGGCCTTGGCCGCGAGGTCCCGGTGGAGGAGCCCGAGCATCTCGGCCGTTCCCCCCGCGCCCGCGACTTCCCGCATTGCGATCTCCTTGACGAGCCGCGCCGTCTCGCGCGTCGTCAGCCGGTTCCGGTTCTTTCCATCTTCCCGGAAGAGCTGCTCGCGTCCGTAGGCGTCCTCGCAGAACGTCTTCTGGTTCACGTTGATGTCGCCGTAACCGCGCGCCCGGAACCAGCGGTTGACCGCGTTGCGCTTTCCCTTCCACGCCGTCCACTCCCCCGGGTTGGCGATCGGCGGGCCGGACGTCGTGCCCGTGATCGCGTCCACGACGAGGCCCGTGGCATCGTTGGAGGACTCGACGATCATGTCCTTCACGGCGCGCTCGATCTCCGGGTGGGGCTTGATCGTCCCGCGCTCCTTCTGGGCGACGTAGTACGCGAGGTAGAAGAGCTTGACGACGGAGGCCGTGTAGTAGGACGCGTCACCCCGGAAGCTGGCGGATGGAAAGGGACGGTTCGCGTCGGCTCCGGTGATGTCCACGACCGTGATCGAGAGACCATCCTCCTTGAGGCCCGCTCCGCCAAACTCCGCCAGGATCTCCGGCACGACGCGCCCGAGGAGCGCTTCGAGCTCCGGGTCGGAGACGATTTCCGAGGGGGGGGCGGCGTGACCGGCCGCCGCGAGCAGCAGAGCGAAGAGGAGGAGCGCGCCCCGCTTCAGGCGCGGCCTCCGGATTGCCGGCGCCGTTGCCGCAGGATCACGACGGCCACGCCGCCCACGACCGTGAACGGCGCGGCGAGCATGAGCAGGATCGACCAGAAAAAGCCGCGGCCGAGGTTCGCCGAGCCGCCCGGCGTGTCCGCGTCGGAGGAGGCGTCCTTGCAGTTCGGACAGGCCCCGGCGATTGCGGGCGCCAGGATCGCGGCCAGCAGGAGAACCAGCACGACGCGGGCGACGGCGTTCATCCTCCGAGACATTAGCGAATCCGGCCGGGCGCGTAAAGGTGGTACAGCATCACGTAGACGACGACGCCGGTCACCGAGACGTACGCCCAGATGGGGAAGGTCCACCGCGCGATCCGGCGGTGCCGGTCGTCCCGCCGCCTCAGGCCCAGGTAGAGGGTCCGCAGGACGAGGGGCAGGTTGACCACCGCAAGCACCGTGTGGCTCAGGAGGATGGCGAAGTAGAGCGTCCGGACGGGCCCCTGTCCCGTGAAGCGGACCGAACCGACCTGCGCGTGGTAGACCACGTAGGAGATCAGGAAGAGGAGCGAAACCGTCGCCGCCGCGAGCATCCAGCGCCGGTGCCGCTCGACTTCGAAGCGCCGGATGGCCCGGTAACCGGCGAGGAGCAGACAAAAGCTCGCCAGGTTGAGAAAAGCGTTGACGGCCGGAAGGTCGGCGACGGTCAGATGAGGTAGACGATCGTGAACAGGATGATCCAGACCAGGTCCACGAAATGCCAGTAGAGGCCGATCGTCTCGATCCCCTGGTGCCGCGCCTGCGTGTACTTGCCGAGGAACGCCTTCCCCGTGACGAAGGCCATGCAGACGACCCCGCAGAAGACGTGGAAGCCGTGGAAGCCCGTGCACGTGTAGAAGACCGAGCCGAAGAGGCTCGCCGACGGCGTGAAGCCGTGGTGCAGCAGCTCGCGGTACTCGTAGACCTGGACCCCGAGGAAGAACGCGCCGAAGAGGAGCGTCAGGGAAAGGAAGAGCTTGAGCTTTCGGGTGTTCCCGTTCTTGATCGCTTCGAGCGCCTTGACCATCGTCACGGAGGAACAGATCAGGACGAACGTGTTGAACGCCGTCAGCCAGATGTTCAGCGTCTCTCCTGGCGGCGGCCAGGAAGGGCTCCCGAACCGCAGGACGATGTAGGAGCCGATCAGCCCCGTGAAGAACATCACCTCGGAGCAGAGAAACACCCACATCCCGAGCTTGTCGCTGTGGATCCCCGTCGAGGTCTCCGGCTCGAGGGCGTGCTCGTGGCCGTGGCCGGGGCGCAGCGCGGTTGCGGTGGCGGTGTGGTTCATGGTTCTCCTGTCACGGTCGCGGGAGCAAGAGCTCCCCGATCCCGACAGACACGAGGATGGCTCCCAGGACCAGCGTCGAGGCGACGATGATGCCCAGGCTCTTCGGCTCGAACTTGAGGTGCATGAAGTAGAGGGCCACCAGAACCGCCTTGACGACCGCGAAGCCGAGAAGCCCCAGGATCATCACGATCTTCGGAAAGTCGAAAAGGACGGAGAAGCCCACCTCCACGACCGTCAGGCCGAACAGCCACCAGAAGATCGCCATGTAGTTGGGGTGCTTGTGACTGTTCGCGTCGTGGCTGTCTGCTTCGGCGTGCATCGTTCCCCTCCGGCGTTAGAAAGCGCGCGACGCGATGAACAGGATCGATCCGAGGAAGAGGAACAGGCCGATGAGGACCAGCATCCACAAAATGCGGCGGTTGGCGGCGG
>JBHENW010000092.1:0-4826 GCA_046261875.1 Thermoanaerobaculia bacterium | reverse complement strand
ATCTACACGTTCCTGTTCTGGCAGCTCGGACTTCTGGACGAATCACCCCGGGCGGCGTCGTGACCGTCGCATGAGTCTCAGCCGCCGGAAGCTTTTCACCGGGCTGGCCGCGGGGGCCGGCATGGCGCTGCCGGCGTTCCGGGCCGACGCGCTCCGCCTGATCGCCGGGGCTGCGAAGGCGACCGCCGGGAAGCCGCCGGCCGAGACCGCCCGGGACGAGTCCTACTGGACCGAGGTCGCGCGTGCCTTCGACCTCGACCCCACGCTCGTCAACCTGAACAACGGCGGGTGCAGCCCGACGCCGTCCCACGTGCTCGAGGCGATGGTGCGCGACCTGCGGTTCTCCAACGAGATCCCGGTCCACCACATGTGGGGGATCCTCGAGCCGCGCATCGAGTCGGTGCGGCGGGAGCTGGCGCGGGAGTTCGGGTGCGACCCCGAGGAGATGGCGATCACCCGCAATGCCTCGGAGGCGATGGAGACCCTGACCCTCGGGATCGACCTCGAGCCCGGGGACGAGGTCGTCGTGAGCAACCAGAACTACCCGCGCATGATCACGACCTGGGAGCAGCGCGCCCGGCGGGACGGCATCGTGCTCAAGCAGGTCTCCTTCCGGGTGCCGCCCCGATCCCCGTCCGAGATCGTGGAGGCGTTCCGCGGCGCGCTCACCCCGAAGACCCGGGTCATCGAGATCACGCACATCACGAACCTGACGGGACAGATCCTTCCGGTGCGGGAGATCGTCCGCATGGCGAGGCAGAGGAACATCGAGGTCTTCGTGGACGGCGCCCACGCCTTCGCGCAGTTCCCCTTCCGCCGCGAGGAGCTCGAGTGCGACTACTACGGCACGAGCCTGCACAAGTGGCTCCTCGCGCCGATCGGCTGCGGCTTTCTTTACGTCCGCAAGGACAAACAGAAGCGCGTCTGGCCGCTCATGGCGGCGCCGGCCTCCATGGACGAGAACGTGCGCAAGTACGAGGAGATAGGGACCCACCCGGCGGCGAACCACAACGCGATCGCCGGGGCCCTCGCCTTCCACCGGGGAATCGGCGTCGAGCGCAAGGCGGCCCGCCTGCGGTTCCTGCGCGACCGGTGGGCGAAGCGGCTCCTCGCCGCCGATCCCCGCGTCCGCGTGCTGACACCGCTCAACGACACGGAAGCCTGCGGGATCGGGTTGGTGCACGTCGAGGGGGTCGAGACGCCGAAGCTCCAGGCCCACCTGTGGGAGAAGCACCGCATCATGACGACGCCGATCGAGCATCCCGAGTTCAACGGCCTGCGGATCACGCCGAACGTCTATACGACGCCGGCGGAGATCGACCTGTTCGCCGAGAAGATCGAAGAGGTGCTGCGCAAGGGGATTCCCGCTTAGATCGATCGGAACATCTTTCCCGTTCGCGGCGCGAGGAGTCTCCGCCCTCGGAGGAGCCTCGCGCCGCGGGAGCATGAGCGAGCGACCGAGCAGACGAGCAGCGAGCCCGCATCCGGGCGAAGCTGCGAGGCGGTGCCGAAGGCAGCGACGGAGCGAGCGAGAGCGACGGCTACGCCAGCCGCGCGCCAGGCTCCTCGGGCGGCTCGGGAGCCGGCGGCACCGGCGAGCGCCAGAGGGCTTCATCCAGGACGGGATCCGCGAACGCCGGTCTCATGAGGTAGCCCTGCGGGTCCTCCCAGTCGATCCGCTCCGAGAACGCCTCTCCGACTTCGTGCAGGAAAGGCGCGGCGTCCGCCCGATCGAGGGCGATGGGGAGCCGCGTCGAGAGGACGACGCCGAGCGACCGGAGGGTCTCCTCGGAGATCGTGATCTGGTATCGCCGGAACTCGATCTCCCCCCTCTGCGCCATCCGGACGGCTCCGTGGATCTGGTCGGCCTCCGCGTCGCCGTGCACGTCGTGGAAGAGACGCTGCGCCCATTGCCAGGGAAACCAGGGGTCGCTGTCCCCCGTACGGTACCCGGCCTCGAAGGCGCCGGACCCGAAGCTCCAGACGACCGTGGCGCCGTCCTCGAACCGCGGCTCGGCGCAGTAGTCGAGCGCTTCGACCGCGGCCTGGCGCGCGGGCGTGTTGAACACCGTCGCCCCGCCGTCGATGAAGCGCCCTTCGTACGCGCCGAAGTACCAAGGCGCCGAAAGCGCGCTCGCCGCGACCGCGTCGCGCACCTTCCAGGTCCGCCCGTAGTTCGGCTTGCCCGTCCGGAACGGATAGTTCGACAGGAAGAGCTCCTCGTTGCGCACGAGGTCGTGCGTCGTGAGCAAGACGGCCTGGGGTCGGGGACCATCGAGGTCCCCCATTCGGCGCACGCCGAACACGCCGTCGAGCTCGCGCATCGCTTCGTCCCGCGAGTACATCCGGCGTGACACGAGCCTCCCGACCGCGCTCGACCGCAGGCTCCTGCGGAAGACCTCGCCGATCATCCGGTCGTAAAGCGCCAGGATGTCCCGCGCGGAGCGGCGCCCGTAGGCGAGCAGCGCCGCGATGATCGCCCCGGTGCTCGTGCCCGCGAACATGTCGAACGCGTCGCAGGCGCGCGTTCCGTACCGCCGCTCGAGGGCCTCGAGCATCCGCAGAGTGAGGATGCCGCGCACGCCCCCTCCGTCGAGAGCCAGGACGTGACGGCGGCCCTTCCAGGGGTCGGTCAAGGCGCCAGTTCTACCATCCGGGAACCTCCGGACCGGAGCGGTGTCCCTACTCTCCGGAGGTGCTCGATGTCTCGGAAGACCGTCTGGGCCGGAGTCCCCTTCCTCCTGTATCTCGCCTCGGGCGTTTCGAGCGCGACCGGATACGGCCGGTACGACGTTTCCGTCGTCGTGGACGGCGAGCGCGTCCCGGAGCATCGGTTGGGCGACAAGACGTACATCGAGGCGATCCGCGGCCGGAGCTTCTCCCTGCGCATCTCCAACCCCGGACCCGAACGGATCGCCGTCGCGGTCTCCGTGGACGGCCGCAACGTGATCGATGCGAAACGCACGACGGCCCTCGGCGCGACGAAGTGGGTGCTCGGGCCGGGCGAGTTGATCGACGTCCCCGGCTGGCAGATCTCGGGCGACACCGCGCGGCGCTTCTTCTTCACCGAGACGCGGAGCTCGTACGCGAAATGGCTGGGCGACACCCGCAACGTCGGCACGATCGAAGCCGTGTTCTTCCGCGAGAAGCGCCGCTGGCCGGTCGGCGTGGTACCCGCTCCCGCGCAGGACACGGTCGGCGCGAAGGAGCGCGAGGGCGGGACGCCCTCGGGAGAGACGCAGGCAGGCGCTTCGGACGATCTGGCCGGCGCGCTCCCTCCGGGCGAAGCGAAGGACGAGGTGCGTGTCCAGAGCGAGGGGCGCGCGCGGCGGGATGCCGCCCGCCAGAAGAACCGCCCGGAGTCCGACCGCTTCGCCGCCACCGGAGCCGGCGAGCGGACTCACTTTCCGGTGAACTGGATCGAGTTCGATGAGGATCCGGATCCGGTGGCGCAGATCCGCCTGCGCTACGAATTCCGCCCCGAGCTGATCCGGCTGGGTGTCCTGCGACCGCGGGAGGACCTGCATGCCCGAGAGCGGGGACGTGGCTTCGAACGCCAGTACGCTCCCGACCCGCACCGCTAGCCGGAGGGCCGGCGCGGGCGAGGGTAAAATCCCGGCGCCTCGCGAGTCAGGGCTGCGCGTGCCGTCGAGCCTGCCGGAGCTGCCGGATGGAGAACTGATCGCCCTGGCCCGGGGGGGCGATGCGGGCGCCTTCGGCGAGTTCGTCCATCGCCACGCCGCGGACGTCCACCGCTGGATGGCGCGGTCCGTGGGGGCCCAGGAGGCCGATGACTTGACGCAGGAAGTTTTTCTGCGCGCCTATCGGGGCGTCGGCGCGTTCCGCGGCGAGGCACCGCCGCGCGCCTGGCTCGCCTCGATCGCCGACAACGTCGTGAAGAACCGGTACCGATCCCTCGGACGCTTCCGGAGGATCTTCGCCGGCAGCATCTACGCGGCCGGCGCGCCGGACCCTCCGGCCGAGCGGAGGGATCCGGAGGCAGACGCCGGCGCGAGAGAGTCCCGCCACTTCGTCTCGGAAGCCCTGAAGCTCCTGCCGGTGGAGTTCCGCATGCCCGTGATCCTGAGAGACCTGGAAGAGTGGAGCTACGAGGAGATCGCCCTCTCGTTGCGCCTCCCGGTCGGGACGGTGAAATCGAGGATCGCGCGCGGACGCGGACAGCTCAAGGTCCTCCTGTCGCCGCTCATGGAAGGGCGGAAGGTCGTCCCGTGAAGAACGCCAAGCACCCCGGCCGCTCGATCGATTTTCTCTCCCGGCTCCACGACGGCGAGCTCTCGGCCGGGGAACGCGCGCGGTTCGAATCGCACCGGTCGCACTGCGCCGAGTGCCGGCGGGCGGCGGCCGAGTTCGAGTCCGCGCTGTCGCTCTACCGCTCCGCGCCGACGTCGCCGGCGTCGCCGGACCTCGCCGGCCGCATCCTGCGCCGGCTCCAGACCGCCGCGCCCGCGCGCCGCAGGCCCTTCGGGATCTTCTACGGCATCGACGTCCGATGGGCGGGGGCGTTCGCCGCGGCCCTGCTCGCGCTGATCATCGGCTCGGCCGTGGTCGTCCGCCAGCAGACGGCTCCCCGCGCGGAAGTCGCAGCGACGCCGATCCCGGTGCAGCTCCGGAAGAGCGGCGAGGAGACGCAGGCGGCGAGCGCCGAGCCGCCGGCCGCCCAGAACCGGGCGATGGCGGAACCCGCCCCGCGCCCGAACGAGGCGGACGCCGACGTCTCGAGGGAGGCGAAGGCCCGCGTCGATGCGCTGAGCACGGAGGGCGCGCAGGACGACTGGTTCGAAGAGAAAGGGTCCCAGGCGGCGCCT
>JBHENW010000091.1:0-19251 GCA_046261875.1 Thermoanaerobaculia bacterium | reverse complement strand
CCCGCCGCGCCTCGCGGAGGAAGCGGTAGATGGCAGCCGGGGGCCAGTGCTCGACGACCTGGAAAGCGACGACCCCGCCGGCGCTCTCCGGCGCAGTCTCGGCGAGGACCTCGAGCGCATCCCCCTCGGCGACGTCCAGGCCTTCCTTCCGGGCCGCCTCGGCCGAAAGCGGGTTGACCTCGATGCCCCGCGCCGAAATGCCGCGGTCGCGCAGCAGTCGGAGGAACTCGCCCCGGCCCGACCCGACGTCCAGCACGGGTCCGCGCGCGCCGCGCAGGAGCTCGACGTAGTCGGACTGCCCGGAGGCGACGTGCTCGGGGGTGCCTCGAAAACGCTCCTCGAAAAGGCTGTAGACGCCGGGGGGCAGCGCGAGCGCGTCCCCGGCCCGTACCCCCTCGCCGGGGGGTGCGACCTTCGATGGACCGGAGCCCTCCAGCTGCGCGATCCGCCCGTCCTGAATCGCGGCCCGCCGTTTCGAGGCCTCCTCCGCGGCGGCCGAACGTTCGGTTGCCTGATGACACTCTTCGACCCGGCGGCGCAGGTCGCCGACCTGAACGGTCAGACTCTCCGCCGCGTCGAGGGCCTGCGCCGCCGCCTGGCGCAGACCGCCCATGGCTTCGAGGGAGAGCGCGTTGAAGGACGCCTGATCCCGCCAGAGGAATCTGCCGGCGCGCAGGGCGAGGCGCTTGATCCGGGCCAGGCGCGCGCCAGCCGGAACGACCGGGGTCAGGTGGGCTTCCGCGCGCTCGAGCGGCTTGCCGAGGTCATCGAGCGGAGAAAAACCGGCCGGGACCGTCCGGGCGGGCGGCCGCGCCGCCGCCGTCTCCCCGACTGCCGCGCGGATCTCCTCGGCCAGGGACGCGGCGGGGTCTTCCTCCGCGCTCACCCGGTCATGAGCCGGTCGCCGCGCCGGGATCGGCGGGCTTTTCTTTTCATCGTCCAAGTCAGAATATGGGGGCTGGCATCCCAGATGCAACACGGGCGGGGAGGGGGGCTCGCTGCGAGCCCGATTCCTTTCGATCGAGGAGGGGACGATGAAGAAGGTCTCCATTGTAGTTCTGCTCGGCTCCGCTCTCGCCGTCGGATGCGCTTCCACCGGTCCGCCGGTGGATGCGAAGGCGATGACAGACGCGGAGCTGGAGCTTCGGGCCGCGGAGTCCGCGGGGGCCGGCGAGCTCGCGACGGATCTCCTGGCCAAGGCGCGCCGTGCCTACGACGCGGCCCGACGCGCGTCGGCGGCGGGCAACGGGGAGGAAGCACGCGACCGTCTCCTCGAAGCGCGCGCGTACGCGGACGCGGCGGAGAGCCGGGCGCGCGCGGAGAAGCTGCGGACCGAAGTCGCAAGGTTCAAGCGCGAAGCGGATGAGCTGGAAATGCGAACGCGGCGGATCCGGGAACGTGCCCCGGGCGGCGCGGGCCAGTGAGGACGAAAATGAAGAACCATCACAACACCGTACTCTTTGTTCTCATCGCAGCCGCGGCGGCGCTCTTTTCGGCGTGCGCCGCGGGACCTCCGCCGCAGGAGATCGCGGCGGCGCGCCTCGCCATCCAGGAAGCCAAGAACGCCGGGGCGGACCAGCGGGCCACGCGGCAGTACGACGCCGCGGTCGCGCATCTGAACGTCGCCCAGAATTCCTGGGAACAGTCCAACGACGCGGAAGCCGCGGCGCACTGGGCGCGTGTCGCGGAAGGGGAAGCGCGCGACGCCCAGTACCGGGCGGAGACCGCGGCGCTCGAGGAGGAGCTCCGGCGGGAGAGGGACCGGAAGGCGCGAGGAGAGCTCGCCGTGCGCGATGCGGAGATCGCGGTCCTGCAGGGGGAGGCCCGGGCCGAAGCCGAGAAGCGGGCGGCCGACGCCGAAGCGCGAGCGCGCGTTGAGGCCGAAGCGCGGGCCCGCGAAGAGCGGGCGAGGCTCGAGGACGAGCTGGCGCGGCGCGAAGCGGCCAACCGGGAAGCCGAAGCGCGGCTGGCCTCCGAGCGGGAGCGGGCCGAGCGCGAAGCGGCGCAGCGTTCCCAGGCTGAAAAGGACCGCGCGGCGGCCGAGCTCGAGCGGATGCGCGTCGACCTGGAGCAGAGTCGGGCGGCGGCGGAAGAGGCTCGCAAGGCCGCGGAAGCGGAGCGGCTGAAGCTCGAAGAGCAGCGACGCGCCGAAGAAGCCCGCATGGCCGAGATGGAGCGCCTCCGGCAGGAGCAGGAGAAGACGCGCGAAGAGCTGCGCGCCACGCTGTCGCGGCTCGCCCAGGTCCGGGAAGAGGCCGGCAAGCTGATCGTCACGCTGCCGGGCAGCATCTATTTCGACGTGAACAAGTCCGACGTGAAGCCCGCCATGCGGGCGCGACTGACCGAGATCGCGAAGGCGTTCGCGACAGTACCCGAACAGCGGGTCCTCATCGAGGGCCACACCGACGCCGACGGGAGCAACGAATACAACCTGAAGCTCTCGCAGCTGCGAGCCGAGTCCGTACGGTCCGTCCTTCTCGCCGGCGGCGTGACCCCGGGCCGGCTCGAAGCGCACGGATATGGCGAGACCAAGCCCGTCGCCAGCAACACGACCTCCGCTGGGAAGTCGCAGAACCGGCGGGTGGAGCTGATACTCGAAGGATCGGCCGCCGCACCTCGCTGACCATAACCCTCCGCGCCTCAGCCGCAAGCGCCGCTCAGGTGGCGCCTGCGGCTGAGGGTGGAGGCTTGCCTCCATGTTGAGCCGCGTCGCCCGGGCGATCGAGCAGCTCTTCGGCTCCACGGCGGTCACCGCGGCATCGGTGCTGCAGACCGTGGCGACGCTGCTGTGGATCGCCGCGGTGGCGCTCTGCCTCCTCCGCGGCGCGCTCTCGCTGCGCGCCTGGCGCTACGGCTGGGAGCGCGGCCTCGTCGTCCGTTGCCGGCGATGCGGACGTCTCGCCGCCGATCCCGCGCAGCCGGTTTGTCCCAACGGGCATCCCGTGCGGTTCCCGGCGGCCGCGGCCCGCATGGAGGAGATCCGGCGGCGCTTGGCGCGCTGGTCTCGCGCCGCGCGCGCCTACCCGATCCTCCTCTCGGTCTTCCTCGCGGTCCTCGCGACGGCCGGATACCTCCAGCTGCGCGTGGGCCGGCTGCGCAGCCCGCTCGCCGGGATGGCGGCGTCGCTCGCGTTTCTCTTCTTCCTGGCGCTCCTCTATGCCGCCGGACGCGCTGTGGCGGCGGGGTTCGACGGATGGGTTTCGCGGCTCGTTCATGCGAACCTGGCCCTCCTGCTCCTGCTCCCCGTGCTCTTCCTGGGCTCGCTCTCGCGCTCCTTCGAGCCCGTCGAGCGCCGGGTGCTCGGCCATCTCTGGAGCACGCCGACCGCCCTGTACGTCTCGACGGGAAAGCGCGCGCGGCGCGTCGGTCCCGCCGCGGACCACCTCCAGGCCTTTCACGTCGAGGCCCGGGCTCCGGCGGCCGGCGTCGTCTGGCAGGGCCTGACGCGGCTGCACGCAGCCGGAGTGGACGTCCCCTGGAAAGGGGCGGGCGGGCGAACGGCCCGGTGGCTCGAGCGCTTCGCGCGGGACCCGGGAGCAACGGGGCCTCTCGTCCGCGGGAGCCAGGGTGTCCCCGTGCCGGCCAACGTCCGGATCCTCATCGTCCGGGAACGGGACGAGCTGAAGTTTCTGCCGGAACCTTAGGCGCGCGAGGGGCTTTTCGGGGCCTCGGCGTCTCGCCGCGAGACCCGCGCTCGCTCCACCCGGTCGTCCGACTCGACGAAGCGCAGCAGGGCGAGAGCCAGCGCGATGACCAGCGGCCCGAGGAACAGACCGATCGGGCCGAACGCCGTCAGTCCTCCGAGGACCCCGATGAAGATAGGTAGCGTCGCGATCTCGGCGCGGCCGGAGATGAACATGGGCCGCAGGAAATTGTCCGCGAGGCCGACGACGGCGACCCCCCAGATCGCCATGAAGATCGCGGCTCCCCAGCGTCCCTGGCCGGCGAGCACGATCGCGGCGGGTACGACCACGAGCCCCGTCCCGATCATCGGAATGAGCGAGGCGACCCCTGCGAGAACCGCGAAGACGACGGGGGAAGGGAGCTTCGTGATCGCGAACGCGATCCCGACGAGGGCTCCCTGCGCGAGGGCCGTCAGGAGCGACCCGTAGACGACCGCCCGCGTCACCTGGGAGAGGTGGTGCACGAGGCTCTTTTTGCGCTCCTCGGACATCGGGATCAGCCCGAGGCCGCGGCGGGTGATGCCCTCGCCGTCCCGGAAGAAGAAGAAGAGGATGAAGAGCATCAGGCTCAGCCCGACGAAGGCGCCGAGCGCCCCGAGGAACACGAAGCGGCTGTTGGCGACGGCGAACTGGAGGACCGTCTGCACGGCCTGGACGATCCAGCGCTGGATGTCGTCCACGGACACCGGCAGCCTCTCCGTCGCCCACTGCGCCGCCTTCCGGAACGGCGGCAGAAGGAGCAGGTCCTGCGGTCCCGCAATCCGATAGCGCTCGGCGATCTCGCCGACGCGGCGCACGAGGTCGCCCGCCTGGGAGACGAAAGCGACGCCGATGAGCGCCATCGGAATGACGATCCCCAGCATGACGCCGAGCGTCATGATCGTGGCCGCGAGCCCCGCCCGCCCGCCGAGCTTGCGCCGCAGCTTCTTGTTCCAGGAGAAGAGGAGGAACGCCAGCAGCGCCGCCCAGACGATCGGGCCCGCGAAGGGGCGAAAGATCAGGAAAAGAGCGTAGACGAGAAGGGCCGAGAAGACGAGCCCGACGACGCGCTCCTGGAAGCGATCCTGCGGAGCCGAGGGGGACATCGAAACCTCCAGCGCACAGCGTCCGGCCGCGCCATCGGGCTGCGCGCCGGACCGCCCGCCCGTGCGCGCGATGCTAGCATGCGAGACATGCTGTGCTTCGCCTCTCCGCCGCGCGCGGCGTGAGCACGCCGGTCGATCGACTCCTGGCAGTCCGCGCGTTCCGCGAGGAAGCCGACCGGGAGGGATTCTCGCGTGTCGGGATCGCGGCGGCCGGACCTCCTCCGCGCTTCGAGCGGTACCGGGAGTGGATCGCGCGGGAGAGGCACGCCGGCATGGATTACCTGAGGCGAAGCGTCACGCAGCGCGCGGACCCGGAAGCCGTCCTTTCCGGAGTGCGCTCGATCGTATGCCTGTCTTATCCGTATCCCGCATCGGCTCCGGTCGCCGCGGACGGCTCCCGGATCGCCCGGTACGCGGTCGGGCCCGATTACCACGGGACGCTGCGGCAACGCGCGCAGCGGGTGGCGGCGCGGGTCGCCGAGCGCGTCGGCGACTTCCGTTTCCGGGCCTGTGTCGACTCCGCACCCCTTTCCGAGCGCGCCTTCGCCGCCGCGGCGGGGGTCGGCTGGATCGGAAAGAACGGCTGCCTCATCGACCCGGAGCGCGGATCTTTTCTGCTCCTCGCGGAGATCCTGACCGACCTCGACCTGCCCGCCGACTCGCCTCTCGCGGAGCAGTGCGGCTCCTGCGTGCGCTGCCTTTCGGAGTGCCCGACGAGCGCGTTTCTCGAGCCGGGGATCCTCGACGCCTCCCGCTGCGTCGCGTACTGGACGATCGAGCACCGCGGCCCCATACCCGACGAGATCAAGCCGCACATCGCGGAGAACGTCTTCGGGTGTGACATCTGCCAGGAAGTCTGTCCCTGGAACGCACCGCTGCTGCGCGACGCGCAGCCCGGCGCGGTCGAGGTCCCCACGCGGGCCGAGTGGCTGGCCACCGGGCCCGGCGCGTGGCGCCGGCGCTGGAGCGCCACGGCGCTCGGGCGCGCGGGAAGGCGCGGGGTCCAGCGCAACGCGGCCATTTCGGGCGGCGCCTGCGGCGAGCGATCGATGCTCCCCGCGGTCACGGCCGCCGGCGGGACGGCGGAGCCGGGGCTCGCGGATGCGGCGCGTTGGGCCGCCGCCTCCCTGGCCGCATCCGGGGACTGATCGAAAGGAACAGCATGGAAGTCCAGTTGTCGGTGTACTCCGTGGGTCTCGTCCTGTCGCTCGCCCTCTCGGCGTTCTTCGCCGGGGCGGAGACGGCGCTCGTCTCGCTCAGCTCGATCGACCTGCAGCGCATCCGCGAGTCCGGCGACCGGCGCGCGGGGCTTCTCGGAAGGCTCAAGTCGCAGACTTCGCGGCTGCTCGCCACGATCCTCATCGGACAGAACCTCTTCAACAGCGCGGCGACGGCGATGGCCACGCTGATCGCGACGGCGTGGCTGGGCGCAACGCGCGGCGCCGCGGCCGCCGTCGTTTTCTCCACGGTCGCCCTTTTCGTGTTCGGCGAGATGACTCCGAAGGCGATCGGCGCGGCTTCGCCCGTCTCCATCTCCCGCTTCGTGGCCGTGCCCGTCGCGTTCTTGATGAAGATCCTCGGTCCGGTGGTCACGATCGTCGTCACCCTGACGACCCGCACCCTGCGCCTCCTCGGGATTCCCGAGAAGGAGCCCACGTTGACGGAAGAGGAAATGAGGAGCGTCATCAACCTGGGCGCGGACGAGGGGCTCATCCATGGCGAGGAGCGGCGGCTCCTGCACAACGTGCTCGAGTTCGGCGACAAGACCGTCCGGGAGATCATGGTGCCGCGGACGCGCGTCGTCGCCCTTCCGGCCGAGGCGAAGTTCCGGGACGTCGCAGCCGTTCTCCGCGAGCACAAGTTCTCCCGGCTTCCGGTCTATCGGGGGACGCTCGACAACGTCGTCGGCATCCTGCACGCCAAGGACCTCTTCGACCTGTCGGACGACGAGGAGAACCGTTTCCAGCTCGAAAATTATCTCGACCCCCCGTTGATCGTGCCCGAGTTCAAGGGGGCCGAGGACCTCTTCCGGGAGATGCGCCGCCGCCGGAACCACATAGCGGTCGTCGTGGACGAGTTCGGCGGAACGGCGGGCATCGCCACGATCGAAGACGCGATCGAGGCGCTCCTCGGGCCGATCCAGGACGAGTTCGACGAGGAGACCCCGGGATTCGTCGCCGCGGGGGAAAGGACGTACCTGCTCGATGGCAGCTTCCGGCTCGATGACGTCGAGGAGCAGTTCGGAATCAGCTTCCCCCGGGACGACGCCGAGACCGTCGCCGGTCTCCTCACGCTGCGATTCGGGCGCATCCCGCGCAAAGGCGAGCGGTGGCGCGGCCGCAGGGCCGAATTCATCGTCGAGGACGCCACGCCCACCGTCATCAAGAAAGTGCGCATGATCCTGCCCGAGCCGCCGCGCGCCGAGTCTCCCGCCCCGTGATGGCGACCGCCCGCCCCGTCACCCTCATCCGCGGGGACGGCATCGGCCCCGAGGTCGCGGACGCCGTGCTCTCCATCCTCGAGGCGGCGCAGTCTCCGTTGCGCTTCGAAGAAGTCGTCGTCGGCCAGCAGGCCGAGACGACGGAAGGGGATCCGCTCCCGGCGCGAGCGCTCGAGTCGATCGTGCGCAACCGCGTCGCCCTCAAAGGTCCCGTCGGGACCCCGGTCGGGAAGGGCTTCGCGTCGGTCAACGTCCGGATGCGCAAACAGCTCGACCTCTACGCGAACCTGCGCCCCGTCAAGAACCTGCCCGGCATCGAGAGTCGGTTCCAGAACGTGGATCTCGTCGTCGTCCGGGAGAACACGGAGGACCTCTACAGCGGCCTCGAGCACACGGTCGTGCCCGGCGTCGTCGAGTCGCTCAAGATCATCACGGAATACGCCTCGACCCGGATCGCCCGTTTCGCCTTCGATTACGCCCGGCGGCACGGGCGCCGGCGGGTCACGGCGATCCACAAAGCGAACATCATGAAGTTGTCCGACGGTCTCTTCCTGGACTGCTTCCGGAAGGTGGCCGAGGACTACACCGACATCGCCGCCGACGACCGGATCGTGGACGCCGCGTGCATGCGGCTCGTCATGAAACCGGAGACTTTCGACGTGCTCCTGCTCGAGAACCTCTACGGCGACATCGTCTCGGACCTCGCCGCCGGGCTCGTCGGCGGCCTGGGGCTCGTGCCGGGGGCCAACCTGGGGCCGCAGGCCGCGATCTTCGAGGCGGTGCACGGTACCGCCCCCGACATCGCCGGGACGGGGCAGGCGAACCCGACGGCCCTCCTGACGAGCGCCATCCTCATGCTGCGCCACCTGGACCTCCAAGACGACGCGAACCGGATCGAGCAGGCTTTGTTCGCGACGCTCGAAGCCGGGATCAGGACGACGGACGTCGGCGGGAAGGCCACGACCGGGGACTTCGCCCGGGCGATCTCCGAGAGAGTCGCGCGTCGCTGAGCTCTTGAAGCCGGAAGCCGGCGGGCCGGACCGGTTGCGCTTCCCCGTCTCAGCGGACGAGGAGATCTGGGCCGGCGCGCCGCTCGATCCGCGCGAGCTCTTCGGCCGCGAAGCCCCGCTCGAGGTAGAGATCGGAAGCGGCAAGGCCCGTTTCCTGCTCGCTTCGGCGAAAGCGGCCCCTGAGCACGATTTCCTGGGGCTCGAGCTGTCCCTCGCCTACTACCGGATCTGCCGGGATCGCGCGGCGCGCTCGGGCATCGCGAACGTCCGGGTCCTCCGGGCCGACGCGCGCCGTTTCGTCGGGGCGGCGCTCGCCCCCTGCTCCGTCCGGGCCTTTCACGTGTACTTCCCCGATCCCTGGCCGAAGAAGAGGCAGCGCAAGCGCCGGCTGCTCGACGGCCTGTTTCTCGAGACGCTTGCATCGCGCCTGGAGCCAGGCGGGTTCGTCCGGATCGCGACGGACCACCCGGGGTACCGCTCGGCGGTGGAGCCCCTCCTCGCCTCCGTCCCCGCGCTCGAGCGGCGAGACTGGGACGCCGCGCGCACGCCGGCCCCGACGCACTACGAGCTGAAGTACCGCGCGGAAGGGCGGGACATCTGGAGGTGCCTCCTCGTAAAAAAGCGTGGTGTGTGACCGCCCTCACGGCTCGGGGGGCTGGACCGTTCCCTCGATCGAGACGATCTGCTGCAGGAAGCGCCGGAAGTATTCGGCGCCCGAGACGATCGCGATCGCGACGACGACCCACAGCGCCGCCTTCGCCGGAACGAACGCTTCGACGTAACGCAGCGCCAGGATGAGAAGCGAAACCGCGACGACCTGCGAGAACATTTTCGCCTTTCCCCAGACGGAGGCCCGGATCACGATGCCCTGGGCCGAGGCGATCGCCCGGAGCCCCGACACGGCGAACTCCCGTCCGACCACGACCACGACCATCCATGCGGGCGCCAGCCCCAGCTCGACGAGCGAGATCAGCGCGCCGCAGACCAGGAGCTTGTCCGCGATCGGATCGAGCAGCGTTCCGAGCGTCGTGACCTGACCTCGCCGGCGCGCCAGCCACCCATCGAAGAAATCCGTGGAGATGGCGACGACGAAGATGAGCAGCCCCACGATCTCCCTCCCATCGAAGCGCGTCAGCAGGACGACGACGAGGAACGGGACGAGGAAGATACGGAGAAGCGTCAGCGCGTTGGGGAGATTCAGATGCAAGGCTGCCTTTCAAAGGGTCGGGCCCGGAGATAATAGAACGATGGATGTTCCCTGCCCGGTCCACGGCGGCCGCCGTGCGCACCGCGGTTGTCATCATTGCCGAAGCCCCATCTGCCGTCTTTGCGAGGTGCGGTTGCGCGGGCACCTCTACTGTTCTCCGCGATGCGCCCGCGACGCCGGCCGTTACGCCGTCTGGAGCCGGGTCCGCACGCGCCTGGAGACGCCCATACGTCCCGCGCTCGCGCTCGCCGCCGTGGCCTTCGCCGCCGCCGCGCCGACGCTGACCGCGCTGCGCGCTTTCTCCCGCCTCGAGCGGCTGGACTCGCCGGCGCCGGCGGCCTCCGCGCGGCGTCCGATCGCGGGCGGCACCGCGACGATCGAGAGCGTCCGCGTCCGTTCCTCCCGGGCCGGGTCCTCGATCGAGGGTCGGGCGCCGGACGGTCACGCCGCGTTTCTGTTCGGACCTTCGGGACTGCTGTCCGTGACGACGGTCGCCGGGGGACGGTTCGTCTTCGAAGGCGTGCGCGCCGAAGGACCGTTTCGGGTCGGGGTGATTCCCCTGTCGCACTCGGCTGCGGCCCCGGAGGCGCCGGCCGCGCCATTGCCCGAGCTTCCTGCCCCCCTTCGGAACGCCGCCCCCGATCTGACGCGCGGCCCGAGAGACGCACGCGCCGTCGCGGTCACCTTCGACGCCGGCTCATCGGACCGCGGAGCATCCGAGATCCTCGACGCGCTGGCCGCCCGCGGCCTGAAGGCGACGATGTTCCTCACGGGAGATTTCATCCGCCGGCATCCCGACCTCGCCCGGCGGGTCGCGCGGGAGGGACACGAAGTCGGAAACCATACGAACACCCACCCTCGGCTGACGACCTACGCGGTGGATGGGCGGCAGGCGGCACGTCCCGGAGTGGATCGCGGATACGTTCAGGGCGAGCTGAACGAAGCGGCCCGTCTCTACCGGGAGACCACGGGAAGCGAGATGGCGCCCCTCTGGCGGGCTCCCTTCGGCGAGCACAACGGGGAGATTCGCCGTTGGGCGGCCGAGGCTGGCTACTGGCACGTGGGCTGGACGGCGGGCCGGGCGGGTCTGGACGGAATGGACTGGATCAGCGATCCGGCTTCGCCGGGGTATCGCGATGCGGACGCCGTCGTGGACCGGCTGGTGCGGCGCGCCGAGAACGGCGGGATCGTCCTGCTCCATCTCGGAAGCGAGCGGGACGACCCGGTCGGGCGCAAGCTGGCGAAGCTGTTCGACGGGCTCCAGCAGCGGGGCTTCCGGTTCGCCCGGGTCTCCGAGTTCCTGCAGCCGTCCGGGCTCACACCCGACCGCCTCGCCTCTTTCGCGCCGGCCCGGCCCGCCGCCGCCCGTTGAGCATTCCCTTCGGCACGGACGGGTGGCGCGGCGTCATCGCCGACGACTGCACCTTCGACGCGATCCGCCGCATCGCGGGCGCGGCGGCCCGGGCGTACCTCTCCCAGGATGGTCCCGGGGATCGCACCCGCGTCGTCATCGGCCACGACACGCGCTTTTTCTCGCCGGAGTTCGCTGAGGCCGCCGCCGACGTCTTTGCCCGCGCCGGAATCGAGGTGCTCCTGACCGACCGGCCGATTCCGACTCCCGCGGTGTCGTACCACGTGCGCCGGCTGGGGCTCTCCGGCGGGGTGTCCATCACGGCGAGCCACAATCCGGCGCCGTACAACGGCTTCAAGTGGAAAGCCCATTTCGGCGGAAGCGCAACGCCGGAAATGTACGAGGCCATCTCCCGGCGGGCGGACGGGCCTCCACACGCCGCCGCCCGGGCCGGCGCCGTTCGGAGGATAGACCTCCTGGCCCCGTATCGCGATCATCTCTCTTCGCTCGTGGATCTCTCGGCGATGCGGTCCGCGGGCCTCCGCCTTCTGGCCGACTCGATGCACGGTGCGGCGGGGAGCCTCATGGCGGACATCCTGGGCGCGGGGCGAACGCGCGTGGTGCCGTTCCGGTCCGAGCGGGACGCGCTCTTCGGCGGGGTGCACCCCGAGCCGATCGGTTCGAACCTGGCCGCCGCCGCCGAGCGCATCCGCGCGGAGGGCCTCGACTTCGCCGTCGCCCAGGACGGCGATGCGGATCGTCTCGGCGTCCTGGACCGCCACGGACGATTCGTCTCGCCGCACCGGGTCCTCGCCCTGCTTCTGCTCCACGCCTTCCGGCGGCGGGGTCTCTCGGGGGGGATCGCCCGGACCTTCTCGACGTCGCTCCTGATCGACCGCGTCGCCGCCACGCTGAAAGCTTCTCTGTGGGAGACACCGATCGGGTTCAAGTACATCGCCGAGCTGATGAACTCCGGCCAGGCGGCGGCGGGAGGCGAGGAGAGCGGGGGCTACGCATTCGCCTTCCACCTCCCCGAACGCGACGGCGTGCTCTGCGCGCTCCTGCTCGTCGAAAGCCTGGCGGCCGAGGGACGCGACCTCGACGGGGCGTTGCGCGCATTGTCCGCGGAGTTCGGTGAGCTCGCCTACGGGCGGCGGGACGTTTATCTTCCGGTCGCGGTCATTCGACGCTTTCTCGAGGAGGTCAAGTCATCGCCGCCCGGCCGCGTCGCCGGGGAGACGGTCACGGAAGTGCGCGACAAGGACGGGGTGAAGTACCTGTTCGGCGACCGCGGCTGGCTCCTCCATCGTCTCTCCGGAACCGAGCCGATGATCCGGCTCTACTGCGAACATTCCTCGGAAGAGACCGTCGGCCAGGTCCTCGATGCCGCGGTTGCGCGCCTCGATGGGTTTGCCCGGTCGCACGGGGAGACGCCGCGGACGCACTTGTAACCGCGGCTTGCCGTTTCCTCAGGCACCGCGGCGCCGGTCGTTGGGAGCTTTCGCGACGTCGGTTGCCCGCCGCCGCGGCCGCGGCGGCTCCGTCAGCACGGTGCCGACTCCTTCGAATCGGATCTTCGGTGCGCTGCCGGCGTCCGGTTGCATGACCTCCTCGAGGAAACGGTCTTCGACCACGGCCGGCACGAGGTGTCCGGACCAGGCCACGAGATCGCGCGAGGAGACGATCAGCGGGTACTCGTTGGAGACTTCGTGGGCGATGAGCGTTCCCGCGACGGACAGGATGACGCTGCCCGTGCCGTAGATCCTCAGGACGTCCACGCGGCGGTTCTGGCGAAAGTCGTGGATCGGCTCCAGCCGGAAGGAGAGCCCCTGGTCGAGCGCGAGCAGGCGGCTTCCCTCGAGGTAGACCGACTCGCCGTTGAGCTCCCGGCCGAATGCCCGCCGCCCGATGTCGGAGACGAGTAGCGTCCCGCGGCCGTTGGCGCGGAGGATTTTCTCCAGCCGCGTGCCGCGAAACGCCGGTTCCGGCGAGAAGCGGATCTTGCCGCGGTACCAGACGACGGAGCCCTGCCGCACGAAGACGACGCCGCGCGAAGCGATTTCCAGGGCACCGTCGGAGAGGATCTTGAAGAGCGGCTTTCCTTCCCCTTCCTCCTCGGAGGTTTCGGGCGTCTCCGCCTGCGCCGCGGAATGAGCAGCCGTGTCACGGGCCGCGGCACCCTGGCGGGACGCGGCCTGCGGCGCCGGCGGCACCGGGCCCGTCGCCGCGGCGTCGCGCGCAGGGGGGGCGAGACGCAAAGGCGCCCGGAGCTCCGTCTCCACCTCTTCTCCGGTCTCCGGCGGCAGGAAAGGCTCGGAGGATGAACGCAGGGCGGACTCCCGGACCTGGCGCCGCAGCGCGTCCTCGATCTCCGCAACCGGGCGGCGGGCCCCGGCAAACCGCAGGTGCTCGAGCGCGAGGCCGAGCTTCCCCTTGGCGCGGTAGAGGAGCCCGAGGTAGAGGTGGCTGCGGACGTGGTCCGGCTTGAGCTCGAGCGCCCGGCGCAGCCCCTGCTCGGCTTCCGCGAGGTTCCCGGCGCGGAACAGGATGAGGCCGAGGTTGGAGTGCAGGACGGCGGAGGACGGATTGTCCGCGAGCAACGCCCGCGTCGCCCGGGCGGCTTCATCGTAACGTCCGCGCTTGAACTCGACGAGCGAGAGGAGGTTCAGGACGTCCTCGTCGCTGGGCCGCAGGTTGCGCGCGGGCTCGAGCTCCTCCCGCGCCAGGTCCACCTGGCCCTCCCTCAGATGCTTGCGAGCGCGGGAAAGCTGAAAGAGGAAGAGCCCGTGGTCGATCGGGGGCATGTCGCGAGGTGCCTGCGCCACGCTAGGAGACTGTCCGAGTAGGGCCCGTTGCGAGCGCGGCGAGACCCACGCGAGAGCGGAAGCGCAGGACGAACTTGAGCGCGGGTTCTTGCAGGCCCCCGAACCCCCGCGCGCGGAGGCGTAGCGGACCTACGCCGTACAGGCGGCCAGGGGTCCAGGGGACGGCAAGGTCCCCTGCAAGAGAGTCAGTCGAGCACTCCGCTCGCAGCGAGAGGATCGCCGTCGCGCAGCAGGGCATTGCGAGGACAGTTTCCTAAGAGCGGCGCAGCCCGAGGCGGGGACGCAGCGCGGCGGCGCGCTCCGGCCGCGAACGCGGTGAGGTTGTCAGGAGCGCGCGGTTCTGGGCGTCGCGAACGAGCCGGACCGGCTTGCCGCGCTGCGAGGCCCAGTTCTCGGACGGGGCGATCCCGAAGCCTCCCCCAAGCGGCGCCTTGCCGTAGTAGGCCGTGAGCGCCTTGTGGACGTAGAGCCGCGTCTCCCGGTAAGGCGGGATTCCCCCGTACCTGCCGACCGCCGTCTCCCCCGCGTTGTAAGCGGCCAGGGATTTCTCGAGGTTCCCTCCGAAGAGCCCGAGCAGATGGCTCAGGTACTTCGTCCCTCCGGCGATGTTCTCCGCCGGGTCGTGGATGTCGCGCACACCGTAGGCCACGGCGGTCGCGGGCATGAGCTGCATGAGGCCGCGCGCGCCTTTTGGAGACACGGCGGCCGGGTTGAAGCCGGACTCGACGAGCATGACGGACTTGACGAGGCGAGGGTCCACCGCGTGCTGCCGGGCGGAGCTTTCGATCAGGCTGTCGAAAAGAGAAGGGATCGCGACGCGCTCGGCCAGCCAGGTGTCTTTCCAGCGCAGCGCCTCGTGGCTCGATTCCCCGACGCCGTCGTTGTAGACGACCTTCCGTCCGTCCTTGACCGTCACGCGCACGACCCCCGAGGCGGTGGCCGCGGCGCAAAGAAGGATCCCGCCGGCGATCAGCGACTTACAGTTCAGTGTGCGCTCCCAGAATCGGTTTTTCGACGGTAGAACTGCGGAATTATAGCGCACGGGTGCCGCACGCCAAGGTCACGAAGGTGGGGGCCGCGGGCGCCCTGCCGGTCAGGAAGTTGCGGGCGCGCGGGACGCTTCGAGGAGCTCGCGGACGGCGGCTTCCGCTTCCTTTAGGGCGGCCGGCAGCAGGGTCTCGTTCTTTCCGCCCGCCTGGGCAAGATCCGGCTTTCCGCCGCCGCTCCCCCCGAGGGCCTTGCCGATCCGGGCGGCGATGCGCGAGGCCGGCACCCGATCCGCGAGGTCCGGTGTGACCGCCGCGACGACCGAGGTCTTCCCCTCCGCAGACGTCCCCACGACGACGACCCCGCTGCGGACGCGGGAGCGCAGCGTGTCCGAGAGGTTCCGCAACTCGGGGATCGAGAGGCCGGCGGCGATGCGCGTGACCACACGCACTCCGTCCACCTCCACCGTTTCTCCCCCGGAAGAGGCTTCGCCGGATGCGAGCTTCAGCTTCAACGCCGCGACCTCGCGCTCCAGCGCCTTGAGCCGGTCTTCCCGTTCCTGCCAGCGCGCGACGAGCTGCTCGCGCGGGGCCTGCGCCGCCGCGGCGACTTCGTTGAGCACCTCTTCGTCGCGCCGCAGCAGCTCGACGGTGCCGAGCGACGTGACGGCTTCCATGCGCCGCACGCCCGCCGCCAAGCCCTTGTCCGAGACGATCTTGAACGCGCCGATCTCACCCGTCCGAGGCACGTGGCAGCCGCCGCACAACTCCGTCGAGAAGCCGGGGACCTCGACGACGCGGACTCGCTCGGAATACTTGTCCCAGAAGAACATGTCCGCGCCGCGCTCCCTGGCCTCGTCCATCGGAAGGATGCTCTTGGTCACCTCGTGGTCCCGCAGCACCTCCTCGTTGACGAGGCGCTCGATTTCGGCGATCTGTTCGGGCGTGGGCGGCTCGTTGACCGCGTAGTCGAAGCGGAGCCGGTCGGGGGCGACGAGAGAGCCCATCTGGCGCGCCGACGCCCCGAGCACCTTGCGGAGCGCCGCATGGAGCAGGTGAGTCCCCGTGTGGTTCGCCTGGGTGCGGCGGCGGACCCACTCCGGCACGTCCATCGTGACGGCCGCTCCGAGGCGGAGCTGGCCGCGCGTGACGCGGAGCCGGTGCGCGATCAGGCCGGGGACCGGCTTGTGCGTGTGGAGCACTTCCGCTTCCCCGTCCGGCCAGCTCCACTTCCCGGTGTCCGCCACCTGGCCTCCGCCCTCCGGGTAGAAGACCGTGCGGTCCGCGACGGCCTCCCCCGTTCCTCCGGTGGAGAGGTGAGAGACCGCGCCCTCCAACCCGATCAAGCCGAGGACGCGGGCGCCCTCCAGGTGAACGAAGTCGTGCTCCGGATACCCGCGGAACTCCGAATGGGCTTCGGGCAGCTCGAGCTTCCCGTAGGCCGCCACGTCGGCGGCTTCGAACTTCGCCGAAGCGCGCGAGCGCGTCCGCTGCCCCGCCATCGCCGCTTCGAAGCCTTCCCGGTCCACCGGAAGCCCCTCGTCGCGCGCGATCTCCTCGATGACCTCGAAAGGGATTCCGTGCGTGTCGTAGAGGCGGAAGAGGGTCGCGCCCGGGACGGCCTTTTCGCCCGCCCGGCGCAGCTTCTCGATCTCCTCGCCGACGAGGTCGATCCCGACCGAGAGCGTCCGGGCAAAGCGCTCTTCTTCCGCCCGCAGGGGCTGCGTTACGCGCTCCGTCGCGACGGAGACCTCGGCCGGCGTGAAGAAGACGCCCTGGAACCCGCGGATGACCTGGGACGCCAGCCGATGGAGCACGGGGCTCTCGACGCCGAGCCGGCGGGCGTATCGCACGGCTCGCCGGATGATCCGGCGCAGCACGTAGCCGCGCCCTTCGTTGCCGGGCAGGACGCCGTCGGCCATGAGCATCGTCACGGAGCGCGCATGGTCCGCGATCACGCGAAAAGGCGCCCCTTCCGCGGACAGCCCGCCCGGGTACTTCCGGCCGCTGATCTCCTCGAGCGTCCCGACGATCGGCGAGAAGAGGTCGGTGTCGTAGTTGCTCTCAGCGCCCTGGAGGACCGCGGTGATCCGCTCCAGACCCGCCCCCGTGTCCACCGATGGCCGCGGCAGCGGCTCGAGCTTCAACTCGGGGCTGCGCTCGTACTGCATGAAGACCAGGTTCCAGATCTCGACCGTCTCGTCCCCGGGCCCGTTGACGAGCTCGCGGCGATTGCCCGAGAGATCCGGGCCCCGGTAGTAGTGCAGCTCGGAGCAGGGCCCGCAGGGTCCCGTCTCCCCCATGGCCCAGAAGTTCTCCGCCTCGCCGAATCGGAGCACGCGGGTCTTCGGCAAGTACCGTTCCCAGAGCGAAGCGGCATCGTCGTCGTCGAGGAACACCGTCGCCCAGAGGCGCTCCGGATCGAGGCCGTAGCCGCTCTTCGGGTCCGTGACGAGTTCCCAGCCGAACCGGATCGCCTCCTCCTTGAAGTAGTCGCCGAAGGAGAAGTTGCCGAGCATCTCGAAGAACGTGTGGTGGCGCCCGGTGTACCCCACGTTGTCGAGGTCGTTGTGCTTGCCGCCGGCCCGCACGCATTTCTGAGAGCTCGTGGCGCGGCTGTAGTCCCGCCTCTCCCGCCCGGTGAAGACGTCCTTGAACTGGACCATGCCGGCGTTGGTGAACAGCAGCGTGGGGTCCTCGGCGGGGATGAGCGGCGAGGAAGGGACGCGGCGGTGCCCGCGCTCCTCGAAGTAGCGCAGGAAGCGTTCGCGGACTTCAGTCGATTGCATCGCGCCTGGATCCCTCGGCGATCATCTCAGAAACTTTCCGGGCCGAAAAACCGCGGCGCGCGAGCGCCATGGCGGCGCGGCGGCGTCGCACCGCCGGAGTTAACCCGGCGAGCGACCTCCAAATTCTCGCGAACTCGCGGGCGAGGGCGCGATCTTCGTCTTCCGGCGAGACGTCCTCGAGAGCCGACGCCGCGTCCTCGGCGGCGAAGCCGCGGGCGGCGAGCTCGCGCTCGATCCGGCGCCGGCCAAAGCGCGGCGCGCGCGCGCTCACGACCGATCGCGCTGCGGAGGCCTCGTCGAGCCAGCCGCGCCGGGCGAGCTCCGCCAGGGCGTCGCGGATCGCCGGCGCCTCGAAACCCCGTCGGGCCAGCTCCCGGGAGAGTTCCGCGCGGCCGCGGGGCTTGACGGTCAGGAGACGGACGGCGCGATCCCGCGCCTCTTTTCGAGAGGCCGGATCGGCCGGGGGCTTGAATCTTCTCGCCGTGCCGGAGCTACCGACTAGCGACTAGCGCGACTGGGGAGGCTGCCGGCTGAAGTCGAAGGGCGACTCCTCCTCCATCGGGTTGAACTCGGAGGGCACCTCGAGCTCCGAGTCCATCTCCTCGCGGGCGAGGTCGGACGTGGACTGGATGCCCTGGATCTTCAGCTTGAACTCGTTGGCGTTCGTGGCCCGCTTCAAGGCCTCTTCGAGAGTGATCAGGCCGGACTTGTAGAGCGAGTACAGCGACTGGTCGAAGGTCTGCATGCCGTACTGCGAGGTGCCGGCCTGGATCGCGTCCTTGATGAGCTTGGTCTTCTCCTTGTTCTCGATGCACTCCCGGACGTAGTGGGTCCGGATGAGCACTTCTGCGGCCGGCACGCGGCCGAGGCCGTCGGCCCGCGGCATGAGGCGCAGCGAGATGACCGCCTTGAGGACGGCCCCGAGCTGGAGACGGATCTGCTTCTGCTGGTGCGGCGGGAAGACCGCGATGATCCGGTTGACGGTCTCCGTCGCGTCCAGGGTGTGCAAGGTCGAAAAAACGAGGTGTCCCGTCTCGGCGGCGGTGAGGGCGGTCTCGATCGTCTCGTAATCGCGCATCTCGCCGACGAGGATGACGTCCGGGTCCTGCCGGAGGGCGCTCCGCAGGGCGACGGAAAACCCCTTCGTGTCCACCTCGACCTCGCGTTGGTTCACTATGCTCTTTTTGTCGCGGTGCAGGAACTCGATCGGGTCCTCGACCGTGATGACGTGCTCGTTGCGCGTCGAGTTGATGCGGTCGATCATCGCGGCGAGCGAGGTCGATTTGCCGGAACCGGTCGTGCCGGTGCAGAGCACCAGGCCTCGCTGCTCCTGGCAGATGCGCTCCAGGACGGGGGGCAGGAGGAGCTCCCGGATCGTCAGGATGCGCGCCGGGATGACGCGCAGGACGAGGCCGACCGTGCCGCGCTGCTGGAAGATGTTGCAGCGGAATCGTCCGAGGTTCGGCACGGAGTAGGCGATGTCGATCTCGAAGTCGTTCTTGAACTTCTCCTTCTGTCTCGCCGACATGATGGAGAAGGCCATCGCGATGGTGTCCTCCTGCATGAGCCGGCGCGTGTCCGTCAACGGCGTGAGCACCCCGTCGATCCGGATGACGGGAAACGCGCTGACCTTGAGGTGCAGGTCGGAAGCTTTTCGCTCGACGGCGACCTTGAGGAGGTCGTTGATGTGCATGAATTAACCTCTGTGATCGCTCAGTTTACGCGGGTCGCCCGGGGAAGGAAAGCGCGACGCGAGCGGGGGCGGGGCCGACGGCCGATGTTCCGCGGGCCCGCCGGAGCGCCCGAAACTGTTGACCCCTGAACTCTTAAGTGTCGACGGCGACCTGCACCGGAACCGGGGTGAGCCATCCGTAG
>JBHENW010000090.1:0-5405 GCA_046261875.1 Thermoanaerobaculia bacterium | reverse complement strand
CTTCTGGGTGCCGACGGATCGGAGCGCCGAGCCCGAGCAGCTGACGAGGATGACGTCCGAGTGGCCGATGGCCAGTTCCTGGTCTCCCGACGGGCGGACTCTCATCGTTTCTGAGCAGTTCTCCCGGACCGGCGTTGACCTATCCGAGCTTTCCCTCGACGGTGACCGAACGACGCGCCAGATCCTTGCGACTCCCTCTTTAGAGGACGCCGCACGGCTTTCCTCGGACGGAAGATGGATGGCCTACCACTCGAATGAGTCCGGCCGCCTCGAGGTGTACGTCGCGCGGTACCCCGGTCCCGCTGGAAAGTCCCAGATATCGGCGAACGGAGGAACGGACCCGGTGTGGTCGCCGGACGGGCGAGAGCTTTATTTCCAGAGCGGCAACAAGCTGATGGCGGCTTCTATCGAGACGGCCCCGGAGCCTCGCGCGAGCGTTCCCAGGGTCCTCTTCGAAGGGCCGTTCGATGCCTTCGACGTCACTCCCGACGGCCAGCGTTTTGTCCTGATCCGGCCGGCCTATCCGGATCTGCCTCCCATGCCGCTCGTCGTCGTGCTGGGATGGATCGACGATCTCAAGCGGCGTCTGCCGAGCAAGAATTGAGTCGATTCCGATGAAACCCGGAATTCGCCTCGGACCCTACGAGATCCTCGCGCCGCTCGGCGCGGGCGGGATGGGGGAGGTGTACCGGGCGCGGGACACGAAGCTCGGGCGTGAGGTCGCCGTGAAGGTCCTGCCGGAAAAGCTGGCCCTCGACCCGGCCTCGCTCGCGCGGTTCGAGCGGGAAGCCCGGGCCGTCGCCTCCCTTTCCCACCCGAACATCCTCGCCATTCACGATTTCGGACGGGAGGACGTCACGGCCTACGCCGTCATGGAGCTCCTCGAGGGCCAGACCCTGCGGGAGCGTCTCGCGTCCGGGGCCCTGCCGGCCCGCAAGGCGCTCGACTACGCGGTCCAGGTGGCCCAGGGGCTCGCGGCCGCGCACGAGAAGGGGATCGCGCACCGCGACCTCAAGCCCGAGAACCTCTTCATCACGGCCGAGGGGCGGGTGAAAATACTCGACTTCGGTCTGGCGAAGGTGACCATGCCCGAGCCGGAAGGCACGCGGGTCCCGACGGCATCCGCAGGCACCGAGCCCGGCGTCGTCATGGGGACCGCCGGCTACATGTCGCCGGAGCAGGTGCGCGGACAGCCGGTGGATCACCGCTCCGACATCTTTTCCTTCGGCTCGGTCCTCTACGAGATGCTGACCGGGCAGCGCGCCTTCCGCGGCGACTCTCCGGCGGAGACGATGGCGGCCATCGTCCAGAAGGAGCCTCCCGAGCTTTCGATCGCCGATCCGGCCCTCGCGCCCGCGCTCGACCGGCTCGTCCGCCACTGCCTGGAGAAGAGCCCGAGCGAGCGGTTCCAGTCCGCGCGCGACATGGCTTTCGACCTGCAGTCGGTAGCGGGAGGCTGGTCGGGGCCGCAGGTTGCCGCGAGACCGGCGCCCTCGCGGCCCGGCCGCAAGCCGCTGCTGGTCACGGCGGGCGCTCTGGCCCTCGCCCTGGCCTGGGCGCTCGGCCGCTTCATGACCGGCGGCCGGGCGGGCGATCCCGACGGCCGGCCCGTGCGATTCACCGTGTCGCTGCCCGCCGGAGCGGCGTATGCGCCCTCCGAGGTCTCCCGCGGGTTCTCGATCTCGCCCGACGGGACGCGGCTCGGGATCGAAGTTTTCTCCCGGGGGCGGCGGCACCTCTACGTCCGCGCGCTGGACTCGGAAGAGGCGGTCGAGCTCGAGGGGTCACTCGACGCCTCGGCCCATTTCTGGTCGCCCGACAGCCGGTTCATTGCTTTCTACGCCGACGGCAAGTTGAAGAAGATCCCTTCCACGGGAGGTCCTCCCGTCGAGCTTTGCGACGCTCCGTTCGCTCTGGTCGGCACGTGGAGCCGGGACGGGACGATTCTCTTTTCGGGACTCGAACCGCCGGGCATATTCCGCGTGGCCGACTCGGGGGGAGAAGCGGTGTCGGTGACTTCCCCCGTTCGTTTGGAGAACGAGGTGAATCACATCTGGCCGCATTTCCTGCAGGACGGAAGGCGATTCCTTTACCTCGTCAATGCGAATCCGGGTCGGGCGGTTCAGTTCCGCGAGCTGCGGGCGGCATCCCTCGACTCGAAGGAGAACCGCGCCGTCGCCCGCTTGAGCTCGCGCGTCGAGTACGCGCCGCCGGGATACCTGCTTTACGTCCGGGACAGCGCCCTCTTCGCACAGGCTTTCGACGAGCGCAAAGCGGAGCTCCACGGAAGCCCCCAACGGCTGGCCTCCGGCGTGTACTACTTCTTCGGACCGAGCCACGCGGCGTTCTCCGTCTCGCAAACCGGAGCGATTGCCTATCAGACGGCGGCGCCACCCTCGCGGCTGGCCTGGCTCAATCGGCAGGGGAAGGAGATCGGCCAGCTGGGTCAACCGGCCGTGATCGACGGCCTGCGGATTTCTCCCGAAGGGGAGCGCGTCGCGGTAGACATCGGAGATCCGCGGACGGGCACCTCGGACGTCTGGGTTTTCGACGTGCCACGCGGGGTGGCCACGCGGCTCCATTCGGATCCGGTCGACGAGGCCCTGCCCGTCTGGGCGCCCGACGGATCGAGGCTCATCTACCGCTCGGATCGCATGGGGCCGCCGGACATCTACGAAGTGGCCCTCGGAACGGCGAGGGGCGAAAGAACGCTCCTCGGGGGGCCTGGCTTGGAGCAACCCGAGGACATCTCGCCCGACGGCCGGCTGCTCATGTACGGGAGGTACCATACGGCGCGGGACATCTGGCTCCTGCCCCTCCAGGGGGAGCGGAAGCCTTTCGCGTGGGTCCAGACGCGATTTGACGAAGCCAACCCGCGCTTCTCGCCGGATGGGCGATGGATCGCGTTCGAATCGGACGAATCGGGAACTCCCGAGGTCTACGCCGCGCTGACGGAAGGCGGGGGAGAGAAACGCCGCATCTCTCCGAGCGGCGGCACGCGGCCCCGGTGGAGGCGGGATGGGAAGGAGCTCTACTACGCCGCTCCCGGGAACTCCCTCATGGCCGTTCCCGTGACCCCCGGAGCGCGCTGGGCGGCCGGCGCTCCCGTTCCGCTCTTTCAGACGGACACCGAGATCGAGAACTACGACGTGACGCCAGACGGATCGCGGTTCCTGATCAGCATGCCCCTGGATAGGGTCCGCGAGTCGCCTCTGCGCGTGATCCTCAACTGGCAGGCGGCCCTGGAAAAGGAGAAATGAGGAAGGCCCGGATTCAGCGCCGTTTCGGCGGGGCCGCCTTTTCGAAGGCGTCGTAAACGATCCGCGAGATCTCCGCTCCGGCGAGGAGGGCGGCGTTGTCGGCCGTCGGGCGGCGGTCTTTCCCGCGGCGCGCGCAGATCGCGATCACGAACCGCGATCTCGGCCCACGCACGTAGGCCGCGTCGGTCCGGATCTCCCCCCGGAAGCCCTTCGCATCCGGGACCTTCTCCTCGTCCCAGCCGGTCTTGTTCGCCACGACGATCCGGTCCCGGTCCCAGGGGAGCGAACGCGGGATCATGGCGCGGTCCTGCTGCCGCTCCAGGAGGGCGAGCATCTCGTCGGAGACCGCCCGGCTCACGGCTTTTCCCTCCGCGATGAGCTCGAAGAGCCGCGCCGCCTCCTTTGGCGTCGTCATGCCGAGCCCGAACTCCTTCTCCAGCTCCGGGAAGACGTCCGCCTTGCCGTCGCGGAAGGTCGGGCGGAAGAGCTTCGTGTTGGGAAGCCCGTAGCTTTCCATGCGGCGGTCCACGTTGGCCGTTCCCACGAGCCCCACGAGCATGTTCGTCGCCGTGTTGTCCGAGAAGGCGATCATCAGGGCGAGCAGGTCCGCGACCGTCAGCGGCAGGCCGGCGTGGAGCTGGTTGAGTACGACCGGCTCGTCGCCGGCCTTGTCCGACTCGGCGAGCGGCCGCACGGTGTCGCGCGCGAACTTCCCTTCGGCGATCTTGTGGTGGACCTCGACCATCACCGCGACCTTGATCAGGCTCGCCGTGGGGAAGCGCGCGTCTCCGTTGACGGAAATCTCTTCGCCAGTGTCGAGGTTCTTCGCCGCGACCCCCATCGTCCCTTCGAAGCGCCGGACCCGCGCGGCGATCCGGCTCTCGAGCGACTCGCGACCGCTCGACGGAGCGAGGGCGAGCGCGAGGAGGGCCGCCGCCGGCCATAGCCGCGGGAGCTTCAGGACGAAGCGCTCCATGCGGTGCGCAGCGCCGGCGGCCGCCGCAGGGTCTGCATCACGACGCAATACTGCTCCGTCTTCTCGCGCAGCGCCTGGAGCTGCTCCGCGGTCGCCTGCGGCGCGACGACGTCGAGGCGCAGCCGGATTTCTTCGAATCCCACGGGGACCGTTTTCGAGATGCCGAGCGTGCCGGAGAGATCCAGGTCTCCCTCCACGGAGGCCACGATCTTCTCGGTTTCGATTCCCATCGCCGTGGCGACCATCTGGCACGTGATCTGGGCACAGGGGGCCAGGGCCCCGAGCAGCGGGTCCCCCGAGCACCCGGCCGTTCCGGCGCCTCCCACGCCGGTGCGCGCCTGGGCTTCGTAGATCGCGCGCCCGATGTCCACGGAGCACGCGATGGGGGCGCCGGTCTGCTCCCCGCGGGCGCGCAAGGTGATCCGCGACTAACCCGGCTCGCGGCGATACCGCTCCTCGAGCGGTTTCTGGATGCTCCGGAGGTCCATCACGTCCATCCTTTCGAACGTTAAGATCCGCCGACGGCCTTATCGGAAGGAACCCGCCTCGGCCCGTACGAGATCCTGTCGCCGCTGGGCGCCGGCGGCATGGGGGAAGTCTATCGGGCGAGGGACTCGCGGCTGGGCCGTTACGTGGCGATCAAGGTCCTGCCGGACGAGCTCGCCAAGGACCAGGAACGCCTGGCGCGCTTCGAGCAGGAAGCGCGGTCGGCCTCCGCGCTCAACCACCCCAACATCGTCACGATCCACGACATCGGGCGGGAGCAATCGGTCTCCTACATCAGCATGGAGCTCGTCGAAGGGCAGACGCTCCGGGAGCTCCTCGTCTCGGGTCCGCTGCCGATCAAACGCCTGCTCGATCTCGCCGCGCAGGCTGCGGACGGTCTGGCGACCGCGCACACGATCGGGATGGTGCATCGCGACCTCAAGCCCGAGAACCTCATGATTGCGGCCAACGGGTTCGTCAAGATTCTCGACTTCGGTCTCGCCAAGCCCGAGGACCCGCAGCACTCGGACCAGACCAGCATGCCGACGATCGGCGGCTACCGCACGGAAGCCGGCGTCGTGCTCGGGACCCTGGGCTACATGTCGCCGGAGCAGGCGAGCGGCCGGCGAGTGGATTTCCGCTCCGACCAGTTCTCCTTCGGATCCATTCTCTACGAGATGGCG
>JBHENW010000089.1:0-11068 GCA_046261875.1 Thermoanaerobaculia bacterium | reverse complement strand
ACGCCTTGGCCTGCGCCAACCCCTTCTTCGACAACACCAGCGTAATCGCCGACGTCAACGTCGTCTTCCCGTGATCCACGTGACCAATCGTCCCGATGTTCACGTGCGGCTTGGTCCGGTCAAACTTCTCTTTACCCATCTCTCACCCTCGCAATGGAGCCCACGACCAGGATTGAACTGGTGACCTCGTCCTTACCAAGGACGTGCTCTACCAACTGAGCTACGTGGGCGTGGAAAGTTCCTCGCTACTCCTCTCGGCGTGGCTCCCTGGAGCGGGAGACGGGATTCGAACCCGCGACCAACAGCTTGGAAGGCTGTGACTCTACCCCTGAGTTACTCCCGCACGCGGCGATCGCCGCCGTAATCGTGAATCGGAAATCGGAAGTCGATAGTCGAACGTGATTCGCTCGTCTCGATTCCCGATTACCGATTCTCGACTCCCGACTCCCGCTCCTTTGGTGGGCAGGGAAGGATTCGAACCTCCGTAGCGCGAAGCGCGGCAGATTTACAGTCTGCTGCCATTAACCACTCGGCCACCTGCCCGAGCTCGAAAGAAACCGCGCTCGCCGCGGAAGGCCGCCCGCATCCTCTTCCACCGCGCCCACCGGCGCTCGCTTGGAGCCGGCGATGGGACTCGAACCCGCAACCTTCCGATTACAAATCGGATGCTCTACCATTGAGCTACGCCGGCCGACTTCGCCGGCCTTCAAAGAGCAGACTCTTCCCGACAGGCGCGAACCGGGGAGTCTAGCAGCCCAAATATCGTCATGCAAGGCCTTTCCGTGAGATTCGACGCTGCCTGAGGGCCTCATAGCCCGCCGCGGCGGCGGCCGTCGAGACGTTCAGGGAGCCCAGCGCCCCCCGCATGGGCAGCCGGGCGAGCCGGTCGCAGCCCTCCCGGACCAGCCGGCGAATCCCCTTTCCCTCCCCTCCCAGGACCAGGGCGAGGTCCCCCGTCAGGTCCAGCCCGTAGAGGTCGTCCCCCCCGGCGTCGAGTCCCACGACCTGGAACCCATCCTCTTTCAAGCGGTCGATCGCGCGCCGCATGTTTCCGGCCCGGACGACCGGGACCCGCTCGACCGCCCCGGCCGAGCTGCGGGAAACGGCCTCGGAGAGGGGCGCCGACCCCCGTTCCGGTACGAGGACGCGCGCGCCGACCGCTTCGGCGACCCGGAGGATCGCCCCCAGGTTGTGGGGATCCTGGATCCCGTCCAGGACGAAGAGGAGCCGGTCGCCCTTTTCGCCCGCCGCCGCCTCCGGCTCGGGCAGAAAGGACCGAACAGCCAGGCGGGCGGCGACGCCCTGGTGCCGCGCCCCCGCGGTGCGGTCGAGAAGCGCGCGATCCCCGTATCGCAGAGGGACCCGGGAGTCCCGGCAGGCCTCCTTGAGCTCGCGGATCCTGTGGTCGCGCCGCTCCGAATCCACGAGAACCCATTCGATGTCCCGCGGTCTCCTTCGGACGGCTTCGAGAACGGGATGGAGGCCCGAGACGATCATCCGCCCTCCGGCTCCCCGAGGAGAACCACCGCGATGGCGGCGATTCCCTCACCGCGACCGGTGAAGCCGAGCCCGTTGCTGCTCGTGCCGCGCACGCCGATCCGATCGACGGGCACGTCGAGCACTTCGGCGATGCGAGAGCACAGCCTCTCGCGCAGATGCGCCAGCCGGGGAGTTTCCGCCACGACCACCGCATCGGCATGGATGAGCTCGAGACCCCGGTCTTTCGCCTTCCCGTATACCCGTGCGAGCAGCCAGGCGCTGTCGGCGCCGCGCCACGCGGGGTCGGTGTCCGGGAACTGTTCGCCGAGCGACGGCAAGCCGGCCGCCCCGAGGATCGCATCGGCCAGCGCGTGAAGCAGGACGTCGCCGTCGGAGTGGCCCTTCAACCCGGCCGGGTGAGGCACGTCCACGCCGCCGATACGGACGGGCCCGGGACCGCCGAAGGGGTGGGCGTCGAAACCGGTCCCGATCCGCATCCGGCTCATCGCGTCGCCTCACCGGAGATCGGTCTCATGCGCGGCGTCATTCTAGGCTCCCCGTCGACACGCACCGGAACGCCGGGCGCTCGGCAGGCGGCTCGAAAGCGCGAATGTGCTATGTCGTTTGGCCCCTTCCGGCGCTAAGATTCTGTCTGTTCACTTATGAAACGCATGCCATCGGGGGCCGGCAAGTCCGGGGTACCTCACGAGTCTGCCGTTCGCCCTCAAAGTGTCCTGACCGTGTTCGAAGCGCAAGCGCGGAGGACCCCGGATGCCCCCGCCGTCAGCGGGGAAGGGACGGTCCTCACGTACGCCGCTCTGGACGCCGAGGCGACCCGGATCGCGCGCCAGATCCGGGAGCTCGGGGGGCGCCGGGGATCCCTGGTGGCCGTCTGCGCGGGGCGGACTCCGGCGGCGATCGCGGGGTTGCTGGCGACCTGGAAGGTCGGCGCGGCGTACCTCCCGCTCGACCCTCACGCGCCGGAGCAGCGTATCGCCTGGCTGGTCCGTGACGCGGGGGCGTCCCTGGCCCTGGTAGACGCCGCCAACGCGCACAGGACCCCCCCCGATTTGCCCGTCCTCTTTCTGGACGCGCCCAAGGCCGGGCCGGGCGCCGAAAGGAAGGAAAGCCCGAGCGCGCGGACGAAGGCCGACGACATCGCGTGCGTGCTCTACACCTCCGGCACGACGGGCGAGCCCAAGGGCGTGGAGGTGCTGCACCGCGGAATCCTGCGGCTGATCGTCGGGGCGAAGTACGCGCGCTTCGACCCATCCCGCGTCTTCCTGCACGTGGCCCCGCTCTCCTTCGACGCTTCCACCTTCGAGATCTGGGGGCCTCTGCTCCATGGCGGCCAGTGCATCCTGTTTCCCGACCCGCTCCCGGCGCCCCGGCGGCTCGGAGAGGTCATCCGCCGGGAAGCGGTGAACACGCTCTGGCTGACGTCGTCGCTCTTCAATGCGGTCATCGACGAGGAGCCCGAAGCGTTGCGGCCGATTCGCCAGCTTCTGATCGGCGGCGAAGCCCTTTCCCTCGCCCACGTCCGCAAGGCTCTCGAGCGGCTGCCCGACACCGAGATCATCAATGGGTACGGGCCGACCGAGACGACGACGTTCGCGGCGACCTACCGGATCCCGCGAGACCTCCCCCCGCGTCTGCAATCCGTTCCGATCGGGCGGCCGATCTCACGCACGGAGATCCACCTGCTGGATCGGAACTGGGAACCCGTTTCGCCGGGGCACCCCGGTGAGGTCTTCATCGGCGGGGAGGGTCTCGCGCGGGGATATCGCCGGCGCCCGGACCTGACGGCCGAGCGCTTCGTGCCCGACCCCTTCTCGGGCCGGCCCGGGGCGCGTCTCTATCGGACGGGCGACCGCGCGAAACGGCGGACCGACGGGGAACTGGTCTATCTCGGGCGCTTCGACCGGCAGGTCAAGCTCCGGGGCCACCGCATCGAGCCCGAGGAAGTGGAGGCGGCTCTCGCGCGGCACCCGGGGATCCGGTCGGCTGCGGTCGCGCTGGAGGGGGAGGGCTCGGACAGACGGCTCGCCGCCTGGATCGTCCCCCGCAGCGCCCCCCCCGACCGGGCGGAGTTGCGAGACTGGCTCGCGGAGTCGCTGCCTGCGTACATGATCCCGTCGGAGTTCCGATTCACCGAAGCGCTGGCGCGGACGCCCGCCGGGAAGATCGACCGCGGCGCGCTCGCCGCGATCACCTCCGCTCCCCCGGAGCGAGCCGAGCCGCGCCGCGCGGCGATCGGGCGCCACGAAGCGCTCATCGCGTCGGTCTGGAAAGAGGTGCTCGGCCGTCCGGCGGTCGGACTGGAGGAGAACTTCTTCGACCTCGGGGGGAACTCCCTGCACTTGATCACCGTCCACGCGCGCCTCTGCAGGGCGCTGGACCTCGACCTGCCGGTCGTGCGGCTCTTCGAGCATCCCACGGTCGCTTCGCTCGCGGCCTACCTGGACGACCCCTCGCGCCCGCAGCCCGCGCTGCCGGCGCCCGTCCGCAAACGCACCGCGGAGCGGGACGGCATCGCGGTCATCGGGATGGCTGGACGGTTCCCCGGAGCGCCGGACGTGGATCGTCTCTGGGACAACCTGCTCAACGGGGTCGATTCCATTTCCCGCTTCACCGACGGGCAGCTGCGCGCCGCCGGAGCCGACGAAAGCCTGCTCGCCCGCGAAGGTTACGTTCGGGCCCGGGGGGTGCTCGAGGGTGTGGATCTCTTCGACGCGGCCTTCTTCGGCATCCCCCCCCGCGAAGCCGAGCTGACCGATCCCCAGCACCGGATCTTCCTCGAGTGCGCCCACGAGGCGCTCGAGCGCGCCGCCTGCGACCCGCAGCGCTACCGCGGGTCGATCGGCGTCTTCGCCGGGCTCTCACTGAACACTTACCTGCTGGCCAACCTGAACGCGGAACCGGGCTTCGTCCAGGACCTCGTCGAGGCGTATCCGTCCGGCGCGGGCGCGGCGACGATGGGCAACGACAAGGACTTCCTGCCCACGCGGGTCTCCTACAAGCTGAACTTGACCGGCCCGAGCCTGACCGTCGCCTCGGCTTGCTCGACCTCGCTCACTGCCGTCGCCCTCGCCTGCCAGAGCCTGTGGGCGGGCGAGTGCGACGTCGCGCTGGCGGGCGGCGTGTCCGTCTCCTTCCCGCAGGTGCGCGGCTACCTCCACACCGAAGGGGGCATGGTGTCTCCCGACGGGCGATGCCGCCCCTTCGACGCGGCCGGAGCGGGCACGGTCTTCGGGGCAGGGGCCGGGGTCGTCGTCCTCAAGCGCCTGAAAGATGCGGTCGCCGACGGCGACTCCATCGCCGCCGTGATCCGGGGCGCGGCGATGAACAACGACGGATCGGGAAAGGTCGGCTACGCGGCGCCGAGCGTCGGAGCGCAGGCTTCCGTGATCGCGCGCGCGCACGCCATGGCGGGCGTGTCACCGCGGGAGATCACCTACGTCGAGGGCCACGGGACCGGGACGCCCCTGGGAGACCCGATCGAAGTCGCGGCCCTGACTCGGGCGTTCCGCGACGGCACCTCGGACGCCGGCTTCTGCGCTCTCGGCTCGGTCAAAGGCAACGTCGGACACCTCGAGGCGGCGTCCGGCGTCACCGGCCTGATCAAGACGGTCCTCGCGTTGCAGCACGGGGTGATTCCCGGAACGATGCATTTCGAGGCGCCCAACCCGAAGCTGCAGCTCGACGGGAGCCCGTTCTTCGTGTCCCGGGCCTCCCGGCCATGGATCACCGAGGGCCCGCGGCGCGCCGGGGTCAGCTCATTCGGCGTGGGCGGAACCAACGTCCATCTGGTCCTGGAGCAGGCGCCCGAGCCTCCCCCGTCCGGTCCCTCCCGTCCGACGCAGCTCCTGACGCTTTCCGCCCGGTCGGCGGCGGCTCTCGAGGCGGCCACCGCCGCCCTCCTGGCGGCACTGCGCCGATCCCCCGCGGTCGACCTCGCCGACGTCACGCATACGCTGCGAACGGGCCGAAAGGCGTTCCCCCACCGGCGGATCGTCGTCTGTGACGGCCTCCCTGCGGCGCTCCAGGGCCTGGAGGCGCGGGAGGGCAAGCACGTGGCCGGCGGGATTGCTCCGCCCAGCTCCCCCGGGGTCGTCTTCCTGTTCCCCGGACAGGGGACGCAGTTCGTCGGGATGGGCCGCGCCCTCTACGAGTCGGAGGCGGACTTCCGGCAGCGTCTCGATGAGTGTGCCGAGGTTCTGACGCCGTTGCTCGGCGTGGACCCGCGGCGCATCCTCTTCCCGGTTCCGGAGGAGCGCGTGGCCGCGACCGCCCGTCTGGAGGAGACCGCCCTGGCGCAGCCGATCCTCTTCTCCCTGGAGTACTCGCTCGCTGCTCTCTGGATGTCCTGGGGGATCCGGCCGGCCGCCATGATCGGGCACAGCGTCGGCGAGTACGTGGCGGCCTGCGTGTCCGGAGTCATGGCTCCCGCCGACGCGCTCGCCCTGCTCGTCGAGCGCGGACGGATGATGGAAGCTCTCCCCCCGGGGGGAATGCTCGCCGTCCGCCTTTCTTCCGATGCCCTCCAGCCCCGGCTATCCCCCGAGCTCTCACTCTCTGCGGTCAACGCTTCCGAGCAGAGCGTCGTGTCCGGTCCGCTCGCGGCGATCGCCTCACTGGAAGAAAGACTCGCCGCGGAAGGCATCGCGAGCCGGCGGCTCCGATCCACTCGCGCCTTCCATTCCGCGATGCTCGATCCGATGCTTTCGGACTTCGAGCGCGTCGTTTCGAAGGTCCGTCTCTCGGCGCCGAGGATTCCCTACGTCTCCAACGTGTCCGGCGCCTGGATCGACGCGGAGGAGGTCCGCCGCTCGTCGTACTGGTCGCGCCACATCCGGAGCACCGTCCGGTTCGCCGATGGCCTCGACGAGATCCTGCGGAGCCCGGACCGAGTCCTCCTCGAGATCGGCCCCGGCCAGACGCTCTCTTCTCTGGTCCGCCAGCGGCCGGGAGGCAAGCCCGACCGCATCCTGCCTCCTCCGGGTCGCGGACACGACGCCAACCTCGACCACCCCTGCGTCATCGAAACGCTCGGCCGCCTCTGGCTGGCCGGCGTCGAGGTGGACTGGGATGCCTTCACGCGGGGCGAGCGGCGGCGCCGCGTTCCTCTCCCGACCTATCCCTTCGAGCGCAAGTCCTTCTGGGTCGAGCCGGCGGCGCGGGCGCTTCGGGCGGCGTCCGCCGTGGATACGTCCGCCCGGATCGAAGCTCCGGTGGTTCCCGTTGCGGCATCCGCCATTCCGGCACCCGTTGCGGCTCCGGAGCGACCGGCCGCGCCGGACCCGGCCGCGGCAGCGCTGGCGGTCCAGCGGCAGCTCGCGGAAACACTTTCCGAGCTCTCGGGCATCCCGGCGGAACAGCTCGATCCGCGGGCGACTTTTCTGGAGCTCGGCCTGGACTCGCTTTTCCTGACTCAGGCGAGTCAGGCCTTCAGCCGCAAGTTCGACCTCCGGATCAGTTTCCGTGAGCTGCTCGAGGACCATGCGACGCTCGAAGCGCTCGCCGGCCACGTCGCCCGCATGCGGCCCGCGCTTCCCGTGCCGCCCCCCCCGGCTCCGCGGCCCGACGCGGCGCCGGTTGCGGGAGACGACCCGCTGGCGGCCCGCCTCGCGGCTCTCGAGCGCCTCGTCGCGGAGCGCCTCGGAGGGGCTCCGGCTCCCCCGGCCGCGGCGGCGCCTCCCGGAGAGAAGCCGCAGCCCCGGACCGAGGCGACCCGGTCGTTTTCGGCGTTCGGACCCTACAAGCCGATCGAGAAGGCCGCTTCGGCGGGCCTCACTCCGAAGCAGGAGCGGTACCTGGCGGAATTCACCGCGCGCTACACGGCCAGGACGGCGGAGTCCAAGCGCCTCACACAGGAGAACCGCGCGCGCTTCGCCGACCCGCGGGCGGCCGCCGGCTTCCGACAGCAGTGGAAGGAGCTCGTCTATCCGATCGTCGCGACGCGCTCGGCGGGGTGCCGCCTCTGGGACGTGGACGGCAACGAATACGTCGACCTGTTGAACGGGTTCGGTCTGAACCTCTTCGGACACTCGCCCGAGTTCGTCACCGAAGCGGTCAGGGCGCAGCTCGACCTCGGCGTGGAGATCGGGCCGCAATCGCCCGACGCCCTGCGCGTCGCGACCGCCATCTCGGAGATGGCCGGCGTCGAGCGGGTCACCTTCTGCAACACCGGCTCGGAGGCCGTGATGGCGGCGCTGCGGCTGGCGCGTACGGTGACGGGACGCAAGAAGATCGCGCTCTTCGCCGGGTCCTACCACGGCACATTCGACGAAGTCCTCGTGCGCGGTATCCGCCGCGGCGAGACGAACGCGTCGATGCCGATCGCCCCGGGAATCCCGGAGGAGAAAGTCGCCAACGTGCTCGTTCTCGAGTACGGCAGCGACGAGGCGCTGCGCGTGCTGCAGGCGCAGGCAGGAGATCTGGCGGCCCTGCTGGTCGAGCCGGTGCAGAGCCGGCACCCGGACCTGCAGCCGCGGGAGTTTCTCCATGCGGTGCGTGCGATCACCGAGAAGTCGGGGACCGCGCTGATCTTCGACGAAGTCATCACCGGTTTCCGGGTCCACCCGGGCGGGGCGCAGGCCTGGTTCGGCGTGCGGGCCGATCTCGTGACGTACGGGAAGGTCGTCGGCGGCGGGATGCCGATCGGGGTGCTGGCCGGCCGTCCGGAGTTCATGGACGCCCTGGACGGCGGCTTCTGGAGCTACGGCGACGGGTCCTTCCCCGAGACGGGCGTGACCTTTTTCGCCGGCACCTTCGTGCGCCACCCCATCGCCATGGCGGCCGCCGAAGCGGTGCTCGGACACCTCCGGGCGGAAGGACCGGCGCTCCAGGAGCGGCTCAACGAGAAAGCCGCGCGCTTCACCGAAGCGTTGAACGATCTCTTTGCGCGCCAGAGCCTGCCCGTGCACGTCCAGCGGTTCGGCTCGATCCTCTATCTCGCCTTTCCTTCCGAGCTCAAGCTCGCCGGCCTCTTCCATTACCACCTCCGCGCGAAGGGCGTGCACATCCTCGAAGGGTTCCCCTGCTTCCTGACGACGGCCCACACCGAGGCGGACCTCCGGCTCGTGCTCCGCGCGTTCGAGGAGACCATCTCCGAGATGCAGGAGGCGGGTTTCCTGCCGGAGCCCCGGCTCTCCGTCGCGGCGGCCGGCTCCGCAGCGCTGCGGGTCCCGCTGACGGAAGCCCAGAAGGAAGTGTTCCTCGCCGCCCAGATGGGACCGGAAGCGTCCTGCGCCTTCAACGAATCGGTCACCGTGACCTTCCGCGGAGATCTCGACCGGGACATCCTCCGCGCCGCTTTCCGGGAGCTCGTGGCGCGGCACGATGCGCTGCGCGCCCGTTTCGATCCTTCCGGGGACCATCAAGTCATCGACCCCCAGGCGCCGCTGGAGATGTCCTTTCTGGATCTTTCGGAAGAAACCGAAGAAGCCCGGACAGAGCGGCTCTCGAAGCTGCTGGATGAAGAGGCGCGCACGCCCTTCGACCTGCGGACTGCGCCCCTGCTGCGGGCGCGGCTCGTGAAAGTCGGAGAGGGCTCGCACCAGCTCCTCCTCACGGCGCACCACCTGGTCTGTGACGGCTGGTCCACCAACGTCCTCCTCGAGGAGGCCGCCGAGCTCTATTCCTCAGGGATCCGGCGCCAGGAGCCGCCCCTGGAGCCCGCCGCCTCCTTCGCCGAGTATGCCGCGCAGGAGCGGGAGGACCAGGACGCCGCCTCACGATCCGAGAGCTACTGGCTCGGCCGGTTCTCCACCCTTCCCTCGCCCCTCGAGCTGCCGCTCGACCGCCCGCGGCCCCCGGTCAAGAGCGACCGCGGGGCGACGGAGCGCCGGCTGCTCGACCCGGCGCTGACTCGCGCCGTGCGCACCGCCGGCGCGCGGGAGGGCGCCACCCTCTTTGCGACGCTGCTCGCCGCCTTCGAGGTCCTGCTCCACCGGCTCACGGGCCAGCGGGACCTCGTCGTCGGCGTTCCGGCGGCCGGGCAGTCGCGGACGGGCGCCGAGGATCTCGTCGGGCACTGCGTCAATTTCCTCCCCGTGCGGGCGGCGGTCTCTCCGCGGTCCTCTTTCCGGAACCACCTTCGCGAGACCCGCGCCCGCATCCTGGAGGCTTACGAGAACCAGGCGTTCACGTACGGCAGTCTCGTCCGCCGGCTCGCTCTTCCGCGCGATCCCAGCCGCCTGCCGATCGTCGAAGTCCAGTTCAATCTGGAGAAGCTGAGCGGCGGATCGCGCTGGCAGGGCCTCTCCGTCACCGCGGACGCGAACCCCAAGGCCTTCGTGAACTTCGACCTTTTCTTCAACGTCGTCGAGACCGACGCCGGGCTCGTCCTCGACTGCGATTACAACGCGGAGCTCTTCGAGGCGGAGACCGTGAGGCGGTGGCTCGCCCACTTCGAGACCCTCCTCGCGGCCGCCGCCGGAAACCCGGACGAAAAGATCGCCGCCCTGCCGCTCGTGGCCGGGGCCGAGCGGCTCCGGCTGGTCCAGGGCGGGGAGGCGCAGAGCGAGTACCCGCGCGAAACGCCCGTGCACCGGCTGATCGAAGCGCGCGCCGAGCGCTCGCCCGACCGCGTCGCGGCGGTGTACGGCGATTCGGAAGTGACGTACCGGGAGCTCAACGAAAGAGCGAACCGAGTCGCCCGCCACCTGATGCGCCTGGGGGCCGGTCCGGGCCAGACCGTCGCCGTCTGCATTCCGCGATCGATCGAGATGCTGGTCGGGCTTCTGGCCGCCCTGAAGTCGGGGGCGGCGTACCTTCCGATCGATCCCGATCATCCGGCGCCGCGCAAGCGCTTCATCCTGCGCGACGCGTCGGCGGGCTATGTCCTGACTCTCCACGAGTCGGCGGAAGACATCCCGGCGGGCGTGCGCGAGGTCGCGCTCGACGCCGACGCGATCGCCCGGGAAAGCTCGGTCGATCCGGCCGTCCCGATCTTCCCGGAGAGCCTCGCCTACGTCATCTACACCTCCGGCTCGACCGGGGGCCCCAAGGGCGTCGAGGTGCCACACCGCGCGCTCGCCAACTTGCTCCACGCGATCGGACGCCAGACGGGCTTCACCGAACGCGACAGCGTCCTGGCCGTCACGACGGTCTCTTTCGACATCGCGGCGCTGGAGTGGATGCTCCCGCTCGTGTGCGGAGGGTGCGTCGTCCTGGCGGGCCGTCAGGCGGCCGCGGACGGCGCGCGGCTGCGGGACCTTCTGAAGAGCTCCGGCGCGACCTACCTCCAGGCGACGCCGGCCACGTGGCAGCTCCTGATCGCGGCGGGCTGGGAAGGCACGCCGGGCCTGACGATGCTGTGCGGCGGCGAGGCGCTCCCCCGTCCTCTCGCCAACGCGCTCGCCTCGCGTCCCGGACGCCTCTGGAACATGTACGGACCGACGGAGACGACGATCTGGTCGGCGGCCGGTCCGGCGCAAGCCGGCGAAGGCCCGGTCCCCCTGCCCGGCCCGATCGCCAACACGGGCCTCTACGTCCTCGACGCCTCACTCGAGCCCGCTCCCCCCGGCGTGGCCGGGGAGCTCTTCATCGGCGGAGAAGGACTCGCGCGCGGCTACCGGGGGCAGCC
>JBHENW010000088.1:0-9394 GCA_046261875.1 Thermoanaerobaculia bacterium | reverse complement strand
GCCAACCGCCGCGCCCGAACGATCGATTCTAACTCAAGCGTCGCCCGATCGAGCGCATCGTTGACTATAACGTACTGAAAATCCGTGGCTTGCTCGATCTCCCGTTCGGCGTTGACGAGGCGTTTCCGGATGGATTCCTCGTTGTCCAGCCCGCGGGTCGTCAGCCGCCTCTCGAGCTCCTGGCGGGACTGGGGAACGATGAAGATGGTCACCGCCTCCGGCAGGGCCCGGCGAATGTCCCGGGCCCCCTGGACGTCGATGTCCAGGATGACGTCCTGCCCCGCTTCCAGGCGCGGCAGGACTTCGCCCCGGGAGGTCCCATAGGTGTGCCCGTGGACGGCGTTGTGCTCGAGGAACTCGCCGCGGCGGACCATGGCGTCGAACTCGGAGGCGGCGACGAAGTAGTACTCGCGGCCGTTCTGCTCCCCGGGGCGCATCGGGCGCGTCGTGTGGGAGACGGAGAAGTGCAGCGGGGGGCCGGGTGGCTTCTCGAGGAGCCGGCGGATCATGGTTGTCTTGCCGCCGCCGGAGGGCGACGAGACGATGAAGAGGTCCCCGCGAGGCGCCGGGGTCATTCGACGTTCTGGACCTGCTCGCGGACCTTCTCGATCTCCGACTTCATCTCGAGCACCTCGCGGATGAGCTGGAGGTCCCGCGCCTTCGCGCCGAGCGTGTTGAGCTCGCGCAGGATCTCCTGGGCCAGAAAGTCCAGCCGCTTCCCGACGGGCTCGCTCGAGCGCGTGACGAGGTCGTGGAACTGTGCGATGTGTCCGGACAACCGGGAGAGCTCCTCGGTGACGTCGGAGCGGTCGGCCGCGAGGGCCGCCTCCTGCTCGATGCGCCCCGACTCGAGCGCGACGCCGGGGAGCAGCGCCTCGATCCGCGCCCGGAGCGTGTCCCGGACCTTGCCCGTGATCTCCTCGCGGCGCGCTTCGAGATCGTCGAGCTTGCCCCGCAGGAACCCGAGCCGCTCGAGCAGGTCCGCGGCGATTACCCGTCCTTCCGTCCGTCGCATCTCCCCGAGCTCCCGCGCGGCGTCTTCAGCGAGCGCTTCGAGCGATGCCAGCTCCGTTTCCGAGAAGCCGTCGATCGGGACTTCGACGGACAGGATCTGGGGGATGGTGAGAAGGTCCCGGGCCTCCAGGGCGCCCCGAACGGGATACTTCTCGGAGAGCGCGGTGATGCGCGCCAGCAGTGCCTCCAGCAGCCCTTCGTCCACGGTCACTTCCGCGCGCGCGGGCGTCACGCGCCTGAGCTTGAGGGAAACCTCCACCTTCCCGCGCGCGACTCGGCGCGAGAAGACCTTCCGGAGCAGGGGCTCGAGGGAAGCTTCGGTCTCCCGAAGCTTGATCGAGAGGTCCAGGAAGCGGTGGTTGACGGCGCGCACGACGAGCTCCGCGGCCCAGTCCGGACCGACGGGGCCGCGGGCGCGGCCGAAACCCGTCATGCTGGAGAGTCCCGACGCCGCGGTCACTCGGCGGGATGATCCCGCTTCGCCGCGATCTCACGATCGCCGCGAAGCTCGGCGGGGGACCTTGCGGTCCCCCGGTCCCCCTGGCCGTCGCCGAAATATTGCATCTCGTGCAGCCTGCGGTAGAGGCCGCCCCGAGTCAAGAGCTCCTGGTGCGTGCCGGATTCCACGATGCGCCCGCGATCCAGGACGACGATGCGATCGGCGCGGCGCACGGTGGAGAGGCGGTGCGCGATGACGAGAGTCGTGCGGTCCCGCATCAGGTTGGCCAGCGCGCGCGCCACGAGGGCCTCGGACTCCGCGTCGAGCTGCGACGTCGCCTCGTCCAGAATCAGGATCGGCGCGTTCTTGTGCAGGGCGCGCGCGATCGCGAGCCGCTGCCGCTGCCCGCCGGACAGCCGCGACGCGTCCTCACCGACGCGGGTCTCGTAGCCTTCCGGCAGGGATCGGATGAACTCGTCCGCGTACGCCGCCCGGGCCGCCGCGCGCACGCGCTCCTCCCCGGAGTCCGGCTGCCCGTAAGCGATGTTCTCGCGCACGGGGGCGTCGAAGAGGACCGTCTCCTGCGTCACGAGGCTGACCTGGCGCCTCACGGAGGCGAGGGTCGCGTCCCGCAGGTCGACGCCGTCGAGCGTGACGCGGCCGCGGGTCGGGTCGTACAGACGCGGCAGCAGGTTGGCGAGGGTCGTCTTGCCCGCTCCCGACGGCCCCACCAGCGCCACGGTCTCCCCGCGACGGATCGTCAGGTCGATCCCCTGAAGGACCGCCGCGTCGCCGTACCGGAACGACACGTCCTCGAAGTGGACCGCTTCCGCGAAGGGCGGTAATTCCCGCGCGCCCGGCTTCTCCTCGATCTCGCTCGCGCGGTCCATCAGCTCGAACACGCGCCGGGCGGCCGCCAGGGCGAGCTGCAGGACCATGTTGATCTTCGTGACGTCCTTGACCGGCTTGTAGAGCATCATGAGGGCCGCCAGGAAAGAGACGAAGCCGCCGACGGTCATGCGGCCCGCCCGGATCTCCGAAGCCGTGTAGATGAGCAGGCCGACGAGGCCGATGCCGGCCAGCAGCTCCATCATGGGCGAGTTGAGCGCCTGGATCTTTATCGTCCGGCGGTTGGCCCGGAAGTACCGGTCGTTGGCGCGCGCGAACCGCTCGGCCTAGAAGCGCTCCATTCCGTACGTCTTGATGACCCGCTGGGCGCGGAGGGTCTCCGAAAGCAGCGCCCCCATCTCCCCGATGCGCTCGCGCGCCGCATAGGTCGTGCGGCGCAGGCGCCGCGTCACCTCGACGATCGGAAGCAGGATGATCGGGGCGCCGACGAAGACGACGAGAGCCAGGCGCGGATCGAGGGAGAACACGTAGGCGAGGACGACCACGATCGTGATCGCGCCCTGGAGAAGATCCGTGAGACGGTTGCCGAAAGCCGTCTGGACGAGCTCCACGTCCGAGAGCATCCGGCTGAGAAGATCCCCGCTGGATGCCTCCGAGTAGAAGCGGCTGGACTGGCGGAGCAGGCGGTCGTACGCGTCCCGGCGGAGGTCCCGCACCATCGCGAGGCCGATCGTGTTGAGGACCGCTTCCGAGACGTAAGAAAAGACGTTCTTCAGCGCCAGCGCCAGCAGAACGAGTCCCGGCACCGCGTCGGACGGAGAGATCCCCCACCCGACGGCGGCCTGGCGGGCCGCGGCGTAGAGCCTTTCGAGCCAGGCCAGGAACGGCGCGCCGCGCTCTCCCGACCGCGCGCTCGCGAGGAGCGGCGTCGCGACCCCGGGCCCGAGCAGCTCGTCGAAGATCTTCTGCAGGAGAAAGAGGAGGAGGACCGTCGAGACCGAAACGACGCCCATCGCCAGCACAGCGCCCGCCGCCCGCCACCGATACCTCGCGAAGTAGCGAAGGAGCCGGCCCAGGGAGCGTCTCTCGGGAAGCGCCGCCGTCTCGGAGGATGCGGCCGGCGGAGTCATGGCGTTGCCGCCCGGGTCTGCCCCGCGCCGGGCTCCAGCGCGCCGAGGATCGCCTCCGCGGCGCGGTCGCTCCCCCCCGGCGGACCGAGGTCGCGCGCGACCCGCGCGAGGCCCTCGCGCATGCGGCGAACCCGTTGCGGAGATCCGAGCAGCGCTTCCCCTTCCGCCACGAGGCGCGAGGCGTCCAGGTCCTTCTGGATCAGCTCGGGGACCACCTCCCCGCCGGCCACGATGTTCACGAGGGAGATCCGGGGGATGCGCACGAGCAGCCGGGCGAGCGCGTGGCTGACCGGCGAGGTCCGGTAGACCACGACCATCGGCGCGCCGCAGAGAGCCGCTTCGAGCGTCGCGGTGCCCGAGGCGATGAAGGCGAGGTCGGCGGAGGAGAGCAGCGCGTGCCGCTCGATCGCCGGGGAGATCGTCACGCCGCTCTCCGAGCTGCCGGCGTAGAGGGAAAGCGGGAGGCCGGGCGCGCGTACGGCGAGGATCTCCAGCGGGTGCCGCTTGCCCAGCGTCACCGCCGCCTCGAGCATCACGTTCCAGTGTCTGCGGACCTCGGCGGTCCGGCTCCCGGGGAGCAGGAGCAGGCGGCGGCGGGCCGGGTCCCGCGGGATGGCCGGGCTCCTCTGCAGCCCTTCCCGGACGTCATCGACGAGCGGGTGGCCGGCCCACACGGCGTCGGCGCCGAGCCGCCGGTACACCTCGGCTTCGAAGGGAAAGAGCGTGACGATGCGCAGCGCCCGGCGGGCCAGTCCCGCGGCCCGCCCCCGCCGCCAGGCCCAGAACTGGGGGCTGACGTAGTAGATCAGGGGGATGCCCGCGCGCCGCAGCCGGCGGGCGAGCAGGCCGTGGAAGTCCGGGAAGTCGATCAGGACGGCGGCCGTGGGGCGGCGGCGCCTCGCTTCGCGCGTGATCGTGCGCAGGGCGCGGGAGAGGGCCGGCAGTTTCTCGAACACTTCGGAGATGCCCACGACGGAGAGGTCCTCGGAGGACACGACGCGCTCCAACCCCTCCGCCTCAAGCCTCTCGCCCCCCATCCCGAACGCCGCGACGCCCGGGCGCAGCCCGCGGAGCGAGTGGAGCAGCCGCGAGCCGTGGAGATCACCCGACGGCTCCCCCGCGGAGATCAGGAGGTTCATTCCGCTGTCATCGTCTCTCGCTTCGCTCCGGAGGACGAGCGATGCGCCACCCCTCAGGAGGGAAACGGATACATCAGCCAGGCGACGGCGAGCCCGCCGACCACGAGCGCGCTCATCAGCACCCCGAAGAGCTTCCACCGTTCCCGTTTCCCCTCGCGCCAGAGCAGGGCGAAGAAGGAAGAGACGAGCAGCGCATAGAGGGTCATGATGAGGAAGTGATCGACGGGAACGGGCTTCATGGCTTGCGGCCCGTCGCGATGTCCCAGACGTCAAGCATGAGGAGGAGGTTCATCAGGCCCCCCGTCAGCAGGTACGCGCAACCGTACTCGTACGTCACCGAGAGGATCGATCCGCCGGGGTTCTCCGTGAACAGCCGGGCGAGGATGTTCAGGAGACCTGCGCCGTAAACGGCGAAGGTCGCCAGGAACGTCAGGGGCTGCGAGCGGTCGGGGGAATAGAGGCGTCCCTCGAAGGAGAGTCCGAGCAGGAAAGTCGCGGCGACGATGACGGCGTACGCGAGGGCGACCCGCCGTTTCCCCAGGTAGTGGTGGCCGAGGCCCGGAACGAGCCAGGCCAGCACGAGGGCGGTCACCGCGCGCCGGCGATCCACCGGTGCCGTCGCGCTCAGGGCCGGGGCGCTCATCGCGCAGCCGTCCGGAAGAGAGGAGCCAGGCGCCGTTGCGTCTCGGAGAGGTCCTCCGGAACCACCCGGACGTCGCCCGCGACCGTCATGAAGTTCGTGTCGCCACTCCATCGCGGCACGACGTGCACGTGGTAGTGGTCGGCGACCCCGGCTCCCGCCGCGGAACCGAAGTTGATCCCGACGTTGAGCCCGTCGGTGCGGAAGGTCTCCACGAGGATCCTCTCGGCGCGCGCGACAGTCTCGATCAGCTCCCTCAGGGTCTCCTCCTCCGAATCGGACAACCAGGCCTCGTGCCGGTAGGGCGCCACCATGAGATGGCCGTTCGTGTAGGGGTACCGGTTCAGCAGCACGAACACGCGGTCGCCGCGGTGAACCACGAGCGACCCTTCCTCCCCGGCCGTCGCCGCCGCGCAGAAAATGCAGAGGCCCGACTTCTCCGACACGAGGTACTCGTAACGCCAGGGAGCGAACAGGACTTCCGGCATCCGGCGCGAACGGACCGGCTAGCGGTTGATCAGCTCCTTGAGCTCCTTGCCCGGCTTGAAATACGGGATCTTCTTGGCGGGCACGGCGACCTTCACCCCCGTCTTGGGGTTCCGGCCCATCCGCGCCCCCCGCTCCCGCAGCCGGAAGGAGCCGAAGCCCCGCAGCTCGATCTTCTGGCCCTCCTTGAGCGAACGGACGATGGCGTCGAACACGGTGTCTACGATCGCCTCGGCCTGCTTCTTCGTCACGTCCGTCGCGACCGCAACCCGCTCGATCAACTCAGCTTTCGTCATCGCACGCGTCTCCTCGGAAAGACCGGAGCCATCCCGGCGGCATGCCGCTAGGTCTTCGCGGAATCTTCGGCTTTCTTGCGCGTTCGCTTGCGCTTGGGAGCCGCTTCGGCCTCCTCAGGCGCCGCTGCGGGAGCCGCCGGGGGCTCCTCGGCCGGCTCGGGGGCGGCCGCTTCCTCGGCCTGGAGCCCGGAGAGACCGACCTTCATCTCGGGATCGTCGATGCGGAGGATGCGGGCCCGGACCGGATCCCCTTCCTTGTAGTGATCCTGGAGCTTCTCGCCGCGTGGAATGGGGGTCTCCGAGACGTGCATGAGGCCTTCCACCAGCCCCTCGATCTGGACGAAGACGCCGAAGTCGGCCACGCGGGTCACCGTGCCTTCCACGACGTCGCCCGGCTGGTGGCGGGTCTGGAAGGTCTGCCAGTCGTTGGGCTGGAACTCCTTGATCGAAAGGGAAATCCGGCGGTTCTCCTGGTCGATGGAGGTGATGACGGCTTCGACGTCATCCCCCTTCTTGAGAACCTCGGAGGGGTGCTTGATCCGCTTGGTCCACGACATGTCCGAGACGTGCACGAGACCGTCCACGCCTTCTTCGATCTCGACGAAGGCGCCGAAGTCCGTCAGGTTGCGGACCTTCCCGGTCACCCGGCTTCCAATCGCGTACTTCTCGACCACGCTGTCCCAGGGATCCGGAAGCGTGTCCTTCAGCGAGAGCGAGATGCGGCGGGCGTCGCGGTTGACGTCGGAGACGACGGCCTCGACCGTGTCTCCCGGGGAGACGACTTTGGACGGGTTCTTGACCTTCTTGGACCAGGACATCTCCGAGACGTGCACGAGCCCTTCGACGCCTTCTTCGAGCTCGAGGAAAGCGCCGTAGTCGGTCACGTTGGTGACCCGCCCGGTGACACGGGAGCCGACCGGATACCGCTCGGGGACGTGCGACCAGGGGTCCTCCGTGAGCTGCTTGGTGCCGAGCGAGACCCGCTCGGTCTCCCGGTCGAACTTGAGAACGACGACCTCGATCTCGTCTCCGACCTTGACCAGATCCGAGGGGTGGTTGACCCGCCCCCAGGACATGTCAGTGACGTGCAGGAGCCCGTCGAGGCCCCCGAGGTCCACGAAGGCGCCGTAGTCGGTCAGGTTCTTCACCGTCCCGCGGAGGACCCGGCCTTCCTCCAGAAGCTGCAGGGTTTCCCGCTTCTTCGCCTCCTGCTCGATCTCGACGACCGCCTTGCGGGAGAGGACGATGTTGCCCCGCTTCTTGTCCACGGAGATGACCTTGAAGTCCAGGTCCTTCCCGCGCAGCGATTCCAGGTTTTTGACCGGCTTGACGTCCACGAGGGAGCCCGGCAGGAAGGCCTTCACGCCGATGTCCACGGCCAGGCCGCCCTTGATCCGGTCGATGACGCGGCCGCGGACCGTGGTGCCGGAGCGGTAGGAGCGCTCGACCTCGTCCCAGACCTTCATCTTCTCCGCTTTGTCCTTGGAGAGGACGACGTAACCGTTCTGGTCCTCGGTCCGCTCGAGCAGGACGTCCACGACGTCCCCTTCCTTCACGGTGACGTGGCCGCCGAAGTCGGTGAACTCCGTCAGGGGGATGATCCCCTCGGACTTGTAGCCGATGTCCACGATCACTTCCGACGGGGTGATGGTGAGCACCCGCCCCCGGATGATCTGGCCTTCCTGCAGGTTCTTGAAGGAGTTCTCGTACTGCGCCAGGAGGTGCTCATATTCCTGGGGTGTCAGTTCCTGTTCGGTCTCCATCGACTCGGTTTCCCGTCCTCCTCTGTCGTTTTTACCCTTCATGGAAAAGGGATTCCCTCTCTTAAGTCTATGAGATACAAAAATATACTCTACGTTGCGGCCCCTGCCGAGTCAACCGCCCGCGGGGCCGGAAACGCCGGAAGAACGGGCCTTTTCGGCCCCCGTCCGGCTCCGCACGACGCCCTCCATCTCCGAGACGACCTCCTCCGAAGACTTGTCCCCGGAGTCGATGACGACGTACCGGTCGTCCAGCGTCAGGGGGGACTCGGCGCGGCTGCTGTCCTCGCGGTCCCGCTGCTCGATATCGGCCAGGACCTGCTCGTACGGCTGGGGGGTCCCCCGCTGCTCGAGCTGCCGGGTCCGCCGCGCCGCGCGGACCGCCGCCGGCGCCGTCAGGAAGAACTTGTGCGGCGTATCGGGGAACACCTTCGTCCCGATGTCCCGGCCTTCCAGGACCCCCCCGTACCGGCGGCCCAGCCGCTGCTGCTCGGCGACCAGCCGGCGGCGCACGCCGGGTATGGCAGAGACGGCCGAGGCATAGAGCGAGATCTCCGGCGCGCGGATGTCTTCGGTCACGTCCCGTCCGTCGAGGACGACCAGAGTCGCATCCGGCGTGAGCTTCACGTCGAGAGCCAGACGGTCGGCGAGCTCGACGATCGCGGCCGGATCGCGGACCGGCAAGGAGACGCCGTGGTCGCGCGCTGCGAGCCCGACCGCGCGGTACATCGCCCCGGTGTCCAGATACGGAATTTCCAGGCGCCGGCCGAGGCCCCGGGCAGCCGTCGACTTGCCCGAGCCCGAGGGGCCGTCGATGGCCACGATGAGCGGGCTCAAGCGGTGCCTCGCTCCCGCCGTCGGCGGGACGTCTCTGACGCGGGCCGCGTCGGGCGCGCGGAGGGGCGGGCCCGATCCTTCGGAGCCTTTCCGAGGCTCTCCCTGAGGGCTTTCACTTCGGCCGGCGCGAGCGGGCGGGAGGCTCCGGGAGGAAGTGCGGCGTCCCGGATCGGCCCGATCGCGACGCGCCGGAGCTTCGAAACGGGGTGGCCGATCAGCTCGAACATCCGCCGGATTTGCCGAGTCCGGCCCTCCTGGAGGATCACGGCGAGCCATGAGTTCCCCTCCCCCCCTCGAGCCGTCGTCGAGACGCGCTCGATCGTGGCGGGACGGGTCCGGCGGCCGTCGAGGAAGATTCCCCGGCGTAGCCTTTCGAGGTCCTGCTCTTCCGGCACGCCGGAGACCTTGACCTGGTACTCCTTGGTGCAGCCGCTCGAGGGATGCGTGACCTGCCGCGCGAGATCGCCGTCGTCGGTGAGCAGGAGCAGCCCCTCCGTCTGCACGTCCAGCCGGCCGACGGGCTTGACGCCGCGGCGCACGCTCCCCGGCAGCAGGTCCATGACCGTGTCGCGGCTCTCCGGGTCGGAGACCGTCGTCACGTAGCCCCGCGGCTTGTTCAGGAGGATGTAGATCCGTGCCTCACCAGGGGAACGGACCCGGACGCGCCGGCCGTCCAGGCGGATTGCGTCGTTCTGCGGGTCGGCCCGATCCCCGAGCGAGGCCTTCTGCCCGTTGACCTCGACCCGGCCTTCGCGGATCCACTCCTCGGCCTCCCGCCGGGAGCCCAGGCCCGCTTCCGCGAGG
>JBHENW010000087.1:0-6990 GCA_046261875.1 Thermoanaerobaculia bacterium | reverse complement strand
GCACCGCGTCCGGCTCGCAGTCGATCACCAGGGCGACGGTCTCGACCGCCCGCTCCGCCTCCGCCTTGCGGTACCCCAGGTTCACGAGCGCCGACACCACGTCCTCCGGCGAGACGGCGGCGGGAGCCGCGGGTTCCCCTTCGGCCTCGAACGTCGCGACCTTTTCCGCCAGCTCGAGCACCATCCGCTCGGCCGTCTTCTTGCCGACGCCGGGAATCGCGACGAGCCGTCGGACGTCCTGCTTGCGCAGGGCGTCGACGAGCTCGGCCGGGGGGATTCCGGAGAGGACCGTCAATCCGACCCGCGGCCCGATCCCGGCGACGGAGATGAGGAGCAGGAAGAGGGCGCGCTCTCTCTCCGTCAGGAAGCCGTAAAGCGCGAGCGTGTCTTCGCGCACGTGGGTGTGGATGTAGAGAGAGGCCGGACCCTCCGCCTCGGGCAGGTCGTAGAAGGTCGAAAGGGGGATGTGGACGAGGTAACCGACGCCGGAGACGTCCAGGACGACGTGATCGGTGGCCTTGCCGGCGAGCCGGCCCGTCAGTCTTCCAATCACGTCGCGCTCGCTCGCTCGGAATGCCGAATCGTACGGCTTACGTCCGCGGGGTGCCTTCCTCCTCGGGCAGCCAGGACTCGAGCAACTGCTCGTTGACCTGGACCCTCTGGTCGGCTCGCAGCTGCTGCAGGTAGGACCGGACCAGCCGCTCCGCTTCCTTCGAGCGCAGAGTCTCCAGGATCTCCCCCTTCTGCGTCTCGAGGGTGCTGGGGTCCGCCTGCTGCCGCGTCAGCACGCGGAACACGACGAAACCGCCCGGGGCCGGGACGGGTGGGCCGGCCTGCCCCGCGGGGGTCTTGAAGACCGCCTCCGAGAGCTCCGGCGCGACCCCGAGCTCCGGGATCGGGCCGCCCGGCGCGAACTCGGGCGTCGTCTTGACCTCCGTCTCGTAGCGCTGCGCCAGAGGGCCGAGGGTGCCACCCGCGGCGAGCTCGCGCGCGGCGGGCTCCAGCGTCGCCAGAGCGTCCTTCTCGCGGCGCTCGCGCTTCCAGTCCGCCGCAACGCGGTCACGGACCTCCGCCAGCGGCGGCACGCCGGCCGGCCGCTCCTCGGAGGGGCGAACGAACGCGATCCCGCGGGCGGTCGGGATCGGGTTGGCCGAGATCTCGCCCACTTTCGCCGACCAGGCTTCCTCCGACAACTGCTGGTTCGCGCCGATCCCCTCGATGGCCTCTCCCTTTCCGACCCACGCCGTCGTGTTGTAGGTGATCGTGTCCGACTGGAGCTTGCGCAGCTCGTCCTCGGACGCAGCTCTCATCTTCAACAGCTTCTGCGCCAGCTCCCGGGCGATCCGGTCCGTCTCCGCCGTGCTCTTGCGGTCGAGCAGCTCGGCTTCGAGCGATGCGCGGACCTCTTCGAGCGGCCGCGTGCGCGCGGGAGTGCGCTCGTCGAGCCGGATGACGTGGTGGCCGAACTCCGTCTTCACGGTGCGGATCTCTCCCGGCTGCATATTGAAGACGGCCTGGTCGAAGGCCGCGACCATCTGTCCCCGCCCGAAGAGCGGCAGGCGTCCGCCGCTGCCTTTGCCCGTCTCGTCCTCGGTGTTCTCGTTGGCGAGCTTCGCGAAATCTTCTCCGACCCTCGCGCGCGCCGCGAGGGACTCCGCCTTCTGCCTCGCCTGGTCGTCCGTCGTGTCGGCGTCCACTTTGATCAGGATGTGCGCCGCGTTGACCTGCTCCGGCACGCCGAGGCTGTCGCGCCGGCGGTCGTACTCGGCCTTGATCTCGGGCTCGGCGGCGGTCATCTTCGTGCGAACCTTCGCCCGCTCGACGAGGAGGTAGCGCAGACGCCTCTGCTCGGGCGCGCGATACCGCTCGCGGTACTTGTCGTAATAGGCCTGCAGCTCCGCGTCGGTCGGCGTGGAGGCGCTCTCGAGCCGGCTGGCCGGCACGAGGATGTACTCGATCGTCGCCTTCTCGTTGCGGTTGGAGAATTCGCGGAGGACGTCGGAGTCCGGCACGAGGACGGAAGCGCGGACGAGCGCGCCGTACTTCTGGGCGAGGAGGTCTTCCCGGAGCTCCTGTTCGAAGCGGGACGGGTACATCCCGTTGGCCCGCAGCATCTTTTCGTATTTCTCGCGGCCGATGAACTGACCTTTGTCCTGAAAGAGGGTCATGATCCGCTGGGCGACCTCTTCGTCGGAGACCCTCAGGTTCAGCCGCCGCGCTGCCTCCAGCCGCAGGATGCGATCCACCATCCCGTCGAGGACCTGGCGGGGGAGGTCGAGCGCCCGGGCGAGCTGAGGCGTGAAGTTGCCCTGGTACATCTGCTGGTACTGCTGGAGCTGCGCCCGGTACTGCCGGTCGAAGTCCGCGGCCAGGATGCGCTCCCCGCCGACTTCGGCGACGACCTGGTTGCCCGGGTCATCCGCCCCTCCCGGCCCGGAGCCCGAGAAGAAGACGAAGCCGAGGAGGAACACGATGATGACCACGAAGAGCGTCCACTTGAGCTTGTGGAAGCTCGAACGCATGGTTTTGAGCATGGGAACGACCTCTCCCTCGCCGAATGCGAACGCGCGACTATAGCAGCGACTTCCCGCCCGAACGGCCGGATTTCCGCAGTTCCGCGTACAATGGTGGAATCCAGCAGTGTGCTATAAGCGAAGCTGGTAAGTCCCACAATTCCGGAGGTTTATGTCCAAGGGGAAGTCCGAGCAGCAGGCGACGGACCTGGACTGGTTCGTCATCTCCATCCAGAAGATCCGCCAGTGGATATTGATCCTGGTGCTCCTGCTCGCGACGGCCGGCATCAGCTATTTCGTGTACACCCGCACGCGCCTCTCCCCGGAGCAGCGCGCGCAGGCCGAGATCACCAACGCCCGGACCCTCCTCGCCCGCGCTTCGACGTCCGGCTCCGCGACCCGTCCGGGCTCGCACGTCGCGCAGGCACGCGACTACCTCGCTCGCGCCGAGACGGCGTTCACGGGCAAGACGTTCGAGGACGCTTTCCGCCTCGCCGTCGAGTCGCAGTCCTATTCGCGGCGCGCGCTCGGCGGGGCGGGCGGAGAAGAGACCGGCGACGCATCGTTGATCTTCGTCGAGGGGGACGTCTCGCTCCAGAGCGCGGGCCGCTCCACGTTCGATCCGGCGCGGCAGCGTCAAGCGCTTTTCGACGGCGACTTCATCAAGACGGGCCGCACGGGCTCGGCCGAGATCATGTTCACCGACGGAACGCTCTATACGATCCGCCCCGGCTCTCTCTTCGAGGTGCGGCGGCCGGCGTCCTCCGAGTCGAGCGGCAGCCAGGTCAAGATGGTCTCCGGCGCGGTCAGCGTGTACACGGCCGCGGGGACTTCGACGATCGCGACCGACGCGGCGACGGCCTCCGTCGGGCAGGAATCCCGCGTCAACGTGGACGTCGAGATCGGCGAGCGCACCGAGGTGACGACTTTCCGCGGGCAGACCACGGTGTCCACGGGCAAGGAGACCGTCCAGTTGTCGGACAGGGAGAGCGTCACGGCGGGCGCGAAGACCGGCACGATCTCCGCGAAGGTCGTGCTCCCCGATTCGCCGCAGCCCCTGCTGCCCGCCGACAACCGGATCTACGACCTGAAGACCGGCGACCAGATCGAGCTGAAGTGGTCGAGGGTGCCGGAGGCCGTCCGATATCGGATCCAGATCTCCCGCTCACGGCTCTTCGTGCCGGACGCGACCGAGGTGGACCTGGACGACCGCACGGAGCCGCAGGCGCGCGTCAAGGTGTCCCGGGAGGGCTCCTACTTCTGGCGTGTCGCGGCGATCGACCGGCAGGACGTCTCGTCGGACTGGGGGCTGGTGCGCCGCTTCAAGATGCTCACGGAGCCGCCCCGCTCCGGGATCGGGGACATGAGCCCTCCGGCGCTCGCCGTCTCCGCCCCGCAGCAGATGGGAAACCTGTTCCTGATCTTCGGCCGCACGGAGCCCGGCGCGATCGTCACCGTGAACGCGGAGCCGGCCGACGTGGAGAACGACGGCTCCTTCAAGAAGACGATTACGATCGACAACGAAGGCTATGCGATGCTCGTGATCAAGTCCGTCGACGCGGCCGGGAACGAGACCGTGCGGCGTGTGCGGGTTTTCGTGGAAGCGCTCTGAGCATGACGTTACGCCGCCTGGAGGTCATTTGGCGCTGAAATCCCTTTTCTCCGTCTTTTCCAACGACCTCGCCGTGGACCTCGGCACCGCCAACACCCTCGTCTTCGCCCGCGGGAAAGGAATCATCGTCCGCGAGCCCTCGATCGTCGCCGTGAACAACGTGACGAACCGGGTCGAAGCGGTGGGCACGGAAGCGAAGGAGATGGTCGGACGCACGCCGGGCAACATCGTCGCGATCCGGCCGATGAAGGACGGGGTCATCGCGGACTTCGAGGTGACCGAGAAGATGCTCGATCACTTCATCAAGAAAGCGCACGGCCGCTCCCTCTTCGTCCGCCCGCGCATCGTGATCTCGGTCCCTTCCGGCATCACCCAGGTCGAGAAGCGCGCGGTCCAGGACTCCGCGCTCCGCGCCGGGGCATCGGAAGTCTTCATCATCGAGCAGGCCATGGCTGCCGCGATCGGCGCCGGGCTGCCGATCACCGAGCCCGCCGGCAACATGATCGTGGACATCGGCGGCGGCACGACGGACGTCGCGGTCATCTCGCTGGCCGGCATCGTCTACAGCCGGTCGGTCCGGATCGCTTCGAACGAGATGGACGAGGCGATCATCCAGTACGTCAAGCGCAAGTACAACCTGCTCATCGGCGAGCGCACGGCGGAGCAGATCAAGATCGAGATTGGATCGGCGCACCCGCTCGACGAGCCGATCACGATGGAGATCAAGGGGCGGGATCTCGTCGAGGGCGTGCCGAAGACGCTCCTACTGACCGACGAAGAGGTCCGCGAAGCGCTCGCCGAGGTCGTTGCCGCGATCGTCGAGAGCGTCCGCGTGGCCCTCGAGCGGACCCCGCCGGAGCTTTCGGCGGACATCATGGACAAGGGCATCATCATCACGGGCGGCGGGAGCCTGCTGCGCAACCTGGACCGCCGGCTGCGGGAGGAGACCGGCCTGCCCATCTCCTACGCCGAAGATCCCCTCGCCTCCGTCGTGCTCGGCACCGGCGCGATGCTCACCGACATGGATCTGCTGCGGAAGATTTCGATCACGTGAACCGGAAGTCGGAAGTCGTGAGTCGGGAGTCGAGGAGTAGAGCAACTCTCGCGCCTTCCCCGAGTGATCTTCCTTCGACTATCGACTTTCGACTCTCGACTCCCGTTCCATGAGACTCGCCAACCCCCGGACGGAGATCGCGCTCAGCCGGCCGCGCCGCGGCGGGGCGGTCCTCGCTACGGTCCTCCTCTCCTGCGTGCTCCTCCTCTCCGCCCAGGCGCCCGCGCGCGGAGGGCGGGGGACGGTTCTCCAGACATGGGTGCTCGCGGCCGCGGAGCCCCTGGCGCGCGTGCTGGCCTCCCTGTCGCGGGCCGCGAGCAGCGGGGCGGACCAGGTCGCGTCGAGCCTGCGGGCGCGCTCCGAGAACGCGCGGCTGAAGGAGACCCTGGAGCAGCGGAACCGGGAGCTCTTCCGCCTACGGGCCGAGCTGGAGCAGCTCACCCGCGAGAGCCGGCTCCTGACCTCCGCCGAAGCGCTGCCGCGGATCGTCACCAGCGCTCCGGTCCTGTTGATGCAGAGTCGCGCCGGTCTGCAGAGCGCGGTCATCGGGGCGGGCCGCGGCCGCGGCGTCGTGGCCGGCTCGCCCATCGCGGTCCCGGAGGGTCTCGTCGGACGGGTCGTCGCGGCGGGCGCCCGGATCTCGCGCGCGCAGCTTCTCCTGGACGCATCCGCGGCCGCGGGCGCGCGGATCGTGCGCACCGGCGAGCTCGGTGTCGTCCGCGGGGACGGGAGGGGGGCGCTGCGGCTCAACAACGTGCCGACCTCCTCCCGTGTCCGGGCCGGCGACGTCATCGAGTCCGCGGGCATCGACGGCATCTATCCTCGCGGGGTCCTCATCGGGCGCGTCGCGGAAGTCGCGCGGGGCGGCAACCTCTTCCTGGAAATCCGGGTGCGGCCGGCCGCGCCGTTCGGGCGGCTGACCGACGTTCTCGTGCTCGCGCCGTCTCCCGCGGCGGCGGAGGCTCTGGAAGGAACGCGGGGTGCGGTTCATTAATGCGGATGCGCCGCATCGTGCTGCTTCTGGCGGCTGCGGCGGCCCTGCAGTTCCTCGTCGGCGCCTCCTCCTATCGGAGGGCCTGGCCGGTCGACTGGTTCCTGATCGCCACGGCGACGGTGGCGCGGAGCGGCGACTTCGTGCGGGCGGTGCTGACGGGCGCCGCGGCCGGGCTTCTCGAGGACGGCCTGGCCAACCAGCTGATCGGGATGAACGCCTTTGCGAAGGCCGCGATCGGTTACGTCCTCGCGCTCGTCTCGGTTCGCGTCATGGTCGGAGGGGCTTGGGCCGTCGGCGCGGCGCTCGCGCTCGCCTCGATCGCCAACGACGCGATCGTGGCGGTGCTCGCCTTCCTCCTCATGCAGCAGCCGATCGTCCTGGCCTCCTGGGAGTCGCTCGCCCGCGCCGCCGCGACCGGGGCCGCCGCCGGGATCCTCGAGACGGCATGGCGATTCCCCTGGTCCGAGTGGTGGGAAAAACGGCGGCTGAGGCGCCTGCGATGATCGCTCCGACTCCCGACTCCCGACTCCCGACTCCCGACTTCCGACTTCCATGCTGAGAGTCCGGGAAAACCGTCGGGAGCTCTCGCGCCGGATCGAGGTCGCCCGGGTCGTCGTGGGCACGGTGTTCGCCCTCCTCGCGACCGGTTACTGGTACATCCAGATCGTCCGCGGGGAGCACTACTTCACGCTCTCCGAGGAGAACCGAATCCGATCGGTGAAGATCACTGCGCCCCGCGGGTACATCCTCGATCGCCACGGCTCGATCCTCGTGGAAAACGAGCCGGCTTACACGCTCCACCTCTACCGGCGGGAGG
>JBHENW010000086.1:0-27709 GCA_046261875.1 Thermoanaerobaculia bacterium | reverse complement strand
CCGCCCACGACCGCCCCGACCGGCCCGCCGACCGCGCCGCCCACGGCGGCTCCGGCGACCGCGCCGCCCGTCGCGCCGATGCCCGTTCCGACCGGATGGGAGCCCGGCTCGCCGGTCAGGGGATCGCGATTCGCGTCGGGGTTCGGATCGACGCCTGGAGTTCTGTTCTTGTCATTCATCTTTGCTTCCTCCTGCTGAGGCCGTTCAGCAAAATGCGTACCGCCGCCATGAAGGGCTATTCCTCGTCCCGTCCGCGCGCGCGGAGAAACGCATCCCGCGTCGCTTCCCGGATCTCGTCCCAGCCGGGGGCGTCCGAGGATCTCGTGGCATCCCAGGTTTCCGCGAGCTCCTCCTCGATCTCATCGAAGGAGAGGCCTTCGAACTCGCCGGCCGATTCCCAGCCCAGCTGATAGCCGGGCTCGTAATGCTCGTACCCCTTGCCCGCGTCATAGTAGGGACGCCGGCGGAAGTTCTCACGCCAGTAATCGCCTTCGGCGACGGGGGCAAGGTCTTCGCCGGCGGCCAGACCGCCCGTTCCCATCGAGACGCCGCGGTCGAGGCCCAGGCCGGTGGCGGTCCCGGCAGCGATGTCGACGAACGTTCCTTCGCTGTCGCCGGTCGAGGCCATGCTCTCGGCTTCGTCCGCGGCGGCGCCCTCGGAGCTCATTCCGAGGCGGGAGGTCTCGTCCGAGTCGTCGAACTCCGGACGATCCGAGCGCCGCGTCTCCGTGCCGCCCGCGGGATCCACGTCCGGGGTGTCCGGGTCGGCTCCTCGGTTGCCGCGACGGGAAGAATCCAAACCTTCTGAATACCGGGCCATGGTGACCTCCTGGCCCATGGCGGAGCAAAATGTGTACCGCGGGCAGGGACGCCTTGCGAGTCGCGCACCGTAGAATCCCGCCCGCATGAAACGAGTGGCCGTGATCGCCGCCGCTCTGGCGGCCGTCGCGGTCACTCTCGCGGCGATCCTCGTTTTGTCCACTTTGGCGCGGGAGAGCGGGCGCGTTCGGGCGCCCGGCCTGCGCCGTCCGGTCCTCCTGGAGCTCGACGGCGCGGGTGTGCCCACGGTGCGGGGCGCCACGGTGGACGACGTGTTCTTCGGGCTCGGCTACGTCCACGCCCGCGACCGCCTCTGGCAGATGGAGTTCCAGCGGCGCGTCAGCGCCGGCCGACTCGCGGAGGTCCTCGGCCCCGGCCTACTGGAATCGGATCGCTTTCTCCGGACGATCGGATTTCGCCGGGCGGCGGAGAGCGCCCTGCGGAACCTCTCGGCGAGATCCCGGCAGCTCTTCGAGACGTATGTCGCCGGAATCAACGCGTTCCTGGCGGTCCGGACGAGCCTGCCCGTCGAGTTCCGCCTTCTCGGCGCCCGTCCGGAGCCCTTCGCCGCCGTGGATTGCCTCGCCTGGGCGAAGCTCATGGCCTGGGACCTGGCGGGCAACGCGGCCAACGAGATCCGCCGGGCGCGCTTCATCGCCGCCGTCGGCCCCCAGCGGGCCGCGGATCTGCTCCCGGCGGCGCCGGAAGATCCGACGATCCTGGACGAGAGCGAATGGGCGCCCGGGACGCAACGTCCCGCCGCGCGGGCGCCGGTGCCTCCCATGCGGGCCGCGGAGCGGGAAGCCTGGCGCCGGCTCGAGGCGCGCTTCGCTCTCCTCCGTGGAGGCGACCCGGAGAGCGAGGCCACGGGGAGCAATTCGTGGGTTGTCTCGGGCGCCCGGAGCCGCAGCGGCCTTCCCCTGCTCGCAAACGATCCCCATCTGGGTCTGCGAACGCCGTCGGTCTGGTACCTCGCCCGGCTCGAGGCGCCCGACTTCAGCGCCCGCGGAGCGACGCTCCCCGGAGTTCCCGGCGTCATCATCGGGCACAACCGCCGGATCGCGTGGGGACTGACGAGCCTGGAGCCCGACGTCCAGGACCTCTACGTCGAAGAAACCGATCCGGGGGATCCGACCCGCTATCGCCACCGGGGCGCGTGGCTCCCGTTCCAAACGCGGACCGAACGCATCCGCGTGCGCGGCAGGCCGGATGACGTCCTGACGGTGCGTTCCTCCGTCCACGGCCCGATCGTGACGGACGTACTCGGCGGCGCGAAGGAGCTCGGTCCCGCTGTCGCGTTGCGCTGGACGGGACTCGACCCCGACGACACGACCGCCGAGGCCTTCTTCCGGATCAACGGGGCGGGCAACTGGCCGGAGTTCCTGGCGGCCGCCGCGCTCCTCCGCGCTCCGGCGCAGAATTTCGTCTACGCGGACGTGGAGGGCCACATCGGTTACACGGCCACCGGCGCGCTGCCGCTGCGCTCGCGCGGCGACGGACTTTTCCCGGTGTCGGGCGCCGGAGACGCCGAGTGGACCGGCTACGTTCCCTTCGAGGGCCTTCCGCGGGTGCTCGATCCGCCACGGGGGTTCATCGTGACGGCGAACAACCGGGTCAACCCGGCCCAATACGGGACCTTCACGGGCGACTGGCCCGAGCCCTACCGGGCGAAGCGCATCACCGACCTCATGGCCGCATCCGGCCGGCACGGGGTCGAGGACTTCCGGAGGATCCAGCTCGACCGCATCTCGTATCAGGCCCGGGAGCTCCTTCCGCTCCTCCTGGACACCGAGCCCCCGGACGAACACTCCCGCGAGCTGCTGGACCGCCTTCGGAAATGGAGCTTCGATTTTTCTCCCGACTCGACGAGCGCGTCGATCTATGCGGCCTGGTACACGGCGCTCTCCGCGATGCCGGAAGACGAACTGGGCGGCACCCCGCCGGGCAACGTCCGGACGCGCTTCCTCATCAACGCGCTGCGCTCGCAGTCGGCCTGGTGCGACGACGCCCGCACGAAATCAGTCGAAAGCTGCGACGCGTTCAAATCCGAGACGCTGAAGCGCGCAATCGCCATGCTCCGCGAGCGTCTCGGGACCGACCCAGACGACTGGCGGTGGAGCCGACTGCACACAGCCCGGTTCCCGCACGGCGTCTTCGGCGGCGTGCCAGGGCTTCGTAAGCTCTTCAACGTGGAATCCGGACAGGGCGGCGACGCCTCCACCATCAACGTCGGCGCGTACCGCCGGGACGGCTCTTTCGTCATGGGCGAAGGTCCGAGCTACAGGCAGATCGTGGACCTTTCCAACCTGGCGAAGAGCCTCTGGGTGCACGCGCCCGGGCAGACCGGCAACGTCTTCCGGTCCGGCTACCGCGGGTTGATCCCGGCGTGGCGCGACGGCCGGTATCTCGAGACGAGCTCTCCTCCCGTCAAGACCCTCGTACTGGAGCCGGAGTAACCGTCCGCCTGGAGCCCTGCGCTTCCGACTCGCCGCTACTGGACCGCCTGAGACGTGCCCGATCCTCCCGTGATCGGCGACCAGTGCGAGGAACGGACCTTCCACTTGCCCGCTTCCTTGACGAACACCTGCGTGACCCTCGTCATGTAGTGGTTCACCGCCGGGGATCCTTTCGGTTTGAGCGAGCCTTCGGCGTAGAAGTGGGCCACAGCGGCCTGGCCCTCGACGATTGTGAGGACCCGGATGTGCTTGGGTTGGATGGAGACGGAGTCGAAATCGTCCGGTCGGCCCCCGGGGGCAATCTCCTGCAGCAGGCCTCCGCTCGACCAGAACTCCAGGGCTCCCTTGGCCGAGTACTCGTCCGGGCTCCCTCTCCGGTTCTTGTTGGTGTACTCGTTCGACGCGACGATCGTTTGCGTGACCTCTTTCTCCGTGTCGGACTGGGCATAAGCATGACTCGAGCCCAACGCCAGGGCCGCGATCGCGAGCAGGGCGATCTTCTTCAATTGTCGACCTCCATTTCGAGAGAAAGGAAGCGGCCAACTGCAGCCGCTTCATCGGACTTTTACCGGGATCCTACACCCCGGGACGTAGACTCTTCTCTTCGCGATGACGTTGTCGTGGCGGGACCCGGTGCGCTTCGTCGTTTCTCCAATGGAATGTTCGATATCAGTCCTCCCAACAGGCTGACGAGAAAGAAAACTAGGAACGGAGGATTCCATGCGGCGTATCCGAATCCTGGCGGCGATTGCGGCGATCCTGATGGCCGTGAACGGGGGGCTCGCCGCCGATCAAGCCAAGATCCAGACCAAGGTCAAGGACATCCAGAGCGCCGTCCGGTCACTGGAGGCCGAAGTCGGAAGGCTGAAACGTCTGGTCGAGTCGACTGACACCTCGAAAGACCAGGCGAAGAGGCGCGCCCAATCTTTCAACAACCTCGAACAGATCGGTATCGCCATGCACAGCCACGTGCAGCAGCTGCAAGAACTGGCAGCTCAGACCGGGAAATCCGAAGCCTGGTCGTCGATCATCAACGGCTATGCGGCGGAGTTCTACGCGGGAAACCGCCTCGAATTCGAGAATGCCGTGAAGGCTCTATCCGCGAAGGCGGGGACCGGCGACCGGGAAGCGCTCACGAAGCTCTCGTCGGCACTGAAGGGTCTCAAGGAGGCCGCGCAAGAGCTGCGCCGACAGGCGGCCGCTCTCTCCTAGGTTGCGGGACCCTGGACCCTCGATCGGCGTGGTGAGCCGTGTAGGACTCGAACCTACAACCTAGAGATTAAGAGTCTCTTGCTCTACCAATTGAGCTAACGGCCCACGGGCGGCGGAGGATAACCGATCGAATCGGGCGCGGCAAGCAAGGACGCCGCGCGCGGAGCGTCGCCTAGCCCCCGCCCACGAGTTCGACGACCTCGAGCTCGTCCCCTTCGGAGAGCCGCGTCGAGGCGTAGGCCGCCTTAGGAACGATCTCGCGATTGCGCTCCACCGCGACGCGCGGGTTGGCCACGTCGAGTCTTTCGAGCAGCGCGGCGACGGACGCGCCCTCCGGGAACCGGAGGGCCTCGCCGTTGACGCGCACCTGGATCTCCGCGCTCATGCCTTCCTCTTAACCGAGCATTTGACCTCGGTACTCCCGGATGCCGAGGTCACCCGCACGACCGCGGCGGCGTTGCCGTCGGAAAAAGACGGGACGGCGAACTTCACGGCACAGGCGCCGTCGTTGCCGGTCTTCCCCTGGAAGAGCGTCTTGGGCCGCGCGATCGTCGAGAGCAACCGCACCTGGACCGACGCTCCGGGGACGGGCTGCCGCGACGGCGAGGTCTCGGCCTTCAGGCGGAACTCCGCCGGACGGCCGGCGACGAGCTCCGGCACGGGATGGAGCGTCAGCTCGAGCTGCTCCTCGGACGCGAGGTAGTCGAGGACCATCTGGTCGAGCGTGCGGTCTCCGGCCTCTGCGCGCGCGGGCGCCGGAGGGAGCGGGGAGAGCGCCGCCTCGACGGCCGCCTCGGAGGCGCGCCGCGGGGCCAGGTCGTCGGGAACGCGCAGCGAGCCGTTGGGGCCGTCGAACCTCCCCCGCTGGATCGCCGCGATCATCGTCCGGTGCTGTTGCTCCATGAGCTCGTGGATCGCGCGGTCGTCCTTGTTGTCCTTGAGGACTTCCGCATAGGACGTGCGCTTCGAGGCGAGGATCTCGCCGCCGACGTAGATCAGCGACTCGATGTACGGGTTGGGCTCCCCTTTGTCCTCGGTCTGGATGTGGAAGACACGGGTCCCGTGCTTCACGTCCGTATTGAATCCGGTGATCACGGCTGGAACAAATTGTAGCTCCGCGACCGGCGGGCTCCGACGGGAGTCGGAGGAGCTCGGCGCCGTGCGACAATCCCGATGCGCATGTCTCACGGGCCGTCCGCGACGCCGTCGAAGCGGAGGCTCCTCCTTTTCCTCTTCACGCTGTCGGGCGCCTGCGGCCTCGTCTACGAGATCGTCTGGATGCGCCGCCTGGCGCTCGTTTTCGGGAGCACGACCCTCGCCGTCTCGACCGTGCTGGCCTCCTTCATGGGAGGCCTCGCGCTCGGGAGCTGGTGGATCGGCCGCCGCGCCGACCGGAGGCCCGAGAAAGCGCTGCGCCTCTACGCCCTGCTGGAAATCGCCATCGGCGCGATCGCGCTCGCCATCCCGCTGCTCTTCCGGGGGGTGGCGGCCATGTACCTCTCTCTCGCCCCCGCGCTCGAGCAGACGCCCCGGCTCTTCCTCATCGTGCAATTCCTCCTGCTGGCTCCCGTGATCGTCGTGCCCACCATGCTCATGGGGGGAACGCTTCCGCTCCTCGCTCGGTACCTCATCCACCGGTTGCCCGAGCTTGCAGGCCGGATCGGCGCCCTCTACGCGGCGAACACGCTGGGCGCGGCCGCCGGGGTGACGGCGGCGACGTACTTTCTGCTCCCGGCGTACGGAATCTCCTCAACCGAGCTCCTCGCCGCCCTGTCGAACGTCGCGGTGGGAGGCCGCCGCGTTGCTGCTGGTGCGCGCCTCCGGCGGGGAAGCGCCCGCGGCAGCGCCGCAGGAGACGCAGGCCCCCTCCCCCCCGCCGGAGAGCGCCCCGGAGCTGTCGCCGGACCCCGCGCCGGGGGGGTGGACCGTGCTCTTCACCGGCATCGCGCTCTCCGGGTTCTCCGCGATGGTCTATGAGGTCGTCTGGTCGCGCACCCTCGCCCTCGTGCTGGGCAGCTCCGTGTACGCCTTCGGCGCGATGCTCGTCGTCTTCCTGCTCGGCCTGTCCATCGGCAGTGCCCTGTTCAGCCGGATGCGCCGCTTCGCGACGTCGAGACGCTGGTCGGCCTGGCCCGGGCGATGATCGGGAGGGGCGAGCTCGACGAGGCTCGCCGCCTTCGGGACCGCGCGCGCGCCCTGGCTCCGGACAACCCGGCCGTCGCGGCCCTCGCCGTCAACTCGGACGGAGACGCCGGGACGGGGTCCTCAGGGAGCCGGAGACACCTTGGGTGTCGCCGGGATGCCCAGGCGCCGGCGGAAGACGAGGCGCGTCAGGCTGCTCTTGCCTTCCCGGGTCGTCACGCTCTGACGGACCCAGACTTTCTTGTCGCGCGACAGCGTCCAGACGCTGCGTTGCGTCATGCGTTTGGGGTCTTCCGTCGGTCCGGCCGTGACCTCGATCCGCAGCGAGTCGCCGCGCGGGGACCAGGCGACCGTGACGAGTCCCTTCATCTTCGTGCCGACGCCCTTCTCGTAGGTGCGGCCGTCGGCGACGATCTGGTCCGCCGTGAGGAGGATGTGCTCGCCGTGCACGGGCTGGAGCGTGATGCGGTTGCCCGACTGCACGACCGAGAGCACCGCCCCGTTCATGCTCGCTGGGGCACCTTGGCTCGCCGCCGTGTCGATCTCCCAGACGCCGGAGAAATCGAGAGGAGGCCGTCTGGGCGTCCAGGGGCGCCGGGTCGGCGTCGGAGCGGCGGGCGGCTCCGCTCGAGCCGCCCCCGGAAGAAGGGCGCCGAGCAGCAGGAGCGCCCCGAGGGCGCGATTCAAGCTCGGAGTCTCCGCGCCGGCGCGGCGAGCGCCCTCCGCAGGAACTCCCCGGTGTAGGAGCCCGGCGTCGCGGCGATCTCTTCGGGCGTCCCCTGGGCCACGATGCGCCCTCCCGCGTCGCCCCCCTCGGGACCCAGGTCGAGGATCCAGTCGGCCGTGCGGATCACGTCGAGGTTGTGCTCGATCACCACGACGGTGTTCCCCTTTTCGGTTAGGGAGCGGAGCACGCCGAGCAGCTTCTTGATGTCGTCGAAGTGGAGCCCGGTCGTCGGCTCGTCGAGCAGGTAGAGCGTCCGTCCGGTCGAGCGCCGCGCCAGCTCCTTGGCCAGCTTGACGCGCTGCGCCTCGCCGCCCGAAAGGGTCGTGGAGGACTGTCCGAGCTGGATGTACCCCAGCCCGACCTCGACGAGGGTCCTGCAGATGTTGGCGATCGCGGGCACGTTGACGAAGAGCTCGAGCGCCTGCTCCGCGGTCAGCGCGAGGATGTCGGCGATCGACTTCCCCTTGTAGTGGACCTGCAGCGTCTCCCGGTTGTACCGCTTGCCGCCGCACACGTCGCACGTGACGTAGATGTCGGGCAGGAAGTGCATCTCGATCTTGATCTGTCCGTCGCCGGCGCAGGCTTCGCAGCGTCCCCCCGCGACGTTGAAAGAGAAGCGCCCCGGGGCGTAGCCGCGCGCCCGCGCTTCCGGGGTGCGGGACATTAGCTCGCGGATCGGGTTGAAGACGTTCGTGTACGTCGCGGGGTTCGAGCGCGGGGTACGCCCGATCGGCGACTGGTCGATGTTGATGACCTTGTCGATCTCGAAGAGCCCCTCGATCTTCTCGTGGCGCCCGGGCCGCTCCGCCGCGCCGTGCAGCGCGCGGGCGAGCGCCCGGTAGAGGATGTCGTTGACGAGGGTGCTCTTCCCCGAGCCGGACACGCCCGTGACGGCGGTCGTGACCCCGAGGGGAAAGCGCACGTCGATCCCCTTGAGGTTGTGCTCGCGGGCGCCGCGGACCACCAGGGCCTTTCCGGATCCCGCACGGCGGATCGCGGGGGTGGGGATCTCGACCTCTCCGGCCAGGTAGCGCGCGGTCAGCGACTCGGGGAAGCGGAACAGGTCCTGCGGCTTTCCGTGCGCGACGATGCGCCCGCCGTGCACGCCCGCCCCCGGACCCAGGTCGAGCACCCAGTCCGCGGACCGGATGGTCTCCTCGTCGTGCTCGACGACGATGACCGTGTTGCCCAGGTCGCGCATCGACAGGAGGGTGTCGATGAGCCGCCGGTTGTCCCTCTGGTGCAGGCCGATCGAGGGCTCGTCGAGCACGTAGAGCACGCCCATGAGCTTCGATCCGATCTGCGTCGCGAGCCGGATGCGCTGGGACTCGCCGCCCGACAGCGACGCCGCCCCGCGCGAGAGGTTGAGGTACCCGATCCCCACGTTGGCGAGGAACCCGAGGCGGTCCCGGATCTCCTTGAGAATCTTGCCGGCAATCTCTTCCTCCCGGCGCGTCAGCGCGAGCCCGTCGAAGAAGCGGATCGAGCCTTCGATCGTCTGCGAGGCGATCTCGTCGATGGAGCGCCCGCCGACTTTCACGGCGAGCGCCTCCGGCTTGAGCCGGCGCCCCTTGCACTCGGGGCACGGCTCCGTGGACATGTACGCTTCGAGCTCGGCGCGGTGCTCGGGGTTCTCGGTCTCCCGGTAACGCCGCTCGATCATCGGGATCAGGCCTTCGAAGGAGGAGCGCCAGTGGTACTCCCCCTTCTCGGCGACGTAGGAGAACTTGATCTCGTCCTCGCCGGAGCCGTACAGGATGACGTCGCGCGCCGCCCGCGGGATCTTCCCGAACGGCTCGCTCAGCTTGAACTTGTAGTGCCGGGCGAGCGTCGCGAGCTGCCGCGAGCGCCAGTTCTGCGCGCCCGGCTTGAGGATCGCGATCGCGCCGTTCTCGATCGACTTCTCCGGGGCGACGACGAGCCGGTCCGGGTCGGCCTTCAGGATCGTTCCGAGCCCCGAGCACTTCGGGCACGCGCCGTACGGCGAGTTGAAGGAAAAGAGGCGCGGCGTGATCTCGGACAGGGAGGTGCCGCAGTCCGGACAGGCGTAGTTCGCGGAAAGGACTTCCTCGGGGCCGTCGGCCACTGAGAGGATGACCAGGCCGCCGGAGACCCGCGTCGCCGTTTCGATCGAGTCGGCCAGCCGCTTGCGGTAGTCCTCGTCCTCCGCCCGCTTGGCGACCAGCCGGTCCACGACGAGCTCGATGGTGTGCTTCTTCTGCCGGTCCAGCTCGGGGGGGTCGTCGAGGTCGACGAACTGGCCGTCGATTCGCGCGCGGAGGAAGCCCTCCTTGAGCATCTCCGCCATCTGCTTCTTGTACTCCCCCTTCTTGCCCGTCACGTAGGGGGCGAGGACGAGGAACCGGCTGCCCTCGGGGAGCCGCAGAGCGCGGTCCACCATCTCCTGGACGGTCTGGGCCTGGATCGGCCGGCCGCACGTGGGGCAGTGAGGCTGTCCGACGGAGGCGTAGAGGAGACGCAGGTAGTCGTAGATCTCGGTCACGGTCCCGACGGTCGAGCGCGGGTTGCGGGAAGTCGTCCGCTGCTCGATCGAGATCGCCGGCGACAGCCCTTCGATCGAGTCCACGTCGGGCTTCTCCATCTGCTCGAGGAACTGCCGCGCATAGGCGGAGAGGGACTCGACGTACCGGCGCTGCCCTTCCGCAAAGATCGTGTCGAAAGCGAGCGAGGACTTCCCCGACCCCGAGACGCCCGTGATGACCACGAGCCGGTTGCGGGGAATGTCGCAGGAGACGTTGCGGAGGTTGTGCTGCCGGGCGCCGCGGATCCGGAGAAAGTCCATGGGGAGCGGGATTTTAACGGCTGAAGCAGAGGAGGTCCCTGGGCCGTCCCGGCATTCTCTCAAGAAAAGCTGAAGGACCTGCGGTCGGCCCGCCGGACGATAGGATCGCATCATGAGACGTCTTCTGCCGGCCGTCGCGGGGATTCTTCTGCTCGCGGCTTCCTCCGCGAGCGCGGGGACGATCCACAACGTCTCCATCGCCAACGACACGTTCGTCAACGCGGACATCACGGTCGCCTTGGGCGACACGGTCCGTTGGACCTGGGTGAACGGAGTTCACTCGACGACGTCCGATACGCCCGGCCTCTGGGACTCCGGATTGCAGACGAATCCCCTCACCTTCGACCGCGACTTCGACGCGGTCGGCGAGTTCCGCTACTACTGCTCCGCCCACGGCGCCCCCGGAGGGATCGGGATGAGCGGGATCGTGCGCGTCCAGGGCGCCACGCCGACCCCGACGGCGACGGCGACCGCGACGGTCACGCCGACCCCGACGATCACTCCGATACCCACGCCGGAGTCGTTCCACAGCGTCGTGCCGTGCCGCGTCGTGGACACCCGGGACCCCCCGGGGACGCACGGCGGCCCGGCGCTGAACGCGGGCGCCGCCCGGACCTTCACGATCACCGGCCGGTGCGCGATTCCCGCCACCGCGAAGTCGGTGTCGCTCAACATCACGATCACCCAGCCCACCTCGGTCGGGCACATCACGCTCTTCCCGGCGGGGCAGCCCATTCCGCTCGTTTCCAACATCAACTTTCGGGCGGGCCAGACCCGGGCGAACAACGCCATCGTCCGGCTCGGAACCGGCGGCGCCATCGGGGTTTCCAACGGCCAGGGCAGCGGAACGGTCCATTTCATCGCCGACGTGAACGGCTACTTCGAGTAAGCGTGCTCCGGGGGGCAATGCCCCTTCCGGCCCGCCGTGGGGCACCAATAGGGGGTTTGCTCCGACAACCGACTCTGCTATTAGTATTCGCAGACCTGCTCACGACTTTTCCCCGGAGAATTCGGCCGCGCCCCGGTGTAACGCCCGAGTCGAGTCTTGATTTCCACGGAAAGTGAGGAACCATGAGCGCGGCGTGCCGCCTTCGGGGACCCGTCGGGTGGGGGCCTCTCTGTTTTCTCCTGTTCCTCTGCGCGGCCGCGACGCCGGCGCAGGAGAGGCCCCGGGAAAATCCCCGCCTCCGCCGTCCGCCCTCGGAGGAGACCCTTCGCAAGCTCGACCAGGACCCGGCAGGTTGCAACGAGAACGCGATCGACATCAACATCGAGCGGAATCCCGCCGATCCCACGATCCCCAACGGCTCGACCGTGAACTACACCCTCACCGTGGACAACATCCCGACGGCCGGGGGGAACGCCTGTAACGCCACGAACGTGAACGTCTCCTTCACGTGCCCGGGCCCCAACGGAACCCCGACGGGGGCCACGACGGTCCTCGACACGAACCTGAGCCTCGCCGCGGGAGCGACGAAAACCTACGCGCCGGTCCCCTGCTTCGTAAACCTCAACCCGGGGGTGACGAGCGCGACCGGCCGCGGAGCTTTCTCCGCCACGGTCCACCTGGCGCCCGTGGACGACGACGCCGGCGGTTTCAAGACGATCACGGTCGTCGTCCTGGGAGCGACGAGCACGCCGACGGCCACGCAGTCCCCATCGCCGAGTCCGACGAATACGCGGACCCTGACGCCCACCCGTACGCCCACGCGAACGCCGACCAGCACGCCTTCGCCGACCCCGAGCAGCACCCCGACCCCCACGCGAACCTCCACGCCGACGGCGACGCCGACGAGCACCTTCACTCCGACCGCCACGGCGTCTCCGACGGACACGGGGACTCCAACGGCCACCGCCACTCCGACGGTGACCTCGAGCACCCCGTCTCCGACGGCGACGTCCAGCCCCACCTCGACCGCGACGCGCACTTCAACGCCGACGATGACGATCACATCGGGAGGGCCGGGCGGCCCGGGAGGGCCGCACCCCACCGCGCCGATACCGACCCTTTCCCCGGGAATGCTCGTGGCGCTCGGAGCGGCGCTCGCGGCGGCAGCCCTTCTGGTCCTGCGGAGGGCATAGCCGCGCCGATTTCGCTTCGAATCGGCTGGAGTCTCCGGACATTTCGACCGGAGACACGCGCGCCAACAACGACCCTCCCGCTGGGAGCGGGAGGCATCTGCCGGCCGTCAGCGCTCAGCCCTCCGGCACGGTCCACTTCATCGTCGATACGACGGCTGCTTCGAGTAGCGCTCTTCCCGGCGGCTCGGCGCCGCGCGATGAGCCGCGGCGGCTCGGTTTCTCGCTTTCTCTAGGGACGAGTCCGGATCCGGCCGCGGGCGCGGTAGAATGCGGCGCCCCAAAAAAGCCACCTGACAGGTCCCAGGGAAGGAGTCCATGCGCCGCTTCACAGCTCTTCTCATCGGTGTACTCATCTGTCTTCACCCGGACCTGTCGGCTTCCGGCCGTGACAGCCTGACGGCGGAGCGGGAAGCGGTCGCCCGGCTCTCCCAGGACAGCGTGGAGCCTCTCGTGGCCCACAGGAAACCGACCAGCGCCGCGCCCTTTTTCGTCCAGGGTCGCGTGCCGTTGTCGAAATTCACGGCCGCGCGCGCCGCCGAGGAACGCGGCCGCGATTTCTTCCGCAGGTACGGCGCGGTCTTCGGCATCCGCGACGAGGCGGCGCAACTGAAGCTGAAGTCCGCGACCCCGGACGCGATCGGCATGACCCACGTGCGCTATGACCAGGTCCACGGCGGGCTGCCGGTTTTCGGCCGCCAGCTCGTCGTCCACTTCGACCAGTTCGCGGTCACTGCGGTCAACGGGGACTTCGCGGACGTGGAAAGGGTACCGACGACGCCGGCCGTCTCCTCCAGAGAGGCCCGCGATGCGGCCGTCGCCGTCGTACGCAAGCGGGAAGCGATTGCTCCGGCGCTGGCTCCGGAGCTCCTCGTCCACGTGGACGGAGCGGGCCATGCCCGGCTGGCATGGCAGGTGAGCATCGCGACCCGCCGGCCGGTCGGCTTCTGGAGGGTCTTCGTGGACGCTCTCGACGGTAAGGTTTTCTTTTCCTACGACGACCTGAAGACGGCGCGCAACCGGATGACTTACACGAACGGCAACAACCCCCTCTGCAACGATTTCGGAGCGCCCCTCTGCACGCTGCCGGGAACGATCCAGCGGACCGAGCCGCAGGGGCCCGTCGGGAACGGCCCGACCGACGCGGCGCACGACAACGCCGGGATCGTGTACGACTACTTCATGAACACGTTCGGCCGCGACTCCTACGACGGGAGCGGGCATACGATCCGGTCCACGACGCACTTCGGCGACGAGTTCGTCAACGCGTTCTGGTGCAACGACGCCTGTGCGGCGTCGTTCGGCAGCAGCCCCGACGGCGAGCAGATGGCATACGGAGACGGTGACGGCGTGGAAGCGGGGCCCCTGAGCCAGGCCCTCGACATCGTCGCGCACGAGCTGACCCATGCGGTCACCGACGGGACGGCAGGCCTCCAGTATTTCGGCCAGTCCGGCGCCCTGAACGAATCGTACTCGGACGTCTTCGCGATCATGGTGGACACCGCCGACTTCCAGCTCGGCGAGGACGTCTGGACCCCGGGGACACCGGGCGACGCGCTGCGCGACATGCAGGATCCGACCCCCAACAACCAGCCGGGCCACGTGACGACCTTTTTCTACGGCCTCGCCGACAGCGCCGGTGTCCACATCAACAGTGGCATCCCGAACAAGGCGGCCTACCTGGCCATCACCGCTCCGGGCTACGGGATCGGGCGCCCCAACACGCAACAGATCTATTACCGCGCCCTGATCAACTACCTCACCCCGACCTCCGACTTCCTCGCCAACCTCAACGCGCTGCTGCAGGCCTCGACGGACCTCTTCGGCGCCGGAAGCGCTCAGACCGCCGCGATCCGCAAGTCGCAGGCGGCGGTGGGCGTCGCGAACTCTCCGACGGTCGTCTCCCCCAACGGCGGGGAGACGCTGACGCTCGGAGCGCCCGCCAGCATCACCTGGACGTCGCCGGGCGACGCGGGCATCGGCTACCAGGTGGACGCGCTGCGAGACCTCGGCTCGATCACCTCCGTGCAGGGATTCGAAGGAGGGCCGAGCCTGCCGCCGGGCTTCACCACGAGCGCGCACCAGCCCTGGGGAACGGACACGATCCTTCCGGGGGCCGGCACCCGCTCGGCGCGGTCCGGGGCGGTCACCGACAGACAGCGGTCGGTCCTGGGATTCACCGCGACGATGACGGCGCCGGGCATCGTGAGCTTCCTCGTCAAGGTCAGCTCGGAGCAGAACTTCGACTTCTTCTCCTTCTGGATCGACGGGGTCCCGATCGCGCAGGGCAGCGGAGAGATTCCGTGGGGGACGTTCACGACCGGCTCACCGGTCCCCGCCGGCACCCACCATTTCGTCTTCGTTTACGAAAAAGACAGCGAGCTGAGCTCCGGTCTCGACGCCGCGTGGATCGACAACCTGACGATCCCCAACAGCGAGAACGTCACGTTCGCGAGCATCAACGCGGCCACCGCCGGCGGGGCGACGAGCCAGCCCTGGACGCCGAACATCGCCGGCACGAACTACCGCATCCGCGTGACGCTGCCGGGCATCGCCCCGTGGTTCGGCTTCGACCGCTCCAACGCCGTCTTCTCGGTGGCGGGTCCGCCGCTCGCCTCATCCTTCTATACGCTCGCGCCCTGCCGCATCGCGGACACGCGCGACCCGAACGGCTCCTATGGCGGCCCGGCGCTCGACGCCGGGATCCCCCGGACCTTCACGCTCGCCAGCCGGTGCGCGATACCCGCGACGGCGAAGGCGGTCTCGCTCAACGTCACGATCACCGGGCCGACCTCCCTGGGGCACCTGAGCATTTATCCCGGAGGGACTTCCCTGCCCATCGTCTCCACGATGAACTTCCGCCCGGGACAGACGCGCGCCAACAACGCGATCATCCAGCTCGGCGCGGGCGGCACCCTGTCGACGGTGAGCGGCCAGGCGGGGGGCACGGTTCACCTGCTCCTGGACGTCAACGGGTACTTCGAGTAGCGGCGCCCGCCCGGGCAGGGGGCCCGGGGGATCACGAGCCGTCCACCGGAGGCAGACCCCCGGCTTTAGGCAGCGCCGGGTTCGCCCGACGCTAACTGCCCCGACGAGCTTCGCGGCGGTCGTGAGATCGCGGCGAAGCGGGACCAGCGGGATTGGCTCCCCGGGCCGGAGGAGAGGATGCTGAGCTCGGACGCGGCGCGCTTCGCGCTCCTCGCGTTCTCGTCTCTCTTCGCCGTCATCAACCCGATCTCGGCCGCGCCGATCTTCGTGGCTCTCACCGCGGGCTCCTCCGCGGAGCGCCCGCGGATCGCATGGCGGGCCTGCATCGCCGCGACCGCCGTCCTCGTTTTCTTCGCCGCCGCCGGGGGCGCGATCTTCTCCTTCTTCGGCATCACCGTCCCGGCGTTCCAGATCGCCGGCGGCATCCTCTTCACGATCATGTCCATCCGGGCAATGCAGAATGGCGTCAAGGAAATCCCCGCCGAGGACGACTCGCGAGCCGACCCGGCCGTCGTTCCGCTCGGCATCCCGGTCATCGCCGGGCCCGGAGCCATCTCCACGGTCATGGCCCTCGTCGGACAGGCGCAGGACGGCATGAGCCGCGCGGCGCTCGGGGCCGCCATCCTCGTCAGCATGCTGCTGACGCTGTTGATCCTGCTCGCGGCGCCGGGGATCGTGTCCCGGGTCGGGAGGACCGGCCAGCGCATCGTCACCCGGGTCATGGGCCTCATCACGGCGGTCGTCGGCATCCAGTTCGTAATCAACGGGGTTAGGACCGTTCTCGTGGACATCATCCGCGCCGCCCGGACCTGACTGCGAGAGGGGGCCCGCGAGGCACGAAAGTGCCTGGTGCGCGCACGTTCCGGAGACCGATCGGCTATAATTTGTTCAAAACCAAAGCAGAATGACTCTTCCCATCCGGGTCTTGCTTCTCGAAGACTCCGTCGAGGATGCCACGCTCTTCTTGGAGGAGCTGCGCCGCGGCGGCTTCGAGACGATCTCGCAGCGCGTCCAGACGCTCGAGGCGATGAGCGAAGCGCTGTCGGAGAAGTGGGACGTCATCCTTTCGGACTTCACCATGGGCAGTTTCGGCGCGCTCGCGGCGCTGAACCTGCTCCGGGAGAAGGACCTCGACATTCCCTTCGTGATCGTCTCCGACGCCCCGGGCGAGGAGACCGCGGTCCGCGCGATCAAGGCGGGCGCCGACGATCTCATCCCGCGGGAGTCGCTCGGGCGCCTCGCGCCGACGATCGAGCGCGAGCTGCGCGAGTCACAGATCCGCCGCGAGCGGCGTCAGGCGCGACGGGCGCTGCGAGAGAGCGAGGCCCGTTTCCGCGCGCTGGCCGAGGCCGCCCAGGACGGGATCCTCATGGTGGACGACTCTTCCAACATTCTGTTCGCCAACAGCGCCTCGGAGCGCATCTTCGGTTTTCCGACGGCCGCGATGATCGGCCAACCCCTCACCCTGTTCATCCCCGATGACCGCGTCCGGACCCGCCTCAGCCCCCGGACAGACTCCGCCGCCTACGACTCCTGCGTCGTCGAGCTGACGGGGCGACGCGCCGGAGGGCAGGAGATCCCCCTCGAAGTCTCCTTCGGCGAGCTGCTCAAGCAAGGCCGCCGGTTCCTGACCGTCATCGCCCGCGACGCGAGCGTCCGGAAGGCCGCGGAGGACGCGCTGCGGCACTCCGAGGAGCGCTTCCGCATCGCCGCGCAGAGCCTCGTGGACCTCATCTACGAGTGGGACATCCGCGCGGGCGCGCTGACATGGTTCGGCAACATCGACCAGATCCTGGGATATGGGCCGGGAGAGTTCCCCCGCACCGTCCGCGCCTGGGAGCGGATGATCCACCCCGAGGACCGCGAGCGGGTCATGCACGCCGTGCGGCGCCACCTCGACACCGACGAGCCGTTCCTCGAGGAGTACCGCGTGGTCCGGCGCGACGGCGCGATCCTGCACTGGACGGACTCCGGCCGCGCCCTCCGGGACGCGTCGGGGCGGCCGGTGCGCTGGGTGGGCGTCGCCGCGGACGTGACGCAGCGACGCTCGACGGAGGTCGCGCTGCGCCAGAGCGAAGCGCGGCTCCGCACGCTCGTCAACAACGCGCCGGTCGTCCTCTTCGCCCTCGACCGCGACGGCGTCTTCACCCATTCGGAGGGCAAAGGGCTCCACGCGCTCGGCCTGGCGCCGGCCGACGCCGTCGGCAAGTCGGTTTTCGACATGTACGCGGAGCACCCGCCGATCCTCGACAACGTCCGCCGCGCGCTGAACGGCGAGACGCTCACGGCGACCGAGGAAATGGGCCCCCTCGCATTCGAGACGCAGTACGCGCCCTACCGGAACGACCGGGGAGAGGTCGTCGGCGTCATCGGCGTCGCCACGGACGTGACCGAGCGTCGCCGCGCCGAGGAGGCCCTCCACGCGTCGGAAACGCGCTACCGCGCCCTCTTCGAGCACAACCTCGCCGGGGTTTACCGGACGACGCTCGAGGGGCAGATCCTGGACTGCAACGACTCCTTCGCCCGCATCTTCGGTTACGCCTCGCGGGAAGAGGTCCTGGAGCACCCGGCCTGGGACTTCTACCTCTCGGCGGAGGACCGCAAGGCGACGATCGCCCGCCTGAAGGAGTGGCAGACCCTGTCGAACTACGAGCTTTGCCTTCGCCGCAAAGACGGATCACTGGTCTGGGTCCTCGAGAACGGGAGCCTCGTGCCCGACGCGAAGGGTGAGCTCTCGGTCATCGAGGGGACCCTCATCGACATCACCGAGCGCAAGCGCGCGGAGGAGCAGGTCAAGCACCTCGCCTTCCACGACGTCCTGACCGGGCTCCCCAACCGGCTCCTCTTCAACGACCGGCTCACGATGGCCCTCGCCCAGGCCGTACGGCGAGAACAGCGCCTCGCCGTCCTCTTCCTCGACGTGGACCGCTTCAAGGTCATCAACGACTCGCTCGGCCACTCCCTCGGCGACCAGCTCCTGCGTCGGGTCGCCGAGCGCGTCCAGGGCAGCATCCGGGAAGCGGACACGGTCGCGCGGCTCGGCGGGGACGAGTTCATCGTCCTCGTCCCCGGCGTGAGCGGCGAAGAGGACGCGGCCAAGGTCGCCCAGAAGATCCTCGAAGCGGTCCGCGCTCCCTTCGTCCTTGACCAGCGCGAGCTCTTCGCGACGACGTCGATCGGCGTGGCGATCTACCCCACCGACGGCGAGGACGTCGAGACGCTGGTCCGCAACGCGGACACCGCCATGTACCGCGCCAAGGACCAGGGCCGTGACAACTACCAGCTCTACGCGCCGGCGATGAACGCCAAGGCGCTCGAGCGGCTCTCGCTCGAGAACCGCCTGCGCCAGGCGCTGACCAACGCCGAGCTCGTCGTCCACTACCAGCCCCTCGTGGATCTGCGGACCGGGCAGATCCGCGGGTCCGAGGCGCTGCTCCGCTGGCAGCATCCCGAGATGGGCCTCGTGCCGCCGGGCGAGTTCATCCCGCTCGCCGAAGCCTCCGGCCTCATCGTGCCGATCGGGCGCTGGGTCCTGCAGACGGCCTGCGAACAGATCCGGATCTGGCAGGAGATGGGTTACCGCGACCTCTCCGTCGCGGTGAACCTCTCCACCCGCCAGTTCCTGCAGTCCGACCTCGTCGAGCAGGTCAGCGAGGCTCTCGCCAGCTCCGCGATCGAGCCGACCTCGCTCGACCTGGAGATCACCGAGACCAACGCGATGCAGAACGCCGAAGTCGCCGTGAGCACGCTGTGGGACCTCAAGAAGGTCGGGGTGAGCATCTCCATGGACGACTTCGGGACCGGATACTCGTCGCTGAACTACCTCAAGCGCTTCCCGATCGACCGGATCAAGATCGATCGGTCATTCGTCCAGGACGTCACCGACGACCCCGACGACGCCGCCATCGCCGTCGCCGTCATCGCGATGGCCCACAGCCTCAAGCTCGGCGTCGTGGCCGAGGGCGTCGAGACGGAGGAGCAGCTCGCCTTCCTGCGCCAGTACCACTGCGACGAGATGCAGGGCTACCTCTTCAGCCGCCCCGTCCCGGCGGCGGAGTTCGAGGCGCTGCTGCGGAAGAACCGCAAGCCGAGCCGCCGGGTCGGGCGGGGCGCAGGGTAAGGCGCGGGCGGGGACCCGGGTGGCCCGGGACCCGAGGTCCCCCGCCTGATCTGCCCGGACCTACGGAACCAGGGTGCTCGGAAGACGCATCTCCAGCGCCGGTCGCCCGGCAGCGTAGTAGTCCTCCAGCCGCCGCAGGGGCCGGAACCCCAATCTCTCGTAGAAGGCGATCGCCCCGGCGTTCCGAACGTCCACCTCGAGGCGCGTCTCCCGGGCGCCGTCTTCCGCGAGCCGTGAGAGCACGGCGCGCATGAGCTCGCGGCCGAGCCGGCGGCGCCGGAAGTCGGGATGCACGTCGAGGGTGAGCACGTGCGCGACCCCCCGCCGCGCCCTGTAGCCGATGGCGAACCCCGCGATCTCTGCCCCGACCTCGGCGACTACGGCCCTGGCCGTGGCGAGCCGCAGGAACCGCCGGATCTGCGCCCGGGAGTAGGCGATCCCCGGCTCGAAGCAGAGCCGGTCGAGGCGGTGGAGGGCGTCGAGGTCCTCCTCGAGCGGATCCCTCAGAAGCAGCGCGCCGCCGCTCATCGGCGGCGTTCCCGCATCGCCCGGTCGGCCTCGCGGGCCAGGTCCTTCTCCCGGATCGCATCCCGTTTGTCGTGCAGCTTCTTGCCCCGGACGAGCGCGATCTGTGCCTTGGCGCGGGAGCCCTTGAAGTAGAGCGAGAGCGGGACGCACGATACGCCCTTCGTGCTCACGGCCCCCGCCCACCGCGCCAGCTCGCGCCGGTGGAGCAGGAGCTTGCGTTCCCTTTCGGGGGGGTGATTGGTCCAGGACCCGGCGGTGTACGGCGAGATGTGAACGCCCACGAGGTACGCCTCTCCGTCGCGGAAGTGGACATAAGAGTCCTTCAGCTGGGCGCGGCCCGCCCGGAGCGACTTCACCTCCGTCCCGGTCAGGACGAGGCCCGCTTCCATCTTGTCCTCCACGAAGTAGTCATGGAAGGCTTTGCGATTCGTGGCGACCGTCTGCAGCTTCGGCGCGGCGGCCGCGGGCCTGGAACCTTTCACGCGGGCTCAGACCCGCGGCGGCGTCGTGAGGCGGTCGCCCTGCGCTTCGCCGTCGGCGCTCACGAGGTCGATGAACCGGGGAGCGAGCTCCGGATCGAACTGGGTGCCGGCCCGGTCCCGGATGATCGCGAGCGCGTCGTCGCGCGGAATCGGAGCGCGGTAAGAGTGCGCGGCCGTCATCGCGTCGAACGCCTCGGCGAGCCCGATGATGCGCGATCCGAGGGGGATCTTCTCCCCGGCCAGCCCATCGGGATAGCCGGTTCCGTCGAAGCGCTCGTGGTGATGCCGGACGAGCTCGGCCACCGGATAGGGGAACTCGATGCGCTTGAGAACCGCCTCTCCCGCGAGCGGATGGCGGCGCACGATGGCGAGCTCCTGGAGGTCGAGCGGCCTGCGACCCGCGATCTTTTCGTACGGGAGCTCGAGCTCGCGCAGCCCGATGTCGTGGAGGAGGCCGGCGACGGTGACCTGTTCGGAGGCCTCCGGTGCCAGACGCAGCGCGGCGGCGAATCGGCGGCACATGAGGCCCACAGCCAGGGAGTGCGCGCGAAGCTGACGGTACGGTTTCACCCCGGGCTCGAGGAAGGCGTTGACGAGGCTCCGGTACGCGGCCTGGTACCGCGAGGCGGCCGCCGCGTCGGTCAGCGCCGAGCGGACCAGCCGGTGCGTTTCCTTGAACGCTTTGCGCTTTTCGGGGGCCGGCGGCCGCGCGAAAAGGAGCGTGAAGAGCAGCGCGCTCTCCGGCGAGGCGGTCAGGACGGAGGTCTGGATGCCGGCGAAGTCGGCGAGCTCGCCGGGGGACTGGCCGAGCGGGTGCTCGACCCGAAGGACCTTCTCCGGCGCGCGCGGGAGCTGCGGGGCCCCCGAGAGCAGAGCGTTCTCGAGGTCGCGCATCAGGCTCTGACGCGCCGACTCCTTGAGCGGACGCCGCGCTCCGACGTAGAGATCCGCCTTGCGGGGCGTCCAGAGGGAGAACACGACGGCCTCCACGTCTCCTGCCAGGAGGAGGAACTGGAAGAAGCCCCGAAACACGGCGAGCTCGCGCGGGGTGACTTCGCTGCGGCCGACGACCTCGGGCGACGGCGTTTCGGCGACCGACTCCATCGTGAAGAGAGCCGGCGGCGGCGGGATCGTGGCGGGACCCGGGCGCTCCGGGGGATCGAGAAAGAGCGCCCCCGCGCGCGACCGGTCGGCGGCATCGGGGGGCGGCAGCACGGCCGCGCCCAGCTCCGCGACGAGGGAAGTCAGCCGGGAGATGGGGATCTGGAGCTCGACGAGATCCTCGTCGCCATAGAGGGCTCCGCGCAGCTTGTCCTGGAGCTCGAGGACCGCGACCAGACGGGAACCGATGTAGATGGGGACACCGAGAGCGCGCGCGTAGTGCTCCTTCTCCATGACGCTGGCCAGGCGTCCGGCTTCCCCGGGCGAGTTGGCGTACACGGGCCGGCGGTGGTGCTGGACCCACTCGAGCAGCGGGTCTCCCGGGGAGAGCACTTCCTCCGGCCCGAATCGCGGCACGAATCCGAGAGAGCCCGCCAGCCGGTACGAGCCGTCCGCGTCGAGCACGTACAGGCGGGCGCGCAACACGCCGAGCCGGTCGCGAAGAGACGCCAGGATCGTCTCGAGCTCCGCCTCCCGGATCGTCTGTGACATTCGAACTCCGAGTGTAGCCCACGGCGGCCGGGCCTCCCGGGCGTGGCCGTACAGCCACGCCATCGTGTCCGCGCGGACACATCGGAGCCGCGAGGCGGTTCGCTCATCTCGGAGGAACTGCCGTCGCTTCAGTCGGTTCACTGTTCCGCCGCCACCGGGCAACCGGTGGCACCGATGCTGCGAAGGATCTGCTCGCAAGCACGGCCATGCGCGCACAGACCACGCTGAAAACGTCCGTCTCCATCGAGGGAGTCGGCCTCCATTCGGGGCATCCCGTCCGTGCGCATTTCCGTCCGGCGCCGGCGGGGCACGGCCTCGTTTTTCACCGGCTCGACCACCCGGGCAAAGGGATTCCCGCGCGCCTGGAGTCCGCGACGACGTTTGATTACGCGACGACTCTTTCCTCCGGCGGCGTGTCCATCGGTACGGTCGAGCACGTACTGTCGGCCGCCTACGGCGAGGGGCTCGACAACTGCCGGATCGAGATCGAAGGGCCCGAGGTCCCGATCCTCGATGGCTCCGCGCTGCCGTTCGTGCGGCTCTTCCATGCGGCTGGCTTCGAGCGCCAGGACGCTTCCGTCAAGCCGCTGCGACCCGCATCGCCCGTCGAGGTCTCGCGCGGCGACCGCCACGTGATGTTCGAGCCGGATGGTCCGGGCCTCACGATCACCTACGAGATCGACTTCCCGCACCCCGTCGTGGGGCGGCAGGAGCTGACGCTGCGCATCCGTCCGGAGGAATACGGATCCCGCATCGCCCCGGCGCGCACTTTCGGATTCCTGCGCGACGTCCAGACGCTGCGCGAGCGCGGCCTGGCCCGCGGCGGGACGCTGCACAACGCGGTCGTTCTCGACGACACCGGAGTCGCCTCCGGTCCCCTGCGCTTCCGCGACGAGTTCGTGCGGCACAAGATCCTGGACCTCGTCGGCGACCTGGCCCTCCTCGGCCGGCCCCTCGACGGGAAGATTCACGCGCGGCGCGCCGGCCATGCCCTGCACATCGAGTTCGCCCGGGCGCTCGCCTCCGCGCTCGCGGGAAAGGGCGCTCCCGCCGCCGCGGAAGACGAACCGCGGGCCGCCTCCGCGCAGAGCTAGACGCCCGCCCGGCCGCGATCCGCGGCGCCTCTCTCACGCAGCGAAATACAATCTTGCGGTGCATCAACGGCGGGGCAAGGGCTTCCTGCTGGCGGCCGCGCTCTTTCTCGCCGCCGCCGCTCCGGCCGGGGCGCAGGAGCCGGCCGGTCCGCGCATCAACATCTTGCGGCCGGAGGCGCGCGGGTCGGACGTCTTCATCGAGTTCAACGTCACCGGGGCGCTGAATCCGGAGCTCGCCCGCAAGATCGAGGCGGGCCTGGAAACGGCCATCCGCTACGAGATCCGGCTCTACCGGCGCTTCCCGTACTGGGTCGACGAGTCGCTGGACATCCGCCGGTACCGGGTCGCCGTGACGTACGATCCGGTGACCCAGGAATACGTCGTCCACGAGACGATGGATGGAAAGCCGCTGCGCCGCGCGACGACGCGCGATTTCGCAGAGGCGGCGCGGAGCCTGGTCTCCCGAAAGGGCCTTCTCGTGTTCCACGTCGGCAGGAACAAGCCGCGGCGCAACCTCTACGTCATGATGCGCGCCCGCTTCGATACCGGGTTCCTGTTCACGATCATCCCGGTCGATTCGAAGACGCCCTGGAAGAAGTCCCGCCGCTTCAACATCCGGGAGACCCGGTGACCGCCCCCCACGACGCTGTCCGGGCGCGCAAGGACCGCCGCCTGATCGTCGGCCTGACCCTCGCGATCCTGACCGTCTGGGCCGCCGTGTCCGTGCTCGAGCAGCGCGCCGCGTCGATCGAGCGGGAGACCATCGCCGAAGGGCTTCTCATCTTCCTGCTCTCGTACATCAACGTGACCCTGATCGCGGCAGTGCTCTTCGTGCTCGGGCGCACTCTGGTCAAGCTCTGGCTCGAGAGGCGGCGCGCGGTCCTCGGCTCGCATTTCAAGACGAAGCTCCTCGTGACGTACATCGGGCTGACGGCCATTCCGATCGGACTGCTGTTCTTCACGGCGACGCAACTGCTCCAGCGCTCGATCGACCGCTGGTTCTCCACCCCCGTCCGTGAAGTCCTGGACCGCGCGCGGGCCGTCGAGACGGTCGCGCAGCGACGGATCCTCGAGGCCGCCCGCGAGGACGCGCGCCTGCTCTCCCGGTTCGGAGAGCGCACGGGAGGTCTTGACGACATCGCGGCGCTCGACCAGTTCCGGCGGGAGCAGCGGCTCGAGTCCGTCGAGGTCTACCGGGACGGTGCGCGCGTCACGGTGCGCGCCGAAGGAGAAGACCTTCCGCCGCCGCTCCCTCCCGAGACCGTGGCTACCGCGGCCGCTCGCGGTGAGACGGTGAAGGTCGAGGTCCTCCCGGACGGCTCCCACCGGTTTCGCGCGCTCTGGCGCGCGGGTCCACTGCTCTACGTCGCGGGCGTCCGGGTCCCGCCCGACGAGGCCCGCGCCATGAGCGCCATCGCCTCCGCGTGGAGCGACTACCGGAAGCTCGAGGTCCAGAAGCCGTCGATCAAGGCCGCGAGCGTGTCGAGCTTCCTCCTCATCACCCTCGCCGTGCTCTTCGCTTCGACCTGGACCGGCCTCGCCCTCGCACGTCGGCTGACCGAGCCGATCGGCGCCCTGGCGGAATCCACGCGCCGGATCCAGGCGGGCGACCTCTCCGCCCGCGTCGAGATCCAGGCCACCGACGAGCTCGGCGTCCTGGTGGACTCCTTCAACAGCATGGCCGCGGGGCTCGAGAACGCGCGGGACCAACTCCTGCGCGGAAACACCGAGCTCCAGGCGTCCAACCGGCGCCTCCTCATGGAGCGCCGGCTCCTCGCGACGGTCCTCGAGTCCGTGACGACGGGCGTCCTTGCCGTGGACGCGGAGGGCCGGATCACGGTCTGCAACCCCGCCGCGCGCGCGCTGCTGCGCCTCGGCGAAGAAGTCAGCCTCGAAGCGCTGCAGGCGCGGAGCGATCTGGCGCCACTCGGCGCGCTGATCGGCGACGCGAAGGGGACGGGCACGCCGCCGGCGCCGCGCGAGCTGCTGCTCGCCTCGGAGGAAGGGGAACGCCGGCTCGAAGTCGCGATCCGGCCGCTCGCGGCGCCCGCCGGAGAGCGCCCGGGCTGGGTGCTCGCCATAGAGGACACGACCCACGTCGCGAGGGAGCAGAAGCTCGCCGCCTGGAGCGAGGTCGCTCGCCGCGTGGCGCACGAGATCAAGAATCCGCTGACGCCGATCCGCCTCTCCGCCGAGCGGATCGCCAAGAGGCTGCGCACCGGCGGCCCCGAGCTGCCGCAAACGATCGAGCGAGGGACCCAGGTCATCCTCGAGGAGGTCGAGTTCCTCAAGGGCCTCGTGGACGAGTTCTCGCGGTTCGCGCGGCTTCCCGAGATGCGGCCGGAGCCCACGGACCTGCGGGAGCTCGCGGCTTCCGCCGTCCGACTATTCGAAGGCGCCCGCGACGGAGTCCGGATCCGCCTCGCTTCGGACCTGACGCGCTCGCGGGTCCCGCTCGATCCCGAGCAGATCAAGCGCGCGCTGATCAACCTGATCGACAACGCGATCGAAGCCTGCGAGCCTTCGGGGGAGATCACGGTCCGCCTGGCCGACGGGCCCGCGGGCGTGACGATCGAGGTCGCCGACACCGGCCGCGGGGTCGCGCCGCGCGACCGCGACAAGCTCTTTCTGCCCGACTTCACGACGAAGGGACGCGGCACGGGGCTCGGCCTCGCGATCGTCCAGAAGATCGTCACGGACCACAACGGCACGATCCGGGTGGAGGACAACCGCCCGCGGGGGGCGCGCTTCATCATCGACCTGCCCGCCGCATGAAGAAGCGCAAGGTCCTCATCATCGACGACGAGAAGGCGATCCGCGAGACCCTCGGCCAGATCCTGAGCGACGAAGGCTACGCGGTCACCGCGGTCGGATCCGGCGAGGAGGGGCTGCGCCGGATCATGGAGGAGCGCTTCGACGTCGTGTTTCTCGACGTCTGGCTGCGCGACCGCGACGGGCTTTCCATCCTCGAAGCGGCGGACGGGCGGCTCGACGAAGTGCCCGTCGTGATGATCTCCGGCCACGCCAACGTGGAGACGGCGGTCCGCGCGGTCCGCCTGGGGGCCTACGATTTCCTGGAGAAGCCGCTTTCGCTCGAGCGCGTCGTGCTGACGGCGCAGAAGGCGATCGAGCGGCGCGATCTCGTGGCCGCGGTGGCGAGCTTCCGGTGCCGCGTGGAGGCCGAAGAAGTCCTCATCGGCGAGTCCGCGCCGATGCGCCGCCTCCGGGAGGAGATCGCCCGGGTCGCGCCGACGGACGCGCGCGTCCTGATCACCGGGGAGAACGGCACCGGCAAGGAGCTCGTCGCGCGCGCCATCCACCGCCTCTCGGCGCGGGCCGACTCGCCGCTGGTCGAGGTCAACTGCGCGGCGATTCCGGAGGAACTCATCGAGTCGGAGCTCTTCGGCCACGTCCGCGGCTCATTCACTGGCGCGTCGGAGGACCGGCGCGGGAAGTTCGAGGAAGCCGATGGCGGGACCCTCTACCTCGACGAGGTCGGAGACATGTCCGCGCGGACGCAGGCCAAGGTTCTGCGGGCGCTGCAGGAGGGCCGTTTCTCGCGCGTCGGCAGCACGAAGCCTCTGAGCTCGGACGCCCGCGTGCTCTCCGCGACGAACAAGACCCTCGCCGAGGAGATCCGGCGCGGCGCGTTTCGCGAAGACCTCTATTTCCGGCTCGCGGTAGTTCCGGTCCACGTCCCGGCGCTCCGGGAGCGGTCGGAGGACGTCGCGGCGCTGGCCGATCACTTCCTCAAGGCGGCCTCGTCACGGTTCGGCCGACGTCCCAAGTCGCTTTCAGGCAGCGCGCTCGAAGCGCTGCAGGCCCACGTGTGGCCCGGGAACGTGCGGGAGCTCAAGAATCTTCTCGAGCGGCTCATGATCCTCTCGCCGGGAGACGAGATCCGCCGTGAGGACCTGCCGGCGGAAATCCGTCCAGGGCGGGCCGAGGAACCGCTTCCGGACAGCGCGCCGCTGCGCGAGGCCCGGGACGACTTCGAAAGGCGCTACATCCTCGCGGCGCTGCGGAAGCACCGCGGCAACGTCACGCGCACGGCGGAGGCCCTGGAGGTCGAGCGGTCCAACCTCCACCGGAAGCTGAAGGGTTACGGAATCGAGGTGGAAAGGGAGTAGGTCTGGCGGCGGTTCCGCCCCGGTTACTCGGTTTCCTCCAGCAGCCGCATCTCCAGCACCTGCTCCGCCCGGAAGCCCTCGATGCGCAGGTAGTGCTCGGCCGCCGCGAAGAGCGCCTCGGCCGGCGTCAGACCGACGATCTCGGAGCCGACGATCGCGACCCCGTAACGCTCCGCCTCGGACCGGACGCACTCGAAGACGCGATGCAGCGGGGTCTTCTTGAAGTTCGTCATGTTGATGGAGACCTGCGCGACCTTTCGGTCCGAAAGCTCCACCCCCATCGCCTTGACGTAGCGGAAACCCCCGCCGATGTGCCGGATGGACTTCGCGATCCGGTCGGCGATGGAGACGTCGCTCGTGCCGAGGTTGATGTTGTACGCGATGAGCGGCGGACGCACGCCGATGACGACCGCCCCGGCGCTCGGGTGAGGCCGGTCGGGGCCGAAATCCGGCTTCCACCGCGCGTCCTGCATCTT
>JBHENW010000085.1:0-12759 GCA_046261875.1 Thermoanaerobaculia bacterium | reverse complement strand
ACCGTCGCCCGCACCGTCGCCCCGCAGGAGTTCGGCGAGTTCCTCAAGCTCTCCCTGCGGAGGCTCACCGGCGGTTGACGTTCAACGCTTGACGTTAGACTTTCGCGTCGGACCCCACATGAACACCGAAAAAGACGTCCTGACCGGCACTGCGCTCGAAGAAGACACCGCCGTCGAGCCGAAGCTCCGGCCCCAGAGCCTGACCGAGTACATCGGCCAGGCCAAGGTGCGCGAGAACCTCGGCGTGTTCCTCGCTGCCGCCCGCAACCGCGGAGAGCCCCTCGACCACGTCCTGCTGACCGGGCCGCCGGGGCTCGGCAAGACCACCCTCGCGCACATCGTGGCGCGCGAGATGGGGGCGGGCCTCCGGATGACTTCCGGCCCGATGATCGCGCGGGCCGGAGACCTGGCCGGGATCCTGACGAACCTCCAGCCCCGGGACGTCCTCTTCCTCGACGAGATCCACCGTCTGAGCCCGGCGGTCGAGGAGCTGCTCTACCCCGCGATGGAAGACTTCCGGCTCGACGTGCTCATCGGCGAAGGCCCGATGGCCCGGACGCTCAAGGTGGACCTGCCGCCGTTCACGCTCATCGGCGCCACGACCCGGCCGGGTCTGCTCTCCCAGCCCCTCCACGCGCGGTTCGGCATCACGCTGCGACTGGACTTCTACGACGTCGAGTCGCTTGCGAAGATCGCGCAGCGCTCGGCCGGCATTCTCGGCATCCGCCTCGAGCCGGACGCCGCGCAGGAGATCGGGGGGCGCAGCCGCGGGACCCCCCGCATCGCGAACCGCCTCCTACGCCGCGTCCGCGACTTCGCAGAGGTCGCCGGCAAGACGGCCATCAACCGGGAGACGGCGCGCGAAGGGCTGGCCCGACTGGAGGTCGACGAGCACGGGTTCGACGAGCTCGACCGGAGGATCCTGCACACGATCATCGACAAGTTCGGCGGCGGCCCGGTCGGCATCGGGGCGATCGCCGCGTCGCTCGGGGAAGACCGCGGGACGCTGGAGGACCTCTACGAGCCGTTCCTCCTGCAGGCAGGCTTTCTGCAGCGCACGCCGAGAGGACGCGTCGCATCGCAAGCGGCATACCGGCATCTGGGGATCCTCCCTCCCCAAAAGGACGGAATGCTCTTTTAGGCCGCCTCTGTTTCGAACGGGCTGGCTTTCACCATGAAACGCGGTCTCCTCATTTACAACCCCGCGGCCGGGCAGCGCAACCGTAGCGCGCAGATGCTCGGCCTGATCGAACGGATGCGCGGCGAAGGGATCGAGCTCGTCAACTCGCCGACGAGCGGGCCCCGCCATGCGACGGAGATGGTCAAGGCCGGACTGCTCGATGGCCTCGACCTCGTCGCGGTCTGCGGCGGCGACGGAACGGTCTCCGAGGCCGCGACCGGGCTCGTGGGGTCGAAGATCCCGCTCGCCGTACTGCCCGGCGGGACCTCGAACGTGCTCGCGCGGGAGCTGTCGATCCCGCTGGCCGTCTCCGACGCCGCCCGGCTCATGCTCGAAGGCGAAGAGCGGACGGTTCGCGTCCTGCTCGCCAACGACCGCCCCTTCCTGCTCTGGGCCGGCGTCGGGCTCGACGCCCGCATCATGGGCCACATGAGCGCGTTCCTGAAGCGGTGGCTCGGCCGGACCGGCATCTTCTTCACGGTCGCGCCGGAATTCTTCCGCTACGAGTTCCCGAAGCTCCAGGTCACGGCCGACGGGGAGATCCACGAGGCGACTTTCGCCGTCGTCTGCCACGCGCGCCGCTACGCTGGCGAATGGGTCATCGCCCCGGACGCGTCGCTCGACTCGGAGGAAATGGACGTCCTGCTCTTCTCCGACCGGAACCGCTGGAAGTTCCTGTCGCTCTTCCGCCAGCTCCAGCTCGGCAAGTCCGGGCATCTGGAGCGCGGCATCGCGCGCACGGTGCGCGCGCGGAAAGTCGAGGTGCGGTCCCTGGAGTCCTATCCCGTCGAGGTCCAGGTGGACGGCGACTGCATCCTGGAAACGCCGATCGTCTGCCGGGTGTCGGATCAGACGGTCCGCATCCTCGTCCCGCGGGGCTCGTCGCTCGGCTCGCACTGATCCCGGAACACCACACGGTGCACTGCGTATGGGTACGCATGCGCAAACACCGCCTCGCCCTCGCTCTCGCTTTCCTCGCTCCTCTCCCGGCGGCCGCCCAGATCCTCGAACGGGTCGCGTATGCCCCGCCGCCCTACGAGAAGATCCAAAAGGCCGAGCTCTACTCTTCGAAGGACGAATACCGGAGGGCCGTAGCCGATCGGAGTTTTCGCTTCGAGAAGGTCGCGTACAAGAGCGGGAATCTGCGCGTCTTCGCGTACGTCTACGCGCCCGTGAAGCCGGTTGGCCGGCTCCCGACCGTCATCTTCAACCGCGGCAGCTTCGTCTGGGACGACTTCGGCGGGCATCTCCTGCCGGCGTTCCACCGTTTCGCCCAGGCCGGATTCGCCGTCATCGCCCCGATGTACCGCGGAAGCGGCGGCGCCGGAGGGACCGACGAGATGGGCGGCGCCGACCTCGACGACCTCATGGAGACCACCCGGTTCGCGAAAGACCTCGGCTTCGTGGATACCGGGAACCTCTTCATGATCGGCGAATCGCGGGGCGGCATGATGACCTTCCAGGCCATCCGCGAGAAGTTCCCGATCCGCGCCGCGGCCGTTTACGGCGCCTTCACCGACCTCAGCGCGTTTCTCGAGTCCACGCTCCAGGCGCGCGCCATGGCGGACGGCGGACGGCATCTGGCCGGACTACGCGGCGCGCAAGGAGGAGATCCGCCGGCGGCGGTCCGCCGTGGCGTGGGCGGACAAGATGGATGTGCCGCTTCTCATCATGCACGGCGGCGCCGACGAGTCGGTTTCCCCCTCGCAGGCCCTCGCTCTCGCCGCGAAGCTGGAAAGCCTCGGGAAGCCCTACGAGATCCTCATCCGCGCCGGCTCGAATCACGTCCTGACGAACTGGCGCGCCGAGCGCGACCGGCACGCCATCGAGTGGTTCCGCCGGCACGCGGCGGGAGCTCACTCGAAGTAGCCGTTCACAGATCCGTCACGCCCGCGGCGTCGAGCAGGTGCGGAAGAACGGTCTGGGGAACGATCGTGTGCACTCCCGGACCCGGGATTGCAAAGGCGATGGTGTCGTTGCCGGCCGTCGCATTCGCGCTCTCGGTCGCGGCGCGCAGCGATCCCGGCCGGAGTCGTTCGTGTTCCTAACCGTGAAACCCAGCCCGTAAGACGCCGTCGGAAAGACGACGGCCACGAGGCCCAGCCCGAGCGACCCCACGCACGCGGCGAACGCACGGCTCTTCAGTGGAGTCTCCGGCTCTTACCTCTTGTCCCGGACCGTCTTCTCGACGACCGCCAGCTCGCGCGGAACGGAGCAGGAGAGGCACTCGTAGCCGTCGGCGGTCACGAGCACGACGTCCTCGATCCGGACGCCGATGTTCCACCACTTTTTGTCCACGCCCTCCATCCCCTCGGGGATGTAGATACCGGGCTCGATGGTGAAGGTCATGCCGGGCTCCATGGGCCGGTTCCCGTAGCGGCCGGCGTCGTGGACGTCCAGACCGACACCGTGCGAGACGCCGTGCACGGTGAACCTGCGGTGCGCGCCCTCCCGAACGAGCTTCTCCACGTCGCCGGACAGGAGGCCGAGCTTCACGAGGCCGGCCGTCTGCGCGCGGAACGAGGCCTTGCCGACCTCGTCGTGGGGACGGCCGGGCTTGACCGCGGCCATCGCTTCCTTCTGCGCGGCGAGCACGACCTCGTAGATCGCCTTCTGCTCGGGGCTGAACTTGCCGGAGACGGGATAGGTCCGCGTGATGTCCGTCGCGTAGTAGCCGTACTCCGCGCCGGAGTCGTTGAGGACGACCTCCCCGTCCTTCATCTGCCGGTCGTTCCTCTCCCAGTGGAGAGAGATCGAGTTGGGCCCTGACCCGACGATGGATGGGTAGGCCATCCGGCGCGCGCCGTTGGCATAACAGTAGCCGTCGAGGGCGTGCTGGACCTCGAACTCGTATTTGCCGGGGGCCGCCGCCTTCATGGCGCGCTCGTGACCGCGTCCCGAGATCTCCGTCGCGCGCCGGATGAGCTTGATCTCCTCCGCGTCCTTCACGACTCGCAGCTCATGCGCGAGGTGGCGGGCGTCCTCGACGGTCGCCGGGCCGGTGTCACGCGCCCGCATGGACTCGACCGCCTCGCGGAACTTGTCGGCCCAGGCGGTGTCCCCCGCGTCCGACAGGTAGATCTTCTCGACGTCCGCGAGGTATCCCGAAAAAGTCCGCGTGGCTGCGTCGTAGCGCACGAGCCGGTTGAAGAACTCGTCGGTCGTGAAGCCCGCGTCGGCGCCGCGGGCCTCGGCGGCCTCTTCGGGACTGGGACGCTTGCCTTCGTAGGTCTCCCGGCGCGGATTGCGCGCGCGCACGAAGAGGAGGAACCGCTTGCCGTCCGCCGCCTTGGGGCGCAGGACCGCGACCGCCTCCGGATCCTCGAAGCCCGTCAGGTAATAGAAGTTCGAGTCCTGCCGGTAGATGTACTCGACGTCATTCGACATCACGCGGCGTGGCGCCGAGCGCAGCACGGCAATGGAATTGGGCGCCATGCGCGCCATGAACTTCTCGCGGTGCTCCCGGAACATGTCGGGCGAAGCCGATATCGGCGGGAAGTCCAGCGCGTGGAGGACGCCGGCGAACAGCGCAAGGATCATGAGCCCGCAGAGGCGCCGCCGGAACATCGCCGTCACCTCTTGGAAATGAACGCCCAGGGAGACGGGGCCGCCGCGGCGGCGCCCGGAGGCGGCGCCGCGGGACGGACGACGGCCTCGATGCGTTCGCGGTGGATCTTGAGCAGCCGGCGCACCGGGACACCGGCGGCGGCCTCTTCGAGGATGTCGGCGCCCGACTCGTCCACCTTCGCGAGGAACGCCTCCCAGACCGCTTCCCCGACCGACATCCCCCGGAAAGTGACGTTGCCCATCCGATCGAGCTCTTTCTGGAGATAGGCCAGCCGGTCCCGGATCACGGCTTCGTCCGCGAGGGACTGGTCCTCGTAGGGCGTGTGCGGCTTGGGGATGAAGGCGTTGACCGACGGGACGATCTGGGCGACGCGGCCCAGGGACTTTCCTTCCGCGACGGCGATCTCCCGCAGGTCGGAGACGAGCCGCACGATGTCCCGGACGTCTTCGTCCGTTTCGCTCGGGAGCCCCACCTGGAGGTAGAGCTTCAGACGCCTGAAGCCGCGCGCGAAGATCAGCCGCGCTTTCGCGCGCAGAGTCTCGTCGGAAACCTTCTTGTTGATGAACCGGCGCAGCCGCTCGTTGCCCGCTTCCGGCGCGATCGCCAGGGCCCGCTCGCCCTGCCGGACGAGGACTTCCAGGATCTCGTCCTCGATCGCGTCGATCTTTATGGAGGAGAGCGCGATGTGGTACCCGAGCGAAGAGAGGCCCGAGAGGATCGTCGCGATTTCGGGGTGATCGCAAACCGCGGTGGCGATCAGGCCCGTGCGGTCCGTCAATGGCCGCGCCTGCTCGGCGATCCGCAGAATCGACGAAGCTGGGTACTGCTTGATCGGAGCCATCGCGTAGGCGGCCCAGCAGAAGCGGCACATCTCGGTGCAGCCGCGCGAGATCTCGATCAACAGCTTGTCGGCGAGCTCGGTTCGGGGCGTCAGGATCGTCGTGTGCGGGACCTCGAACTCCCGGGTGATCTCCTTGCGCGACGTTGGCTGCTGGATGACGACTTTGGAGCCTTCGGCGCCTTCCGCCCGGGGGCCGTGCAGGGCGGGCACGAAGAAGCCAGACAGTCGCGAGGCGGCCTCGAGGAACTGGTCGCGGGAGAGGCCGGACTGGAGCAGCTCGGCGATGCGCGGGACGAGCCGCTCGCCGTCGCCCAGGGCGAAGACGTCCACGAAAGGCGCCAGGGCGGCGGGGTTCATCCGGGCGATGTCGCCGCCCACGAGGAGGAGAGGATGCCGTTCGTCCCGTGACTCGCGCCGCGCCGGGATCCCCGCCTTCCCGAGCTGCCGGATGATGTGGACGATGTCCATCTCCCAGGAGAGCGACCACGCGAGGAGACCGAACTCGGAGAGGGGGGTCCCGGTCTCGAAGGTGACCGCGGGCTCCCCCTCCTCGTGGAAAAACCGCTCGCAGACGAGCTCCGGAACGCGGTTGAAGAGCCGGTACACCCACTGGAAGCCGAGGTTCGACATGCCGATCTCGTAGGAGTTCGGGAAGCCGAGGGCCAGCCGGTAGGCGCCGAAGCGGTTGGGAGACTCGGTGAACCTTTCCAGGCTCGCCAGCTCGCGGTTGCGGTCCGTGATCGACATGCCGAACCGCTGATTCTATCCTGCTATTGCGGGACCGCCCTGAGACGGAACGCGACGTTCATCGGCTCCTTGACCCGCACGATCCCGAAGGAGGGGTCGTGCAGACCGTACTCCTTCCAGTGGATCGGGAAGGACCCCGAGAGGACGACGTGGTCGGGGAAGACGTACACGTCCACGGGTAGCTGGATCGGAAGCGCTTTCCCGCGCACCGTCAGGGTGCCGTTGACCTTCGCGCTGAACTGCGCGCCCGACCGGAAGCGCGCGAGGTCCGCCGAGACCCGCGTGGCCTCGAAAACGATCTCGGGGTGCTGACCGGTCTCCAGCACCTTCTCCCGCATGATGCGATCCCGCTTCTTGTTGCCCGTCGTCATGGAGTCGGCCGCTACGACGATCCGCGACTGGACGGTCCAGGTTCCGTCCGGTCCCGGCTCGGCGTCGATCGTGCCCTGGTAGGAGCCGACGTTGCCGCGGACCGTGTGGGCGGTGGCCGGCAGCTCCCACCGCAGGACCGAGCCGAGCGACGAGAGCTTGTAATGGAGGGACGCGCGCGGCTCCTCCTGGGGCTGAGCCGCCGCGGCGGCGGCCGCGAAAAAGAGAACGGGCAGCAGTCTCAGACGCTTCGCCATGTCGCGCGCGAGCATACCGGATGGATCACGACGGATCGGGATCACGGCCGGCACGCGAAGACCCAGTCGCGCACGTTGGTCCCGGTCGGACCGGTGACCACGAGCCCGCCCGCGCGGCGGAAGAAATCTTCCGTCGCGTGCCGCTCGAAAGCAGCTTCCGGATCGAGGCCCCTCCGCCGCGCTCTCGCGATCGTCTGCCCGTCCACGAGCGCTCCGGCGGCGTCGGAGCTCCCGTCGCGACCGTCCGACGAGGCGGCGAGCAGGACGATACCCGTCGTCCCTTCCAGAACGACGGCGGCGGCGAGCGCCACCTCGAGGCTCCGCCCGCCGCGGCCGGCGCTCTTCCCGAGCACGACGGTCGGCTCGCCGCCGGCGACGAGGACCGAGCCGCGCGGCATCCGGGCGGCGGCCGCGCCGAGCATCGTCCCGGCATCCCGGGCTTCCCCCGCCAACTCTCCGCGCAGGAGGCGGACGCGCAACCCGAGCCGTTCCGCTTCGCGACGCGCGGCCAGAAGACCCGTCCGGTTGCGACCGACAACGGCGACGACGTCCGAGCGGCGTCCCCGGATCGTCGGCCCGGACCCGACCAGAGATGGCGCGTCGCCGGCGACGTCGGAGAGGACCAGGGTGACGAGACGCGCGCGCGTCTGCCGCCCGAGACGCCCCCCCTTCACCGCCGAGAGAGACGTCCGAAGCCGATTGAGAGCGCCGATGGAGGCGCCGGAGGCGGCCAGGCGCGCAACGCGGCGCCGCTTCTCCGACAGGGTAAACCCGGGCCGCGGCAGGCAGAGCAGCGAGGAGGCTCCGCCGGAAAGGAGGCAGAGGATGACGTCCTGCAGGCCGAAGCGGCGGAAGAACCGCACCGCCTCCCTCGCCGCGGCGACGCTCGTGCGATCCGGTTCGGGGTGGGCGGCGTACAGGACCCGGCGTCCCGCGCCGGCATTTCCCGGTTCGCCGCGCGGCAGGATGACGAGGGACTCGTCCTCGCGGACGGCCGCCCCGCGCGCCATGCCGGCCGCTGCCTTGCCGAGGGCGAACAGGCCGAGACGCCGCGCGCGCGTGACGGCCGAGCGCACGCGCCGGCTCGACATGGCCGCCGCGACGGCGGCTTCCGGGTCGCACGCCGCGAGCGCCGCCGCGTAGAGCGCGTCGAGAACTCCGCGGGCGTTGCCGGTACTCAATCGAAGTCGTCCCTTCCGCGTACTAAGATGTGGCTCCCGAATCTTCGGACGTCAACGGAAGGAGATCAGCATCATGAAGAAGCCCCTGGCGGGAATCCTCCTGCTTGCCGTGAGCCTGCTCGCGCCGGCGAGCCTTCTCTCTCACGATCACGGGGGCGGAGGCGGCAGCTGGACCGGTTGGGTCACGGACGAGAACTGCGGCGCCAAGGGCGCCAAGGCGGAGCACAAGAGCTGCGCCGAGAGCTGCGTCAAGCGCGGCGCGCGGTGGGCTCTGTACGACACGAGCGATCAGAAGATCTACATCCTCTCCGACCAGAAAGGAGCCGCGGGGATGGCCGGGCAGGAAGTTGTCGTGAAGGGGAAGCTCATCAAGGAGAACAACACCATCGAGGTCACCTCGATGGCCGCGAAGAAGTAGCGGGATCAGTCCGTATCGGCGATCGCCACGCGGCAGGTCGTCTCCAGCCTCTGAGCCTCCGCCGCGGCGCTCGAGAAGCCGCGATGCGAGATGAGCGCGGTCAGGTCGCGGAGCTCCCCGGCGATCGTCCGGATCCCCTCCGCGATGACGCGAGACTGTTCGTCGGTCACCTTCGAGGAGGAAAACGCCGTCAGAGCCCCGACGTTCTCCGCCAGGAGCTGGAGGAAGGACTCGATCGACTCGGGAGCGGACGCCTCGCGCCGCGAGGCGCGCTGACGTTTGACGAGCCCCTCGACAATCTGGATGTTCCACTGGGTCTGCGCCAGCCTCGCCTGAAAATCCGACATCGGGGACGCCGGAAGCAAAGCGGCGGAGAAGGCGAGCAGGAAGACCGAGAAGAGAATCGTCTGGACTCGGCGCACGGAACCCCCTTTTCCGAGAGGAACGGAACCGGCGGTTCGATATTCCCGTACCGAAGCGCCGGGTCGCGCATGGCACAATGCGTTCACTTCCATCGCCATGTCGGTCGCCAAGCTCATCGCTCCGGACATCGAGGAGATGATCCGCGAGAACCCGCAACAGCTCGCCGATGCGGTGCGGGAGCTTCATCCGGCCGACATTGCGGAGATCCTCGACGACCTTCCGCGTGAAGATCGGCTGATCCTCTTCGAGTCGCTCCCGTCTGATCGGGGCGCCCCCGTCCTCTCGGAGCTCAACGGAGAAACGCTCCGCCTCGTGCTTCATACGGCCTCGCCGGAGAAGCTCGGGCCTCTCCTCGATCGGATGCCTGGCGACGAGGTCACCTTCCTCCTCGAGCACCTCCCGCAGCGCCAGCGCGAGCTGCTCCTCGCGCGCATGTCCCCGCGCGACGCCGCCGAGGCCCAGCGCCTCCTGCGACACGCGCCGCGCACGGCGGGCCGTCTCATGTCGGAGAAGTTCGCGAAGATCCGCCCGGAATGGACCGTGGCCGAAACGCTCCAGCACCTGCGTCGGATCGACCCGGAGGTCGAGACCGTTCAGTCCCTCTACGTCCTGGACGATCACGACCATTTGATCGGATACGTGCCGCTGCGGCGGCTGTTCCCCGCCAACCCCGAAAAGAAGATCGCCGATCTCATGGAGCGGCGCACGATGACCGTGCGGGCCGACACGCCCCAGGAAGAGGTCGCCCGCATGGTGTCGAAGTACGACGTGCACGCGATCCCCGTCGTGGACGACGAGAACCACCTCGTTGGGATCGTGACCGTGGACGACGTCATCGACGTGCTCATCGAGGAGCAGACGGAGGACCTGCTCCACCTCGGCGGCGTCACGGCCGACGAGGAGTCCGAGTCCAATTACTTCGCGGTGCCGATCTGGCGAACGGTCCGCAAGCGCGTCATCTGGCTCATGCTCCTCTTCGGAGCTTCCACGGCCACGGGCCTCGTCCTGCGCCACTTCGAGGGCCACCTGACGAAGGTCGTCGCGCTGGCGTTCTTCATTCCGCTTTTGATCGGGACGGGCGGCAACGCGGGCTCGCAGACGGTCGCGACCGTCATACGTGGGCTCGCGCTGGGAGAGATCCGGCCCCGCTCGACCATGCGGGTCTTCCTGCGGGAGGCGACGAGCGGGCTCCTGCTCGGAACCATGCTCGCCGTGTTCGGGTTCATCTTCGCCCTCCTGATGGGGTTTTCCGCGCCGACCGGCGTCGCCGTGGGTCTCTCCGTGCTGGGCATCTGCGCCTGGGCGAACGTCGTCGGGGCGATGGTCCCCATCCTGGCGCAGCGGCTCGGCATCGACCCGACGGTGATGTCCGCCCCGATGATCACGACCCTCGTGGACGCCACGGGCCTCTTCATCTATTTCGTGGTCGCCGGGGCGGTGCTGGGACTGTAGCCGGAGAATAGACTGCGGTTCCGGCCGGTTTAGACTTGGCTGGTCCATGAGCGCCAACCCTCTCGCCGAGCCCGGCCCTCTCACCCGCCCGGAGGAGATTCCCCCGACGGGAGGCGACCATCACTGGCCCAACGCCTCGCGGGAGCTGCGCCGCCGGCTGGCCCAGGCGGTCCCCCACGAGCTGCTCCGGGAGCTTCACCGCAAGGAGCCTCGGAAGCACTTCGCGATCACGGTCCGGCAGTTCCTGCTGCTCCTGGCGGCCTCAGCCGCCGCGTGGGTTTTTCCGCAGCCCTGGATCTGGATCCCGGCGGCCCTGATCTCGGGCTTCACGGTCTTCAATTTCACCGTGCTGCTGCACGAGGTCGTGCACCGGACCGTCTGGGACCACCCGCGCCCGCGCGCCGAAAGAGCCCTCGGCCTCCTCTACGCCATCCCCTCCGGGATCTCGGCGCTCCAGTTCACGCGGTGGCACCTGACGCACCATGCCGAGCTCGGCGACCCCGTGGCCGATCCCAAGCGCCACTACCTCTCGCCGAAGATCAACGCGCGCTGGTACAAGTTCCTGTACTTCACGCCCGCGCTCTTCCCGATCTACTTCCGGGCCGCCCGCCAGGAAACGGCGAGCTATCCGCCGACCCTGCAAAGGCGCATCGCCGGCGAGCGCCTCGCAACCATCCTCCTCCACGTCGGGATCATGGCCGCCCTCCTCGCGATCGGCGGCTTCGCGGTGCTCTCGCGGGTGTACCTCGTCCCCGTCTTCCTCATATTCCCGATCGCCTTCGCGCTCAACCGCCTGGGCCAGCACTATGCGATCGATCCGGATGACCCGGCGAAGTGGGGCTCGGTCCTGAAGCCCTCACGGTGGTGGGACTTCTGCTACCTCTACTCCGCCTATCACCTCGAGCACCATTACTTCACCGGCGTGCCCTTCTACAACCTGCGCCGGCTGCACTTCGCGCTGCGCCCCTTCTTCGACTCGATCGGCTGGAAGCCCGTGAGCTACGGCCAGCTGCTGCGCGCCTGGTTCGTGGACAACCGCCCCCCCCACAGCGACTGGGGACTCGCGGGCTAACCTCCTCCCCTGGACAAATGCTGCTTCAGAAAGGCCACCGTGCGCGGCCAGGCCTGCTGCGTCGCTTTCCGGTTCGCGCCCTCCCGGCCTCCCTGCGCCCGCAGGAACCCGTGCCCGGCTCCTTCGTACACGTGCGGCTCGTAAGCCTTGCCGAGCTTCTTCATCTCCGCTTCCGCCGGCGGGATGGTCGCGTTGACGCGCGCGTCGTCGCCGCCGTAGAGACCGAGGACCGGCGCCTGGATGCGCGCGTACCCGCCGGCCTCCGGTGACGTGCCGTAGTACACGACGGCCGCATCGAGTCCCGGCTGCGCCGCCGCGTAATCGAAGCTCCGCGCGCCGCCCCAGCAGAAACCGATCGTCGCGCTGCGTCCATTGGCCGCCGGAAGCTTGATCGCATAGTCGCGCACGGCGTCGAGGCGCGCATGCGCCTCCGCGTTGGAAAGCCCGCGAACGAGCTTGACGACGTCGTCCCGGCTCGCGGCGGACTGCGTGCCTCCCCCACCCGGCCCCAGTCCGGAGATCAGATCCGGGGCGACCGCGATGAACCCCTCCCGCGCGAGCTGGTCGGCCACGGCGCGTATCCAGTCGGTGAGTCCGTAGATCTCGTGGATGACGAGCACGACCCCGGCTTTCTCCTTGCGCTCGGGATAAACGACCCAGGTGTGGATCGGGGCGCCGACGCCCGGCCGCTTCACGTCCACGTACTCGCCGTGTCGCGGAGACTTCCCGAGGGCGGCCTTCGCGGTCTCCTCGGCCGCCGGAAGTTTCTTGTCTTTCGGCGCGGGGGCCGCGGGGGCCGCCTCGGAACGCGGGGTCACGGCCGGCGTCGCGGCGGGAGGGCTCCCGTGGTGATGCCCCTGCCCGAAGGCGGAGCCGGGCGCGAGGGAAAACAGAACGGACAACACGATGGCTGCGCGCATGGACACCTCCTCGGGGTGCGCGAGAAGATCGCATTCTAGTGTTGCTCCCCGCGGTCCCGACCCGTACACTCGGCACCCGAAAATCAGCACCCGGCACGTAAGTCATCCGATCGATCCAATACGAGGAGGACTGGATGTCGCGCTCTAAGGTTCGCCGAATCCTGCCGCTGCTCTCTCTTCCGATTTTCGCGGCCCTAATGGTCATCGCGTCGCGCGACGCGGACGCGCAGGCGACGCCCAAGCCCACCGCTCTGAAAGCCGCGCCCCAGGGCCCGCCGAACCCGGCGCGCATCAAGCGCGGCGAGTACCTGGTGACCCTCGGCGGGGGCAA
>JBHENW010000084.1:0-23408 GCA_046261875.1 Thermoanaerobaculia bacterium | reverse complement strand
CGTCCGGGTCGAATCCCGCAAACGCCCGCCGATAGCCCTCGCGCTTGCGGAGGATGGTCAGCCAACTCAAACCCGCCTGGGCGCCTTCGAGGCAGAGCAGCTCGAAGAGGCGGCGTTCGTCGGCGACGGGCACGCCCCACTCGACGTCGTGATACTCCGTCAGAAGCGGGTGGCCGCCGGCCCAGGGGCAGCGGCGGGGATCGGGGCGGGGCACCGGCCGGTCTCGACGCCCCCGTTTCGCTTCGGCTCGGCTACGCCGAGATGATGTAGCCGCCGCTCTTCGCGTCCTTCTTCATCGTGATCAGCCCATACCGCTGGGCGTCCTCGAGGAGCTCGGAGAAGGAGCGGTACCCGTAGTAGGACTCGCTGAAGTACGGCTGCTTGCGCTGCATGGTCTGCTTGATCATGGAGCCCCAGAGCACGTCGTATCCCTCGCGCTGGAGGGCCTGGATGGAATCGAGCATGAGGCGGAAGGCCTCCTGCTTCTTCTTCGGCAGGTTCTCGATGGAGGGCAGGGCGCGAGTCTCGCGCACGAGGTCTTCGTAGAAGATGAACTCGTCGCAGTTGGAGATGAGGAGATTCGAGGTCGAGTTCTTCACCCCCAGGCCGATCACCGCCTTGTCGTTCTCCTTGAGCTTGGATACCAGGGGCGAAAAGTCCGAGTCGCCGGAGCAGATGACGAAGGTCGTGATGTGTCCCTTCGAGGTCGCCAGGTCCATGGCGTCGACGACCATGCGGATGTCGGCGGAATTCTTCCCCGTGTAGTTGCGCTGCGGGATGTCCACGAGCTCGATCGCTGCTTCGTGGAACTCGCGCTTGTATTCGGAGTACCGCGTCCAGTCGGCGTACGCCTTCTTGAACACGATGCGGCCCTTCTCGATCAGCCGCTGGAGCACGAGGTTGATGTCGAACTTCTTGTATTGCGCGTCGCGCACCCCGAGGGCGATGTTCTCGAAGTCGATGAAGAGCCCGAGACGCTGGTCGACGGCGACCCGGGCGGGCGGCGCGGAGCCGACGTTGACCGGAGCCGGCGCGGGGGACACCTGGGGGGCGGGGAGAGGGATCTCCACCGGTTGCGCGACCTCCTCCGCCGGACGCGTCTTGTGGCGGCGCGCGCCGCCGCGCCGCCGGCGCGTCTTCTTCTCGGGCTCGCCGTTGTCGGCGGCGGGGAACGGAATCGTCTCGTCCATCAGGTCCTTTCTTCCGGCGCATAGTCGAACGATGAGGTCGTGAGGATGAACGACGTCATGGCCCGGGCGACCGACTCGCCCTGCTCGTCCACGACGTCCACCTCTCCGACGTTGACCCTGCGCCCCTTCTTGACGACGCGGGCCCGCGCCCAGACATCGCTCCGCGCTCGCCGGAGAAAGTGAATCGTCAGGTCCGAGGTCGCAAAGCCCATTTTGCCGTCGAAGTTCGTGGAGAGGGCGAACGCCATGGCCGTGTCGGCGAGCGTGGCCAGCACCCCTCCGTGGATGGTCCCGGATCCGTTGGTGAGCTCCCGCCGAAACGGAAGCTTCAGAACGCAGAGGCCCGGCTCCAGCTGCTCGAGCAGCGGGCCGAGGAGCTGGAGGGCGGGAACGAATTCCAGCCGGCGGCGGAGCCGGTCCTTCAGGTCCGGGGCGAGCTCCCGCACGGAGCCCGCGAGCGTGCTCGCAGTCATAAACGCCCGATTCTACCGGAACGGCGCCGGGCGGCGTGTCGCGCTAAGACCCCTCGCCGGGCGGCTCCTCGGGCTCCTTCTCGTAATAGGGAAGCTCCTCGGCGCGCCGGGTCGAGTTGTCCAGATGCCTCGGGACCTCGACGATCGTCCGCGTCACGTTGGGGTCGCACACGTCGTTTTCGCACTCGTATGTGTAGACGTTCTTGTCCGGAAACTTCCGGAATCCGACCACGGTCTGGTACGTGTCGCAGTTCCCGCACTTGATCGACATCATGAAGATGTCGATGACGTGCGTCCCGGCGCCGTCTTCCACCGCGTCCACCCGGCGATGATACGATGCCGGAAAAAGCGCGAGGGACCGTCATGAAAACCGTCGCCGCCACGCTCCTCCTCGCGGCCGCGCTCCCGCTGGCCGCCGCCGACCGCTCTTTCGAGAAGACCATTCCGATCCCGCGCGACCGGGACGCGGATCTGGACTGGACGCACGAAGGTTGTTCGATCGAAAGCCTGACGCTCCGCAACCACCCGGACGAAGATGAGATCGAAGAGGCCCGCGCGAGCGACAAGAACGACAAGACCTGGCTCTGGTGGGAATTCAACGTCTCCAACCGGAGCGACATCAAGTGCCGGATGCGGTTCCTCGTCCAGATCCTCGATGCGGAGGGAGCCGTCATCAAGTCGAGCGACAAGAGCGACACCGTCAAGCCCGGAGAGCTCGACGACGACATCCGGGTCTCGACACTCATGAAGACCCTCGACGTCGCCGAGGCCGCGAAGGTCCGCATCCGGGCCGAGGTGGGTTCGAAGAAGTAACCGGTTGGACTTCTCCCACGCCGTCCGGGAATCCGCGGTCCTCCAGGTTTCCGGAGCGGACCGAGTCGATTTTCTCCAGGGCCAGCTGACGCAGGACGTCCGGGGGATGGCGCCGGGGGAAGTCCGGCCGGCAGCCGCGCTGACGTCCAAAGGCAGGATCCTCTACGTCGCGCGGCTGCTCGCCCTCGAAGACCGATTTCTTCTCCTGCTCCCCTCTTCGTCGCGCGGTCCCGTGCAGGAGCATCTGAAGAAGTACGCCGCGTTCCAGAAAGTGACGCTGCAAGACCTTTCCGAGGAGCTCCTGCGGATCGGGTTGTACGGCTCCCTGGCGGGGTGGCCGGAGCGCGCCCCGTGGCGGCTTCTTCCGGGCGAGGGGGAGTTCGCCGGCGAGCTGCTCCTCCCCTCGGCCGAACGGGAAGAGGCGCTGAAGGCGCTGGAGGCGACGGGATCCCGGACCCTGGACCGGGAAGCCGCCGAAAGGCTCCGTGTGGAAGCCGGAAGACCCCGATTCGGGCAGGATTTCGACGGCAGCCACCTGCCCGACGAAGTCGGACTGGTGGCAGCGATATCGACCACCAAGGGGTGTTACGTCGGACAGGAGATCGTCGCCCGCATGCGGACCTACGGGCGGGTCAACCGCCGCGTCGTCGGCTTCCGGTTTCCGGACGGAATCGTACCGGCCGGGTCGGTTCTGAAGCCTCCGGAAGGGGAGCCTGGAAAGGTCGAATGGGGCCGCGTGACCAGCGCGGTCCATTCCGACCGCTTCGGGCCGATCGGCCTCGGCTTCGCATTCCGCGACGTCCCGGAAGGCGGCCGGCTCGTCACGATCGAATCGCCGCAACGGGGCGCCGTCGTTACGGCGCTCCCCTTTCGCTGAGGGACCGATGCCCGCTGCGCGGCCTCGCCGGGGCGGGGACTGGCGCGTTCACGCCGCGCTCGCGACGGCGCAGCTCGGCTTCGCTCTCTTTCCGGTCCTCGGAAAGCTGACGCTCACTTCGATCCCTCCGATGGCGTTCGCCGCCCTGCGGGTCACCTCCGCGGCCGCGCTCCTCGAGGTCCTCCGCCGCCTCGGCCCCGCCGAGCGGATTGCCCCGGAAGACCGGCGCTCGCTCCTGCTCTTCGCGCTGCTCGGCGTTTCCATCAACCAGGTGCTCTTCATCCTCGGCCTCTCCCTGAGCACCGCGATCCACACGACGATTCTGACGGCGATGATCCCTGTCTTCACGCTCGCCGCCGCGGTCGCCCTGGGGCGCGAGAAGCTGACCGGACGGGCGATCGCCGCACTTCTTCTCGCCGGCGCGGGGGCGTTCCTCCTGCTCCGGCCCCGGGCCAGCCCCTCGGGCGAGGATCCCATCGGGGGCAACCTCCTGCTCCTCGCCAACGGCCTGTCCTACTCGCTCTACCTCGTTTTCTCGCGGCCGCTGCTCGCGCGCTACCGAGTGTTGACGTTCACCGCCGCGGTCTTCCGCTACGGCGCCCTGCCGATCGTCCTCGTGGCGCTCCCTTCCCTCCTGCGGTTCGATCCGTCCCGCGTACCGGCGCGCGCGTGGCTCTACTTCGCGGGCGTCGTCGTCGTCTCCACCGTGATCCCCTATATCTGCAACTCCTGGGCGCTCGCCCGCGTGGAGGCGTCGCGTGTGGCCTTCTACGTCCTCGTCCAGCCGCTCATGGCGACGGTTCTCGCCGTCCTCATCCTGCGGGAGCGCCTGGCTCCCGCGACGGTGGCCGCGGGGCTCCTCATCCTCGCGGGACTCGCCGTTTCCAGCTGGAAGCTGCGGCTGCCGGCCCGGCCCGTCCCCTGATCAGGATGTCTTCTCCCGTCGCGGTCGTCATCCCCGTCTTCAACGAGCGCCGCTCCCTCCCGCTCGTCGTGGCCGACCTGCCCCGCCAGTTCGCGCCGGTAGTCATCGTCGTGGACAACGGCTCGACCGACGGCACGGACTCGATCGCCCAGGGCCTCCCGGTGCGTCTCGTCCGGGAGCCGCGACGCGGATACGGGAGCGCCTGCCTCGCCGGGCTCGCGGCGCTCGCCCCTTCGCCGCCGGAAATCGTCGTCTTCCTCGACGGGGACTACTCGGATCACCCCGACGAGCTGCCTAGTCTCCTCGAGCCGATCCGGCGGGGCTACGACCTCGTGATCGGATCCCGCACTCTGGGCCACGCCGAACCGGGGGCCCTCCTCCCGCAGGCCCGCTTCGGCAACCGCCTCGCCTGCGCCCTGATCCGGCTGCTTTACGGTTTCCGGTACACGGACCTCGGGCCTTTCCGCGCCATCCGGTGGGACGCCTTGCAGCGCATCGCGATGGAGGACACCAACTTCGGCTGGACCTGCGAGATGCAGGTCAAGGCGCTGCGGCGCGGCCTGCGCGTCACGGAGGTGCCGGTCTCCTACCGGCGCCGCGTCGGCGTCTCGAAGATCACGGGAACGGTCTCGGGGACCCTGCGGGCAGGCTGGAAGATCCTCTGGACGATCGGCCGCTACGCGCGGGGGGGGTAACCCCTCACCTCTACGCTGTCAGCTCTCACCAGCCGGCTTGCGGAACCGATCCAGTCGTTCGATGACGTCACGCGGAGCCCGGACCGGCCGACCGTCGGCTCCGGCGAACACGTGCCGGCTCACGCCGTTGGCCAGGCGCCCGTTCTCTCCCTGGACTTCGTAGAGGAATTCCATACCTCTCCGGGAGAGGACCGAAAGCGCGGTCGCAATCCGGATCGGGTCGTCGTAGCGCGCCGGCTGACGGTATGCGCACTCCACCCCTGTCACGAGGATGAAGAGACCCCCGTCCTCGAGGGCGCGGTACGGCAGGCCGCCCGCGCGGCAAAACTCGGTGCGACCAATCTCGAACCAGACGATGTAATGCGCGTGGTAGACGATTCCCATTCGGTCGGTCTCGGAGTAGCGCACGCGCAGGTCCGTCTCGACGATGCGCAGCTCCGGGGGGAAGGCGCTCAGAAACGGGCCGCGAGGCGCTGGCGCACCGGCTCCGGCACGAGCCCCGAGAGGTCGCCTGAGAGCCGGGCCACCTCCTTGACCAGGCGGCTCGACACGTAGGAGTACTCCTCCTTCGCCATGAGGAAGACGGTCTCGACCTCCGGCGCGAGGCGGCGGTTCATCAGGGCCATCTGGAGCTCGTACTCGTAGTCGGAGACGGCGCGCAGGCCCCGCACGAGGAGCGTCGCCCCCGTGGCGCGGGCGAAATCCACCAGGAGTCCCGAGAACGCGCGGACCGGCGTCGTGGGGTCGTCTCCGACGATCTCCCGGATCATCTCGACCCTTTCGTCCACGGTGAAGAGCGGCTTCTTCTCCTCGTTCTGCAGGATCGCCACGATGACCCGGTCGGCCAGCCGGCGGGCGCGGGACAGGACGTCGAGGTGGCCGTTGGTCAGGGGATCGAACGAGCCGGCGTAGAGGGCGACGCGCTCGGGCATCAATCAGTTCCTCTCGGTCGTCGCGGCACGGAGCCCTTCGGCGAGCAGATTATAGGCGCCGACCGTGAGGAAGAGCGCCAGGCCCGGAAACAGCGCCATCCACCACCCCTCCTCGATGTATGCGGGCGCCGCCGAAAGGATCCCGCCCCAGGACGCCGCGGGCGGAGGCAGCCCGACCCCGAGAAACGAGAGCGCCGCTTCCGCGAGGATCGCCCAGGCCACGCCGAACGCGGCGGAGACGAGGAGAGGCGGCAGCGCGTTGGGAAGAAGGTGCCGCAGGAGGATCCGCGCCGTCGAGGCGCCGGCCACGCGGGCGGCGCGCGTGTAGTCGAGATCTCTTGCCCGCAACACCTCGGCCCGCGCGTAACGCGCGTCTCCGGGCCAGGTCGTCAGTCCGATGGCCAGGATGATCGTCGCGGGCGACGGCGGGAGGAAGGCAGCCAGGGCGAGCAGGAGGAAGAGCACGGGGAAACAGAGGACTACCTCGATGAGCCGGGACAGCACGAGGTCCGTCCAGCCGCCCGCGTATCCCGCGATCCCTCCGACGGCGAAACCGACGATGAGCGAGACGGCCGCTGCGGTCAGCCCGATGGCGAGGGACGTCGGCGTCGCCGCCACGACGCGGGCGAGCAGGTCCCGCCCGAGATCGTCCGTCCCGAACGGATGCGCCGCGGAGGGCGGAAGGAGCCGGTCTTCCAGCCGGATCTCCCGGGCGCGCTCGGAGAAGAAGGGTGAGACGGCCGCGACGAGCCAGAGGACGACGACGAGCCCGAGCGCCACGCGGCCGCTCGGAGGGAGGCGGGCGAAGAGGCCCCGGCGGGACATCGTCAGCGGACCGTGCCGTCGCGAACTCGAGGATCCGCGGCGGCGTAGGCGATGTCCGCGGCGAGCGTCGCGGCGAGCGTCGCCAGCGATCCCATCAGGGAGAGCGCGAGGACGACGGGATAGTCGCGCGAAAGGATGGAGTCGAAGTAGAGCCGGCCGAGGCCGGGCCAGGCGAAGATCCGCTCGATGATCACGCTCCCCGACAGCAGCGCCGGGAGCACGAGCGCCAGGAGCGTGATCAGGGGGAGAAGGGCGTTGCGCAGGGCGTGCCGCCAGAGCGCGCCGCGCCGCGACATCCCCCGGGCGCGCGCCGCCAGGACGTAGTCCGCGTTGCGGGCCTCCGCTACCCCGGACCGCACGAGACGCGCGAAGAAGGCGAGGCTCCCGTAGGTCAGGCAGATGACGGGAAGGGCCATGTGCTCGAGGCGGTCCATCAGGCCGGGAAGGCCGGACGGGGCCGCGTCCGACGCAACGCCGTAGAGAGGGAGCCAGCGCAGCTTCACGGCGAAGAGGGTCTGGAGCAGCAGGGCCGCCCAGAACGCGGGAAGTGAATAGAGAGCGAAAAGGAGCGACCCCGACGCGCGGTCGAACAGTCCTTCCGGCCGGCCTCCGGCGGCGACTCCGAGGGGCACCGCGAGCGCGAGCGTGAGCAGGAGCGCGATGCCGTTGAGGGCGAGGGTGTACGGCAGGGCGTCCGCGATCCGATCGAGGACGGGACGGCGGTCCACGAAGGAATCCCCGAAGTCGAGGCGCGCGACGCGGCCGACCCACCGGGCGAAGCGCTCCGGCAGCGGGCGGTCGAGGCCGTAGATGCGCCGCATCTCTTCGGCGGCGCGCCCGGAAACGCGGCGTCCCGACTCCCCTCCGAGGGCGGAAACCGGGCTCCCGGGCGCCAGGTGCAGCAGGAAGAAGACGAGGACGACGATGCCGAACAGCGTGGGCACGGCGAGGAGGAGCCGCCGCAGCGCGTAGCGAATCAAGCCTACGGGCTCTTCGTCGGGGTCGCGGCGCCGGGCGCCCCGGCGCTCCCCTCCTTCGACCACCACCCGACCGGCCCCGGCCAGGACCCGAAAAGCCCCAGCGGGGAGGTCACGAGTCCGCGGACCGTGTTGCGCAGACCGTGCTTTCGCGACGTATTCGCGACGAAGATCGCCGGCGCATCGTTCCGAAAGAGCGCATGGAGCCGATGGTAGATGGCGCGGCGGGCGCTCTCGTCGAGCTCGCGGCGCGCCTCCTCCATGAGGCGGTCCGCCTGCGCGTTCCGGTAGAAACTGCTGTTGAGCCCCCGGGGAGGCCACTGCGAGGAGTGCCAGTAGGGGAACGGATCCGGATTCGGATCGGACGCGCTCCACCCTCCCGAGGCCGCCTCGAAGTCGCCGCGGTCCAGCCGCTCGACGTAAGCGGCCCACTCGAGCGGAACGACGCGCGCCTGGACACCCGCGCGGGCCAGCTCGGCGGCGAGCAGCTCGTTGATCTGCCGTCCGATCGCGCTTCCGGAGGAGACGAGCAGCTCGAAACGGAATTCCTTCCCCTCCCGGTCGCGCACGCCGTCTCCGTTCGTGTCGTGCCAACCGGCCTCCGCCAGAAGCGCCGAGGCCGCGGCGGGATCGAAGGGCAAGGGCGAGATGGAGGCGTCGTAAGCGGGAGACTCCGGAGCCCAGGGGCCGGAAATGATCCGTGCGGCCCCCCCGAAGAGGCTCCGGACCACCGCCGCGCGGTCGAGGAGCATCGTCATGGCCCGACGCACGCGCGCGTCGGAAAAGAACGGGGAGCGGTGGTTGAGGGAGATTGCGGTGTAGTCGAGATTGTAGAACTCGACGAGCCGGCAGCACCTGCGGAACTCCGGGTCCGTTTCGCTGCGGGCCTTCAGCGTCGCATCCAGTCCGCTCTCGTCGAGGTCTCCGGCCTGCAGGGCCCGATAGGCGACCGCGTCCTCCGGCAGGACCCGAAAGACGACACGGTCGAAATGGCCGGGCGTGTCCCAGTAACGCGGGTTGCGCTCGAGCTCGATCGACTCCTGCGGCTTCCACCGGACGAGGCGGTACGGTCCGTTGGAGAGCGGCGAGCGATTCTCGCGCGCGCGGGCGAAGTTCTTTCCGGCATACACCTTTTCCGGCAGCAGCGGGAGGGCGAAGGCCATCGCCCGATACGCGTACGGGTCGCGAAACCGCACCCGGAAGGATTTCGGATCGATCGCCTCGGCCGATTCGAAGGAATCGAAGACCGGCTTGAAGACCGGCGAGGGCGTCTCATCGTCGGCGATCGTCCGGATGGTGAAAACCGCATCGGCCGAGGTGACCGGCGAGCCGTCCTCCCATACGGCCTGGGGCCGTATCCGGAAAGTCAACTCCCGGCCGTCGGGGGAGACTTCCCAGCTTTCCGCGAGGCCCGGGACGAGCCGCATCGACTTGTCGAAGTCGAGGAGGTTGCGGGAGACGTACTGCAGCACCTGCTGGTCCGGCACTCCGGACTGCAGGACGGCGTTCAACGTCGTCGGGTCTCCGTAGAGGCGCCGGCGCAGCGTGCCGCCCCGGACGGGCGGGCCCTCCCCCGACTCGTCGACATAGCCGAGCAACGGCGCGGCGGAGGGCATGACCGCCGGCCTCGCGGGCGCCGCCGGCTTCTCGCGCGCCCGGCACGCGACGGCCGCGACGAGCAGAGCTGCGAGAAGACCGCGGCGCAGAAGCACGTCTTCCTATTCTAAATGTCGATGAGTCTGTCGCTCGCGGCGCGAGGAGTCTCCGTCCTCGGAGGAGCCTCCCGCCGCGGGAGGCGGAGCGCAGCGAGGCGAAGCCGAGCAAGCGAAGCCGACGTGGGGAGGAGGCTCACGCCGCGGGGACCGGAGCGGAGCGAGCGACCAGGCGGCCGGTCGAGGGGGATCCCCGCGCCGGGCGCCGGTGCCAGAGGCAGGTCGCGAGTGAAGCTACGGAACCGTGTAAGACGCGGCCGCGACGTTGCGCGAGGAATCCGTCACGCGGAGCAGGAGGAAACCGCCGCGGGCGGCGGGATCGACCTTCACCGTGTACCTCTCGGTCATCGAGTCCGAGATGCCGTCCTGCGGCTCGACGCGGATCCACTCCTTCGCGTCCACGCTGTACTCCGCGTCCTGAATGGGCGACCCGGCATCCACCGCTTCGAACTCGATCTGCCCGGCGCGGTTCGAAAGGCGGCGTATCGCGGGGGCCGTGTTATCGAGCCGGACCGGACCGGTCTCGCGGGTTACGACCTTCTTCTCCTCCGGGTTGTCTTCCGCGTCCGAGGCCGCCAACCGGAAAACGTACTCGCCGTCGGGGAGCGAGGTCGTGTCGAAGGAGTAGAAGTTCTCCCGCAGCCCTTCCCGCAGCGGGACCCAACGATCCGAGCCCCCCGGCGTCAAGTGGACGTCATAGGTCAGCGTGTCCGCATCGGAATCGGTGGCTTTCCAGGTCAGCGTCCGATACCCCTTGCGCATCAGCTTGCGCGGCGCTCCCTCCGGCTTGGCTTCCTCCAGGCTCGTGAAGATTCCCTTCTCGTCCGGCGCGGTGGATTCGAAGACGTTCGACCCGCCCGAGGCGGACCGCGCGAAGACCTCCGAAGGGCCGAGCGCGGTGAACGATTCGATGACCGGCATGGCGTTGCGATTCCTGTAGGCGGCCTCGACACGGCGGATCCTCGGAGCGGGCCCGTCGGAGCCCCGCAGGCGCAGCTTCCATTGCAGGTAGCGGCCCGCGGGGAGGTCCAGAGTCGCGACCTGCTTGTCCGACGTCCAGCGCGACCACGGGCTCCAGGTGCTGTCCGGTGTCGCCGATTCCCCGGAACGGAAGGCGAACTCCGCCCGGGCGCCGGCCGGCGTCTCGCCCTCCCACCGGAAAGCGCCGAAGCGGCTCGTCCGGCCCGTGTCCTTGACCGGGGAGACGTACTCGCCCTGGCGCGAGCCTCCGACCCACCGATAGAAGGCGCTCGCCGTGTTCGTCGCGATCGCGCCGCCTGCCAGCACGGTCAACTGCTTCTCATCGAGCGTTCGCTCGAGCGACCAGGTCCCGTCTCCGAGACGGTAGAGCTTTCCGTTGGGGCCCGTCGCCGCGAGGACGCTCCCCTGCTCCCGTCCCGGCTGGAGGTCGAAAACCAGCTCCTCGCTGCTCGTCCAGATCGGCCGCGCCGGCTCCCCCTCCTCGAGCAGAAGGACCTCGGACGAATAGCCGCCGCTGCGTCCCCCCGGACGCGTCGGCGTGGCGAGCCTCGGGGCGGAGACGGTGACGGTGACTTCCGGCTTTTCCTTCCCCTCTTCGTTGTCGACGCGCGACCCGGCGGGCTTGGTCCCGCGAGCGCCAGGCGCGGTGGCCGGTGCCGAGATCGGCTCGCCGCCCGCCGCCGGCGCGTCGGCGGAGCCCGCCGAGACCCAGACGCGTCCGTCCACGCCGCTGGCGATCGACGTGATCTCGCTCTTGGAGGAGTCGTAAATCGTCGCGACGCCGCCCGCGGGGTCCACGCGCAGGAGAAGCCCCGAGCCGGCCGTCCCCGCCCACACCCTCCCTTTTCCGTCCGCGAGTAGGGAACGCACGTGCGGATCGGTCGCGGCATGGACCCGCTCGCCGCGAAGCGGAGCCGTGATCTTGTGGATCTCTCCGGGCAGACCGGTGCCGGCGAAGAGATCCTTGCCGGAAAAAGCGAGGGACCAGACGTATTGCGCCTTGCTTTCGTAATGAAGGACCGGCTTGCCCGAACGGTCGAGGCGGTAGATCTTCCCGCCGGGAGCGCCGGCCGCGTAGATCGCGCCGTCCGGCCCGACGGCGACCGCGGTGACCTCCTTCTCGGCCAGGACCCCGAAGGGCTCGACCTTCCCGGCGGGAGAGATGCGCAGGATTTTTCCCCCGTCCCCGGTCGCGAGATAGAGGTTGCCCGCGGCGTCCGGCGCCGCGTCGAAAATGGCCGCCTCCGCGATGCCATCCACGCGCTCCAGGCCGTCGGACAGCACGAGAGCGCCCTCGACCGTGACGGACACGCCGCGCGCTTCGCCGGCGGAGAAATCCGCCGCGGAGTCGGAGACCCAGATCCGCGTCGCAGCCGCGCTGACCCCGCGCGGATCGAGCCAGAGGAGAGCGGCCACGATGACCGCCGGCAGTCTCCGGGTCGAGCGGCTCACCAGAGCTTCGGCAGGACTTCCAGCTCCAGACGGACGGAGCCCGTGACCGGAACGGGTTGCTCGAGCGCTTCCCACTGGAGCCTCAGAAAAGAGAGGTTCGGGCGGCCGTCGCCCGGTCCGCGGTCGCGCAGGATCGCCGCGATGCTCCCCGGCAGGGCGGGCATCGCCTCGCCGGCCACCACGGCGCCGGCGGCCCGCCGGTAAGCGAGGAGGTTCAAGCTGTTGGGAGGCCGGATCCGGGCGAGGAAGTCGAGCACCTGGTCGAGGGACTGCGGGTCGGAAGGATAGAGGGACAGATCGTAGGCGGTCGCGGCCGAGCCGTCTCCGACGAACACGGTGATCCCGCCGGGAGGCGTGTCGGCCGGCACTTCCAGATCCATGACGACGCGCCGCGCGCCGCCGCGGAAATCCACGAGGTCCACCCAGATGGGGACCTTCTCGCCCGGCCGCAGCCGCTCCTTGCGCGGCTCGACGTTGACGACCTTCGCGTTCTGCAGGCGATCGGAGTGGCGGATCTCCACGTCCACGCCGAGGATCGTCATGTCGCGGAATTCATTCGCCATGAGGTAGTTCGTCAGCAGGGCCAGGGAAGTGACCGCCTCTTCGCGGGCCGCCAGCCCGGAGAAGACGGAGTCCCACCGAACGCTTCGTCCCGGAGTCTTGATCGCCGACTTCCAGACGAGGGTCCGCTCTCCGGTCCGCTTCTCGAGGGTCGTCAGCACGTTGTCGATGGCGATCGCGGTCAGGATCGGCGTCAGCATCGAGTTGTGGACGGCCTCGAAACGGAAAGTCTGTGTCGGGAGGTCTTCGGAGGAGATCCGCACGGTGACCGGGACCATCGTCGCCCGCGAACCGAAGGTCCCCAGGATTCCCGTCGAACGGTCCTGCGTCACCGCCCCGAGCACCGGTCCGCTGCCGGAGAACTTGAAAGAGCGATAGAGCGACGGCAGGATCGTGAGGACCTCCGACTGCGCCATCGGCATCTGCACCGGCCCCATGGAAAGGAAGGGATGTCCGAAGGCGAGCACGCTGTCGCCCTCGACCCACGTCACCGTCCCGTTGGCGGCAAGAACCATGTCGCCGGACAACAGCACGGTCGAGACCGCCGAGCCGGGGCGCAGCGGCGAGGGGGTCGCCGCGGCGGCGGACGGCGCGGAGGCCCCCGCCGGGGCGGTGATCCAGCCGGCCGCCTCGATCAGCCGCGAAAAGAGGTTCCCGGCGGACGCCGATCCGGTGAAGGAGACGGGGAGGGGGAGCGTCGCGAGCGACCCGCTGCCCGTTTGCCGGAGGGGGGCGAGCAACCGATCGAACTTGTCGCGGAAGCTGTGCGAACCGAACGCCTCCAGCACGTCCGCCGTGGAGACCGCCGAGGCGTTCGACCCTTCGGACCCGGCCGCCCCGCTGGAGCCGCCGATGGGAACGGGAGGAGCCGCGGGCGCCTGCCGGATGTCGAGCATGCTCTGGATCGGAGTGATGCCGCAGATCGGATCCTTCGAGAACGGCCAGCCGTAAGCCAGCGCTCCGATGAGCTTGCCGTCTACGTAGATCGGGCTGCCGCTCATCCCCGCGATGACACCCCGGTGCTCGAGCCCCGCGCCCGAGATGCGCGCGAGGATGAGATCCTGACGCGGCGCGTAGCGGCGGAGCAGCCCGAGGATCTCGACGTCGAATTTCTGGATCCCCTGCCCGTCACCCAGATCGGAGAGTCCATAGCCGCGCATCCCCGCCTTGAGCTGCTCGGCGGCGAGCGTCTCGATCGGCTGCGCTCCCGCTGTCACGGTCCCGAACAGAACGGCGGCGATCACGAGCGCAGAACGCAAAGAGACCTTCATGACGAACGGAACGCGCTGCCTGAGAGAGGCCATTCCCTTTGACCGTCCTTTCCCCCCTATGTTACGGTCCGGGCGGATGATGTCGAGCGTTTTTCAGCCGGCGACGGCCGAAAACCTGCCCGAAGCACAGATTTCCCTCCTCTCCTTCCTCCGGGACATCGGCCCGACCGGCAAGGTCGTCCTGGCCATCCTGCTCCTCTTCTCCTTCATCTCGTGGGTCATCATCTTTGCCAAGTTCCTGCGCCTGCGCGCGATCGAGCGGCAGTCCGAGAAGTTCATCCAGTTCTTCCGGAAGTCCAAGCGCTTTTCCGAGGTCAACACGATCGCGAGCCAGCTCACCGAGACCTCGCTCTCCACCCTCTTCCGGGCGGGCTACGCGGAGCTCGACGCGCAGGTCAAGGCGAACCGGCCCGAAGACCCGGCGGTGACCGCCGGAGGCGTCCCTACGGGCAAGCTGCTCATCAAGAACATCGCCGGCGTCGAGCGCGCGCTCGAGAGGGCGATCGGCGTCGAGGTCTCCCGGTTGACGAAGAACATGACGTTCCTGGCGACGACCGCCTCGGCGTCCCCCTTCATCGGGCTGTTCGGAACCGTCTGGGGAATCATGCAGTCCTTCCAGGCGATCAGCACGACCGGCTCCACCTCGATCGTGGCGGTCGCGCCGGGCATCGCGGAAGCTCTCGTGAACACGGCGGCGGGCCTCGCCGCCGCAATCCCCGCGCTGATCTTCTACAACTACTTCATGGGGCGGATCCGGCAGCAGCGCGCGGGAATGGAGGATTTCGCGCTGGAGTTCATCAACTTGGCGGAGAGGAATTTCACGTAGATTTTTGAGCCCGGGGCTGCGGTCCCGAATATCCCACGGAGGCCATGGCCTTCCACCGGCAGACCGGCGACCCCTACGACCACCTCGCGGACATCAACGTCACGCCGCTCGTGGACGTCATGCTCGTGCTCCTCATCATCTTCATGGTCACCGCGCCGATGCTCCACCAGGGGGTCGGCGTTGCGCTCCCCAGGACGGAAACGACGAACCTGCCGAGCACCATCGACGACCCCGTCATCCTTTCGATCACGCGCGAAGGCCTCTACTACATCAACGAAACGCCGGTCGTCCGTGGCCTCCTCCGCGAGCGTCTCCAGGCTCTGCTGCGACAGCGCAAGGACCGCACGGTCTTCCTGAAAGCCGACCGCGCCCTCTCCTACGGAACGGTCGTCGAAACGCTCGACCTGCTCAACCGCATGGGCATCGAGAATCTGGGAATGGTCACCGACACTTCGGCCTCGGCGAGACGGCGGTGAGGGGCTAGCGGGCGAGCCCCATGGACGCCGTCGGTAACATCCTCGCCGAGCGCGAACGGGAGAAGGTTTCCTGGAGCGTCGGCGTCTCACTCGCGCTCATCCTCCACCTCGGGATCGCGGCGGGCCTGATCGCGTCGGCGATCCAGAGGCGCGGACCGCTGATCAACCCTCGCGCCGTGTCCGTCCGGATCCTTCCGGCCGGTTCCCTCCGCGGCGGCGCGGCGCGCCGGGCCGCGCCGCAGCCTCCCGAACAGAGGAAGATCGTCAAGCCTCCGGAGGAAGAGCCCCCTCCCCCCTCCGAGAAAGCGGTCCTCCTGCCGGCACCCGAGGACGAGAAGAAGAAGCCGGCCCCTCCGGCGCCGGCGACCGCGCCCCGCGCGGAAGAGCGCGCTCCGGACGTCTCGCTCCCAGGAGCGGGGCAGACCGAGGGGGCCGGCGGGGGCGGAGCGGTCGGCGCCGGCGGCAACGTCGGCGTCGGCGGAGCCCGCTTCGATCAGGCGGACTTCACTTATTCCTATTACATCGAGCGCATGCTCGTGGCCATCGGGACGAACTGGTTCAAGCCGAACCAGAGCGGGGACGCCTCGCCCATCGTCTATTTCCGGATCGAACGGGACGGCGCGATCAACGATCCGGTCATCGAGAAGTCCAGCGGACTGCCTTTCGTCGATCGCGCCGCTCTGCGCGCGGTGATGGCGTCCTCGCCGCTGCCGCCGCTGCCCTTGGAGTACCGCGGCACCCACCTCGGGGTGCACCTCAGGTTCGAGTAACCCTCCCAAAGAACGGAGCGCTCTGCATGCACGGTTCCCGCCTTCTGCTTGCCGCCGCCGCCGTCGCGGCCGCTTTCCCGGTCGTCGCCCAGACGCGGCCGACGCCCACACCGGCCCCCCAGGAGCTCGAGCTCGTCATCAGCAAGCCGACGGCGCGCAAGCTCGCCCTCGCCATTCCGGAGCTGGCCACGCCCGGCACCTCGGCGATGCGGTCTCGCGTCGCGGAGCCCTTCACCGCGACCCTGCGGTCGGATGCGGAGTATTCCGGCGTCTTCGTCGTTGCCGAGCCCGCCAACTACCCGACCGGCGTCCGCGAGCCCACCTCGACGGAGATCGCCGACCGCTGGCGCGGAACGGGAGCGGAGATGCTCGTGGATACGCGGGCCACGATCTCCGGCGACCGCGTCGTCGTCGAAGCGCGCGTCTGGGACCTCGCCTCCCGGAGCATGGTCATGGGACGCCGGTACACGGGGGGGGTCTCCTACGTGGAGCGCATGGCCCACACCCTGGCCAACGACCTCGTCAGGCACTTCACCGGCAAGCCGGGCCTCTTCCTCTCCACGATCGTCTTCGTGTCGGACCGGGAAGGGAACAAGGAGATCTTCGGGATGGACTTCGACGGCCGGAGTCCCCGACGGCTGACGGCCCACCGGTCCCTGACGATCAGCCCCGACGCCGGTTCCTCCGGGCGCGTCGCCTACACGACGTATGCCCGCCTCTTCCCGCAGATCTGGACCATGAAGCCCGACGGAAGCGAGAAGCGGGAGGTCCCGACGGGCCTCGAGCTGAACGCTTCCCCGGCCCTGTCACCGGACGGCACGCAGATCGCCTTCGCCGGGTCTGCGCGCGGCAACACGGACATCTTCGTGGTCGGTGCTTCGGGGGGGAGCCCCCGCCGGATCACCAACACGCGGGCCCTCGAGGCCTCCCCGGCCTGGTCGCCGACCGGCCGCCAGCTCCTCTATACGTCCGATCAGTCGGGAAACCCGCAGATCCACGTCGTGGACGCCGAGGGAACCGGCGCGCGGCGGGTGTCGCTCGCGGGCAACTGGAACGACGAGGCGGCCTGGTCGCCGGACGGCTCCCGGATCGCGTTCGCCTGCCGCAACGAAGGAGACTTCAACATCTGCGTCATGGATTTCGCGACGGGCCAGACCGTCCAGCTGACTTCGGAAGGCTCCAACGGCCACCCGTCCTGGTCGCCGGATGGCGAGAAGCTCGTCTATTCCTCCCGGCGCGGGCGCTCGACGCAGATCTACACCATGGATGCGTCGGGCCAGAACAAGCGGCAGCTAACGGAAGGCGGCCACAACACGCAGCCGGTCTGGATGCCTTGAGGCAACGCCGCTATCTCCTTGTCGCGGCACGTCATCTGCTATATTGGGGCCCGAAGCGCGGGGCGCCCGCCCTCGAGCGCACCGCGGGATCCTGAAGCACAAGGAGAGAAGGGAATGAAGAGGAAGTTCACGACACGGACTGCGGTCGCTTTGTTTCTGGCCGGCACCCTGACCCTCGCCGCCGGCTGCAAGAAGCGCCCCCCCACCACGGTCCCCGACACCCAGCCGACGACGGAAGCTTCCGAGCCGCCCGCAGAGACGCGCGTCCCGCCGCCTGCTCCACCGCAGACCGGACGCGACGTCGAGGGCGCGGACCTGACCGGAAGCCTGGACGAGATCAACCGCCGCGGCTACCTCTCGGATGCGTTCTTCGACTACGACCAGGCCGATTTGCGCGACGACGCGCGCACGACGCTGGCAGCCAATGCGGAATGGCTCAAGCGCAACGGCACCATCCAGGTGCTCGTCGAGGGACACGCCGACGAGCGCGGCACATCGGATTACAACCTCGCTCTCGGGGACCGGCGCGCCAACGCCGCGAAGGATTACGTCGTCTCGCTCGGCGTGGACGGCTCGCGCGTCCGCACCGTTTCGTACGGCAAGGAGCGGCCGAGCTGCGAAGCGTCCACCGAGGAGTGCTGGCAACAGAACCGGCGCGCGCATTTCGTCATCACCGCGAAGTAAGGCCCATGTCCCGGTACTCCCTGTCGCGCGGCCCCGCCGTCCTGCTCGCGCTCTCCCTTCTCGGCGGCGCGGGCTGCGTGTCCTCGGACGACATCGAAGGCCTCCACGGCCGGTTGAACGAGATCGAGAAAGAGATCCAGGCGCTCGAGCGCAAGTCCTCGAGCAAGGAAGAGGTCGCGCGCCTCAACCAGAGCGTCGGCCAGCAGACGACGCAGCTGCTCAAGTCCAACGCGGACACCGGCGTCCGGTTGGGCGAGCTGACGACCCAGATGGAGCGGCTCGAGGCGAAGCTCGAGGACACCAACCGTCGCCTCGCACAGCTCTCCCAGCAGATCGCGGAGAACCAGGGCGATCTCTCGCGGATGCGGCAGCCCACCGGGAGCCCGCCCGGCGCGCCTTCGGCCGGCCCGGAGGACGACGGCCCGCCCGATGCGACCGTGAGCGGAGGCGCTCGCCCGTCGCCCAAGGAGCTCTACGACTCGGCCTACGCGGACTACACCAAGGGACGGTATACGCTGGCAATCCAGGGTTTCCAGGAGTACCTCGACCTCTACCCCCGCACGGACGTGTCCGACAACGCCCAGTACTGGATCGGTGAGTCCCACTACGCGCAGAAGAAGTACAGGGAGGCCATCGTCGCTTTCGAGAGGCTCTTGAAGAGCTGGCCGCAGAGCGACAAGGCAGCGGCCGCGCTGCTCAAGCAGGGCTACGGGCTGCTCGAGCTCGGGCAGAAGCCGGAAGCCGTCGTTCAGCTCCAGTACGTCATCCTCGAGCACCCCGCCTCGGAAGAGGCCCGCCTCGCGCGGACCCGCCTCCGCGCGATCGGCGTCGAGCCCCGCTAACGGCCGAAGCAGGAGAGAAAACACCCATGGCCAACATCAAGTCCGCCGAGAAGCGGATGCGGCAGGCGGCTAGCCGGCAGCAGCGCAATCGCGGCGTCCGCTCGCGGCTCCGCACCGCCGTCAAGAAACACCGCGAGGGAGAACCGAAGGAGCGCTCCGAAGCCCTTCCGCAGACCTACTCGCAGATCGACCGGGCGCGGCGCAAGGGCGTCATCCACAAGAACGCCGCATCGCGGCTGAAGTCGAGGCTGGCGAAGAAGCCGCGGGCGACCGCGACCTAGCCTCAAAACCCCTCGAGGAGCGCCGTGACCAGGCTCTCCGCGAACCTCTCCCCCACGCGGTCGATCGCTTCGTTCTCGCGGTCCGCATAAGACGCCGCGCTGGTCGAGAAGCTGTAGTTCTCCCGGAAGCTGTAGCTCGGGTTCTGCCAGATCACGCGCTCCGCGGGCAGCGTGCGCAACGCGATCCGGGCCGTGATCCGCACCTCGTACTCGCGGGCCCGGCCCGCCTCGTCGAACGCCACCGGGTAGAGGTCGAAGCCGGCCACCGCCCCGGTCAGCTCCGCGTCGGCGCCGGCGGCCGAAGCCTGCACGGAGAAGCGGCCGCGCGTCGCCAGCTCGCGGGCGATCTCGCGGGAGAGCCGCTGCTCCACGCCGACGCGAGACGTCTCGTTGCCGAGCGTCGCGAACCGGATGACGCGGATTTCCGGCGGCAGACTGCTGCTGCGCCCGACGAGCGAATAGCCGCAGGCTCCGGCGAGAAAACACAGCGCTCCCGCGGCGACGGAGGCCGGAGCCGGAAGGCGGCCGGTCACTGCACCACGAGGTTGATCAGCCGATCGGGCACGTAGATGGCGCGTTGGATCGTGCGCCCCGCGACCCAGGCCCGGACCTTTTCGTCCTGCCTCGCCAGGGCGAGGGCCTCGTCCTCTCCCGCCCCGCGCTCGACGTCCAGCTTCCCGCGCACTTTTCCGTTGACCTGCACGACGAGGGTCACGCGGGGGGCGAGCGCCAGGTCCGGGTCGTGCCGCGGCCACGGTGTCTCGAGCAGACCGGGCGTCTCCCCCAGGCGCTCCCACCATTCCTCGGTGATGTGCGGGACGACCGGGTGCAGGAGGCGCAGCAGGGTGGCGACGGCGCGTCGGAGGGTTTCCGGCTCCTCGAGCCCCTGATCGAAGGCTTCCGTGATCGCCCGCTGGAACTCCATGAGGGCCGCCACGGCCGTGTGGAAATGGAATCGGTCGGCGTCCTCCGTGACGCGCTGGATCGTGCGGTGCTCGAGACGGTGCAGGGGCGTCCCATCGGCAGCGGCGGACTTTCGCGCCGTCCTTGCCTCCGCCGGTTCCCGCGCCGGCCGGCCGGACCCGAGGGCCAGGACGCCGGAGCAGAGGTCGTGCACGCGGTTCAGGAACCGGAACGCGCCGACCACCCCCTCTTCCGACCATTCGGACTCCTTTTCCGGCGGGCCGATGAAGAGCGTGTAGAGGCGCACGGTGTCGGCGCCGTAACGGGCGATCAGTTCGTCGGGCGACACGGTGTTCCCGCGCGACTTGGACATTTTCTCCACCTTTCCGGTCGACGGATTCAGGCGGGTGATCATTCCCTGGTTGAAGAGCCGCTCGAAAGGCTCTTCGCGATCGACGAGGCCCAGGTCAACGAGCACCCGGCAGATGAATCGCGCGTACATCAGGTGAAGGATCGCGTGCTCGATCCCGCCGACGTACTGGTCCACCGGCATCCAGCGCGAAGCGCGCTCCGGGTCCACCATGCGCGACTCCTCCTCGGGGTTGAGGAACCGGAGGTAATACCAGGAGGAGTCCACGAAGGTGTCCATCGTGTCGGTCTCGCGGCGGGCGGCGGATCCGCAGCCCGGGCAAGGGACCTCGACGAACTCCCGCGACATCTCGAGCGGATTGCCTTCGGCGCCCCGGAAGGCGACGTCCTCGGGCAACAGCACCGGCAGGTCCGCGTCCGGAACCGGGACGACGCCGCATCGCTCGCAGTGGATCGCCGGGATCGGCGTCCCCCAATAACGCTGGCGCGAGATGAGCCAGTCCCGCAGGCGGTATCCGATCTCCCCTTTCCCGACGCCTTTGGCCTCGATCCAGACGATCGCGCGGTGGATCGCTTCCGGCCCGTTGGGGGTTCCGTCCCATTCGCCCGAGTTGTAGAGGAAGCCCCCGTGCGGAACGGCCTCGGTCATCCGCGCCGGGTCGTGCTCGCCATCCTCAGTCCGGTACACGGGCCGGATAGGCAGAGCGAAGGCGCGCGCGAACTCGAAGTCGCGCTGGTCGTGCGCCGGCACCCCCATGATCGCGCCCGTTCCGTAATCGGGCAGCACGAAGTTCGCGATCCAGACCGGGATCTTCTCGCCGGTCGCCGGGTTGAGCGCATCGACCCCCGTGTCCACCCCGTCCTTACGCCCGCCTTCGGCCTCCCGGTCCAGCCGCGACTCCCGCCGGGCGCGATCGATGTAGGCGGAGACGTCCGCCGCGCGGGGGGAGCGGGCCGCGAGCAACGGGGAGGCGGCGTGCTCGGGCGCGAGGGCCAGGAAGGTCGCGCCATGGAGCGTGTCCGGCCGCGTCGTGAAGACGGGGATCGGGTCGGCGAGCGCTTCGACCCGGAAAAAGATCCGCGCCCCCTCCGAGCGCCCGATCCAGTTGCGCTGCATCGTCTTGACGCGTTCGGGCCAGTCCAGCGCGTCCAGCCCCGCGAGGAGGCGCTCCGCGTAATCCGTGATGCGGAAGAACCACTGGGTCAGGTCGCGGATCTCGACCAGGTCGTCGGAGCGCTCGCACCGGCCGTCGATGACCTGTTCGTTGGCGAGGACCGTGCGGCATCCTGGGCACCAGTTGACGGGCGCCTTCTTGCGGTAGGCGAGACCGCGCTCCCACATCCGCAGAAAGAGCCACTGGTTCCAGCGGTAGTACCTCGGGTCGCAGGAGGCGATCTCCTTGGACCAGTCGTAGAGCAGCCCGAGCGAGCGGAGCTGCTCCTTCATCCGGGCGATGTTGGCCAGGGTGTACTCGCGCGGGTGGACGCCGCTCTGGATCGCAGCGTTCTCCGCGGGCAGGCCGAAGGCGTCCCACCCCATCGGGTTGAACACGCGGCTGCCGCCCATCCTCTGCCGGCGATAGAGGGCGTCTCCCAGGATGTAGTTGCGTCCGTGTCCGACGTGGAGGCGGCTGCCGGACGGATACGGGAACATGTTCAGCATGTAATACTTGCCGTCCGGCCGGGCGGTATCCACGTAGGCGGTGCGCTGCTCTTCCCAGCGCTCCTGCCACTTGGAGTCGATGGCGGCAGGATCGAATCTGTCGGTCATCCGGGCTGATCGTAAACGAAGTGGCCGAGTTCCGATCCGATCCGTTCAGGACTCGCCAAGACGCCATTTCGCCGGGCGTCCCACCGGGAGCGTGAGCGGCGTCGGCGCAGACGAGCGGCGAGGCCGCATCCGGCCGATGCCGCGAGGCGATGTGCCGCAGGAGCGAGCGAGGGCGACGGTTACCGGGCGAGTGCGCGCATACGTACCGTAGCGTCCCCGGATCGCACGCTCACGTAAGCCAGCCTCCCCGAGGTCGCCAGGGACTCCAGAACGAGCATGCGGGGGCGCTCGAGGGACCGGCGCGCGAACGGAACGTACCGCGTGTCCACTCCGTTGACCGACGCCCACGGGTCGGAGAAGACGAACCCCCGGTCCGGGTAATAGACCTCGATCCACCGGTGGTAGGCCCCGCCGATCTCCGGGTCGTAGCCTTCCGCTTCGCGCGGCAGCCGGAGGACGCCCTGGACTGTCCTGGCAGGGACTCCGACCCGGCGCAGCAGGTCCACGGCCAGCTCGGCGAACCCCACGCAGTGCGCCCGGCGGGAGGCCAGGACCGCGGCGGGATCCTGCCGCCGCTTCCGATCCGGGTCGTACCGGATCAGGCCGGCCACGCCGAGCAGCACGCGCTCGACCGCATCGGCCTGGAGGAGGCCGCCCGAAGCGAGCCGGCGCGCGAGCTCATCCCTGTCCGCCGCGGGCGACAACGCCGTGTCCCGGGCGAATGCGGTGGGGTACGGAGAGCGGCTTCGCAGCGGCGCGTCGCTGACGCGCACCGTCAGCTCCAGTCGTCCCTCGGAGACGGGCGCGACGGACAGGGAATACCCGTCGTTGTCGTACTGATCGAACAGACGGGCGTCCGGGCCGCTCGCGCGGTAGACCGCCGTCTCATCCGCGCGGGCGGCGGGTACGGCCAGCGCGAGCGCGACGGGGAGGAAGAGACGCTTCACGCCTCGGGCCCCCGCACCTCGCGCGACTTGAGGACGCCGTCGAGGATTCCGTTGATGAACTGGGAAGAGCGCGGCGTCGAGAACCGCTTGGCGATCTCGAGCGCTTCGTCGATGACGACGGGACGCGGCGTCTCCGGCTCGTGGAGCAGCTCGAAGAGCGCGAGGCGAAGGATGTTGCGGTCCACGACCGGCATGCGCGAGAGGCGCCAGTGGTCTGCCTGGCGGGTGATGATGGCGTCGAGGTCGTCGCGGTGGCGCAACGTGCCCGAAACGAGCCGCTCCGCGAACTCGCGGATGGATTCCGGGGCGCTCTGGAGATCGGCGGACCGCCGGAACATCTCGGTCGGGTCGGTGCCGGCGATGTCGTTCTCGAAGAGCATCTGGAGGGCGAGCTCCCGGGCCTTGCGGCGGGCTCCCATGGCTCAGCCCTTCCCCGGGAGAGCGCGCCGGAGGGTCGCCATGGTGATCGCCGCCTCGGCCGCCTCCGCGCCTTTTCCCGTTCGGGAGCGCGCCTGCTC
>JBHENW010000083.1:0-4292 GCA_046261875.1 Thermoanaerobaculia bacterium | reverse complement strand
ATCGTCGTCAGCTACATGGGCCTGAAGATCTTCTTCGGACGCTCCATCCCCTTGCGCTTCGAGCTTCCGGCCGACATGCGAACGGCATCGAGACCCGGAGGCCTCCAGCTCTGGTGCGGAGCCGTGCTCATCGTGACGCTGATCGGGTTCTTCTCCGAGGGCTGGTCCGGTATTCCCACCTGGTTGGTGGCGGCGGCCGGGGCGGCGACCTTGCTCGCCGTCCACTCCACGATGACCCGCAGCGGTGTCCAGCCCATCTTCCGCCGCGTGGGATGGGACGTCGTCCTGTTCCTGTGCGGGATGTTCGTCGTGGGAATGGGGTTGCGCAGCGTCGGCTTCACCCACATGCTCGGGCAGGCCATCTCGGGGCTGTCGGAGGGAGACCCGTCACGGATGCGCCTCGCGACGGGACTGCTCGCCGGCGTCTCTTCGGCCGTCATGAACAACCATCCGATCGCGGGGATGATGGCGTGGGTCATCCAGGACTTCTCGTTGCCGCTCCAGCAGCAGAAGCTCATGGCCTTCGCCGCGTTGATCGGCGGGGACCTCGGCCCCAAGATGCTGCCGGTCGGATCGCTCGCGGCCCTGATGTGGTTCCGGCTCCTCCGGGACCGCGGAGTGGAGATACCGTACTCGCTCTACGTGAAGATCGGCGTGCCCGTCACACTGGCGGCCATCCTGGCCTCGGTGCTCACCCTCAACCTGGAGGCGTGGCTCCTGGCGGCCCGTTGAGGCCGGGAGCGCCGGCTGGCTATTCCTTCAGAATGAAAGTGACCGCGCAGGGCGATTCGATCCGGTAGCGGGAGCCGTCCCCCGACACCAGTTCCGCCCGGTACGTCCCCAGCTCGGGGAAGTCCGCGGTATCCAGATCGAACTTCCAGAAGCTCTCGCGGAAGACGAACTTTCCCGCCTTGCCGAAATCGCCGGCGGCCGCGATGTCCGATGAGTCGGTTTCGGTCCCGCCGTCCAACCGGACAAGCCGGATCGCCGGCGGCGGGTCGAGCGGTTCCGCGGAGACCGGCTTTCCGGCCGCGTCAAGCAACTGCGCCTTGAGCGGCAGCGTGCGCCCGCGCGGGATCTCCATCTGCTTCTCGATGGGCCCGGCGAAGCCCTCGCAGCGATACCGGACATCGGAGCGGGATTCCGTGCCGCCGGTCGCTGTCCTCTCCGCGCGACATGCGGGAATCCCGATCGCGCACGCCAGCAGGAAGACCCGGCAAAGGGCGATCCCGGACGTCGGCCTCATGCGGCGAAGTCTAGGCAGCGGGCCGCCGTCCCGCAACGCTTTGAAAGGTCGCGTGCTAGCATCCCGCCACTTTTTTTTAAGGCGCCTGGTGGGTCGGGAACGGGGTTTCCGAAGTGAGGAGGTCACCGGATGTCGAGCTCCGCTGAGGTCATCGAAGGCGGGAAGACGTACCCAGCCCCGGCGGCCGAGTTCCCTCCCGTCGCGCTGCCTTCGGCTCCTCCCGCGGCCCTCCTCTGGTCGCGCGTCCTCACGGTCGCCTCCGTCCTCGTGACCCTCTTCACACTGGACCAGCTCACCTATCTTCTGGGGGACCTCTGGCTCCTGCGGGGCCTCGGCCTCGAGTCGGTCTTCTGGACGAACTTCCGGATGGGAGCAAAGCTCTACGTCGGGGCGTTCCTCCTGTTCGGGGTCGCCGTTGCGGTCCCGGCGTTTCTGCATCCCGTGGGCCGCGTGGCCCGCCGGAAGATCCTTCAGGCCGCGTTCCTCATCGCGTCGGTTGCGGCGCTCATCGCCGCCCTCCGCTACCACGAGTTCCTCCTCGGGAGCACGGACGTCCGGTTCGGCAAAACCGACCCGGTCTTCGGGATCGACCTGGGCTTCTACATGTTCAACCTGCCGAACATCTGGATCGCCTGGCGGTTCCTGATGGTCGCCGCGCTTCTCTTCCTCGTCAGCTCCATCGCCTGCGCGAGCTCCGTGCGAAGGGCCGCGGCTTCCTCGTCCGGCCGGATCGCGGGGTGGCTCGGGCGGATCGCGAGCCCGGCGACGCGCGCCGCAATCGTGCTCTGCGGCCTGATCGCCGCGGCGGGCGTCTGGCTGAGCCGGTACGGCCTCCTGTTCAAGGACAACTCCGACTCCAGCGTGAAGCGCGGAGCGGAGTATCTCGACGTGACCGGGCTCTTTTCCAACCTCAACTACATCAGCGTGACGACCGTCATCGTCCTGGCGCTCACGGCCGGCCTGGTCGTCATGCTGTCCCATCTCGACCGCGCCGCTTCCGGCCGGGCGGCTCCCGACTGGCGGAGGCGCCTCCGGCGCGTGGCGGCCGTCGCGCTCCTTCTCGTCGCCGCCGATTTCGCTTTCAAGGGCATCGTCGTGCTGCGGGACGTCGTCGCCGTCCGTCCCAACGAGCCGGTCGTCCAGTTGCCCTTCATCGCGCGCCACGTCGATGCGACGCGGCAGGCATACGGGCTGGACAAGGTGCAGGAGATCGAGTTCGTTCCTAACGGCCCCGGCGATCCGATGCCCGCGGCCGATGCGTTGCTCTCCAGTCCGACCCTGAAGAACGCGCCGCTGTGGCCCGGATTTACGAGCTACCTGGAGCGCTGGCTCGACAAACAGCACGCCCAGAGGATCGTCCAGACGCAGGGCAACCACATGGTGTACGGCCCCACCCTCGAGCTCTTCCAGCAGCAGCAGAAGCTCCGGACCTATTACAACTTCCTGGGCGTGGACAGCGTCCGTTATCCGATCAACGGCGAAACCCGGATGTTCGTCAGCTCCGTCCGTGAGACCCCCCTCTACGAGCCGGTTCCCTGGCTGGCTTACTGGGGGCAGCGCTTCATGCTCTTCACGCACGGATTCGGGCTGGTCATGGCTCCCACCGCCGAGACCAACGCGAACGGCGAGCCCCACTTCGTCTCCCGGGAGATTCCGATCCAGGCGGATTGGCCCGAGATCTCCGTGCGCAACCCGCGCGTTTACTACGGCGAGGGCTCCGCGACGATGGCGTTCTCCAACGTGGACCGCATGAAGGAGCTCGACTACCCGACCGATCAGGACCGCGCGGAGATGGTTCTCCCGCCGGAGGTCCCGGCCGGCGTGCCGGTCGACTCATTTCTCAAGCGGCTCGTCTTCGGCTGGAGGAGCGGGAAGTTCTTCCAGCTCGTCTTCTCCGATCTGATCAAGGAGACCACGCGGGTCCACTACTACCGCACGCCGCTCGACCGCCTGGACCGGGTCGCCCCGTTCCTCTTCTTCGATTCGAATCCGTACGCGGTCTCGGCGGACGGGCAACTGCTCTGGATCGTCAACGCCATGACGACGAGCGACGGGTACCCCTACAGCTTCCCGGAGGAGATGGGAGACAAGTCGGATGAGAGGTCCGCGTTTCCCCGCCCGGAGAGGATGGTCAATTACGTCGAGGACTCGGTCAAGGCGACGGTGGACGCGTACACCGGCCAGGTCCGGCTCTACACGATCTCCAGCAGTCCCGTCATCGCGGCCTGGTCGAAGATCTACCCCGACCTGTTCGTTCCCGAATCGAAGATGCCGGAAGGCGTGCGCCGGCAGCTGACCTATCCGACGCAGCTCTTCCACGTCCAGTTCGACGATCTGTACATCTACTACCACATGAAGGACCCGATGTACTTCTTCAACATGGAAGACATGTGGGACGACGGCGACGAGGTGCTCGGCCCGATCATGGACACGGGCAAGGCGATCACGTTCTCCATCGAGCCGTATTCCTGGCTCGCGGAGACCGGGGGGTCCCTTCCTCCGTCGGGCCGGCCGGTGCAGTACGCCCTGTCCATGGCATTTACTCCCGAGAAGGCCCTCAACCTGCGGTCCATCCCGATCGCCTACCAGGATCCTCCGGATTACGGGAAGCTCTCGGTCCTTCAGATCCCCAAGGGCCGCTACGTCATCGGCCCCGAACAGGCCGATGCCGCGATCGACCAGGATCCGACCATCTCCCAGAATTTTTCCTGGTGGAACCGGCGGGGGACGGAGGGGATCCGGGGCCACACGGCTCTGCTCGTCGTGGGGAACGAGATCCTCTATGTCGAGCCGATCTTCCTGCGCTCCCAGCAGAACCCCGTGCCCCAGCTCAAGAAGGTCGTCGTCGTCTTCCGCGGCCGGCCGGTCATGGCGGACACGCTGGAAGCCGCCGTGCGCCTCGCCGTGGCGGAAGAAAAGCCCGTCCTGACCGCGGCCGCGCGCGCCGCATCGGAAAGCGAATGAGCATGATCGAGACCGCGGTCCCCGCCGTGATCCCTTCCCGCGAGGACGAAGTCCGCACCCTCGACCGAGCGGGCTCTTACCT
>JBHENW010000082.1:0-3810 GCA_046261875.1 Thermoanaerobaculia bacterium | reverse complement strand
ACGTGGGGGTAGTACTCGCAGCCGCGCTGGTCGAGGACGACGGCCGCCGCCGGCGCCGGGTAGTTCCCGGAGACCCCCTCTTTGACGTAGACGATCGCGTGCTGGAGCGTGCCGTTCGGGTTGACGAGAACCTCCTTGCTGTAGACGGGGGCGGTGTGCGCGGCCTTGCAGAACGCGTCGGCGTCCATCTTGACGCGCTCCGCGGTCGGCGCGGTCCCCTGGAAGGCGACCTTCCCGGTGACCGTCGCCGAGCCGGTCGCCGGCGCGCCGGCCGGAGCGGCGGCGGGAGCGGCTGGCGCCGCCGTCGCGGCGGCGGTTTCGGTGGATTCCTCATCCTCCCCCAGGAGCGCGTCCTCATCCTTGCGGCCGCCGCAGGCGGTCACGGCGAAAACGAGGACGGCGGTCAGGAGGAGGCAGACGAGTCGGTTGAGCATTCGGGTCTCCTCAGAAAGCGTTTCTGTCGAGGGTTTCGGCGCAGAGATCCAATGGGACCGTCCGAAACCCGGGTCGAACCTTGGAGCGACAAACCGCGCGGATCATACAGAAGCGGCGCGCGCTTTTTCAAGCAAACGGCGCACTTTGCTATCGTGGCTCCACGTGGATCGGCCGGTCCTCGAGGCGAGCGATCTCGCGAAGTCCTTCTCGGGTTCGCCGCTCTTTGACGGGCTGTCGTTTCGAGCGGAGTCCGGGCTGACGGCCGTTACCGGCCCCAACGGCAGCGGCAAGACGACCCTGCTCAAGATCCTCGGCTCCCTCGCCCGCCCCTCGTCCGGCCGGGTCCGGATTCTGCGCGCGAACGTCGAGCTGGCCGGGGAAGAGCGGCGTGCCGCGGTGGGCTGGGCCGGCCCCGACCTCGACTTCTACGACGACTTCACGGCGCTGGAGAACCTCGTCTTCTTCCGCCGGATCGCGGGAGGGCGCCGCGACGACGCGTCGCTGCGGGACCTTCTCGGCCGCATCGGCCTGATGGGCCCGGACCGCCGCGTCGGCGCCTTCTCGACGGGGATGAAACAGCGCCTCCGCGTCGCGTTCGCTTTTCTCGGGGACCCGCCCATCGTGCTGCTCGACGAGCCGTACGCCTCCCTGGACGCCGAAGGCCGGGGACGCGCGGAGAGGCTCATCGCCGAAAAATGCTCCGTGGGCGCCGTCGTCGTCGCCTCGAACGACGCGGCGGACTTCGCGGGCGCCGCCCGCGTCATCTCTCTGGGGGCGGCATGAGCGCCGGAAACGCGGGAGGCTTCCTCTCCCGGGCGTGGGCCGTCTGCGCGAAAGACGCGGCGCAGGAGGGGCGACGCCGGGTCGCCCTGGGCGCGGTCTTCTTCTTCGCGGCGACCTCTCTCGCGCTCGTCGCGTTCGCCGTCGGGCCCTTCGGCGTCCCGGAGGACGCGCGCGCGCGGCTGCACGCGGCGCTCCTCTGGATCGTCCTCTTCTTCTCCGCGGCGACGGGCCTCCCGCGGGCCTTCGTCCGGGAGGAGGAGAGCGGCACGGCGGTCGCGCTCCGGCGGCTCGCCCCCGCGTCGGTCGTCGTGGCGGGCAAGACGCTCTTCAACTTCCTTCTCCTGCTAGCCGTCACCGCGGCCACGATGCCCGTCTTCGCCCTCCTCATGGACTGGCGCGTGGCCTCGATGCCCGGCCTCCTCGGCCTGACCGTGCTGGCCTCCTATGGGCTTGCCGTCGTCTCGACGTTCCTCTCGGCGCTCGTCGCCGGTGCCGGCCAGCGCAACGTCCTCTTCGTTTTGGTTTCGTTCCCGCTCCTCGTCCCGCTGCTGCTCCCGGCGATCGCCGGGACCATCGCGGCGGCCGAGGGCTCCTCCACCGCGATGGCGCTGCGGGTCCTGGTGGCGTACGACGGCGCCGCGACCTGCGGCGCCTACCTGCTCGCGGGGGCCGCGTGGGAGGATTGACGAGAATCGGGAATCGGTAGAAAGACGTGCTGAAGATCTTCAAACTGCTCCTGCTCCCCTACATGGCCGCGTTCATCCTGGCCGCCTTCCTCTGGCCGGAGCCGGCGGAGGGCTTCATCGGGGAGTCGTCCCGCATCGTCTTCTTCCACGTCCCGTGCGCCTGGACGGCGACGCTGGCGTTCCTGGTCGCGGCGGGCTTCTCCGCGGCGTATCTCGCCCGGCGCAACCCCCGGCACGACGCCGCGGCCGCCGCCGCCGTCCGCCTCGGCCTCCTGTTCGCCGTCCTCACGCTCGTCACGGGCTCGATCTTCGCCCGCATCATGTGGGGCGCCTACTGGAACTGGGACCCCCGCCAGACGTCCTACCTGCTCCTCGTCTTCCTCTACGGCGCCTACCTGTTCCTGCGCGGTTCGGTCGATGACCCGGAGCGCCGCGCGCGCATGGCCGCCGCCTACGCCCTCTTCGCCGGGATCCTCATGCCGTTTCTCGTGTTCGTGGCCCCGCGCGTGACGGCCTCGCTGCACCCCCAGACGATCATCAACCCCGAGGGACGCATCCTGATGGACACGCCGACGCGCGTCGTCTTCTTCGGCGGCCTCCTGGGCTTTTCCCTGCTCTTCGTCTGGCTCCTGAGCCTGGATGCGCGCCTGGCCCGGAGTCGCGCGTCCGGTCGGACCGGGTCGGCTTAGAAGTTCCTCAAGAAAACCCGTAACCCCGGCCGGGGCTATTGACTCTATTCCGCATGTGGGAGTGCCCTTGACCGACGCCGAGCCCCGGACCGAAAACTGGAGCACCCTCTCCGACGAAGAGGTCGTGAGGAGGGTGTGCGCCGGAGAGGGCGGCCTCTTCGAGCTTCTGCTGCGCCGATACAACCAGCGCGTGTACCGCGTCGGCCGCTCCGTATTGCACGACGACGCCGAGGCCGAAGAGGTGGCGCAGGAGATCTGGGTGCGCATCTACACCCACCTCTCCCAGTTCGCCCGGCGCAGCCGTTTTTCCACCTGGCTCACTCGAATCGCCTACCATCAGGCCTGGGCGCATGCCAGGCGCCGCAAATGCCTCCAGTCGGTGGATGTCGAAGCGCATCGCCGCCGGCGGGACAGCAGGGCGTCGGCCGGCCGCGATCCCGAACAGGAAGCCTCCCGCCGGGAGCTTCGATCCGTCCTGGAGAGAGCCGTCGACACGCTGCCGCTCGCCTATCGCACGGTCTTCATGCTGCGGGAGGTCGAGGAGATGTCCACCGAGGAAACGGCGGCGGCCCTTCAGCTGACTGGATCGGCGGTGAAGGTGCGGCTGCATCGCGCGCGGGCCCTCCTGCGCAAAGAACTGCGTGCTCGGGCCGGCGGCCCGTTCCCGGAAGCCTTCCTCTTCCTGGGAAACCGGTGCGACGGGCTCGTCCAGGCGGTCGGCGCCGGAATCCAGCGGCAGTCGTCGCGGCCGCGACGGCTGGATCTTTCGTGACTGGATCGGTTCGGGCAGACCCCCGTCGCGGGGTCTTCGTCTGTTGAAAGGGGGCGCCGTGAAAGCGAAGAGTCGGTGGCTTTCTCCCTTGGTCGTGACCCTCTCGATCTGTCTCGCCTGCATCTCCGGACCGAAGAGCGTCCGGACCAATCCCGCCGTCGAAGCGGAGAAGACCGACGCTCAGAGCCAGCGCGATGAGATCAAGGACCACGCGGACAAGATGATCAAGGAAGGCCGCGACATCTTCCGCTTCGACACGTTTGGCAGCGAAGAGTTCTGGGGCGGCAAGCTCCGGCTGCACGAGGCGATCCTCGGCGAGAAGCAGGGGGGCGTCGGTCCAGGACTTCCCGCGAAGACGGCCCTCGAGCTCGGCCTGAAGGTCGACATTGGCAAGCTGCCGAAGATCCTCGGCGAGGTGGCGAAAGCAGGTCACGTGAGCCTGAAC
>JBHENW010000081.1:0-5461 GCA_046261875.1 Thermoanaerobaculia bacterium | reverse complement strand
CCCATCGAGCAGACATTGCGCTACGGGATCGAGATGGCCGACGCGCTGGACAAGGCGCACCGGCAGGGGATCGTGCATCGGGATCTGAAGCCCGGCAACGTCATGCTGACGAAGTCGGGTGTGAAGCTCGTGGATTTCGGTCTGGCCAAGTTCGCGACCGTCGGGCCGGCTTCCGTCTTCTCGAGCGCGACGGCGATGCCGACGAAGGCGCCGAATCTGACGGCGGAGGGGACGATCCTCGGTACGTTCCAATACATGGCGCCCGAGCAACTGGAAGGCAGGGAAGCCGACGCGAGGACGGACATATTCGCGCTGGGCTCGGTCCTCTACGAGATGGCGACGGGAGAGAAGGCCTTCTCGGGTAGCAGCCAGGCGTCGCTCATCGGAGCGATCTTGAAGGACGAGCCGAAAACGATCTCCACCATCCAACCCATGGCGCCTCCGGCCCTGAACCGCGTCGTCAAGACCTGCCTGGCCAAGGACCCCGACGACCGCTGGCAGACGGCGCATGACGTGATGCTGCAACTGAAGTGGATCGCCGAGGGGGCCGACATCGCGACGGCGCCCGCCGCTCCGCGGCGTAACCTCGAACGGCTCGTGTGGGCGGCGCTCGTTCTCCTCGTCGCCCTCGCGGGCGTGACGGCGGTGACGCGTTCCCGGCGGCAGCTCGCAGCTCTCGCGCGACCGTTGCGTTCTTCCATCGTCCTGCCGGAGAAGACGGCCCTCCGCAGCCTCGCTCTCTCACCCGACGGCCGCAGGCTCGTCGTCGTCGCCAGGGACTCCTCGGGAAGGAATCTCCTCTGGATCCGTCCCCTCGACACCCTCTCGCTGCAGGCGCTTCCCGGCACGGAGAATCCTTCTTTTCCCTTCTGGTCGCCGGACAGCCGATTCATCGCGTTCTTCGCGGACGGGAAGCTCAAGAAGATCGACGCCTCGAGCGGACCGGCTCAGACGATCTGCGATGCGCCCATCAACCGCGGGGGAAGCTGGAGTCGAGATGGGGTCATCCTTTTCACGCCCGTCCCCGATGGCCCGCTCTATCGCGTCTCCGCTTCCGGCGGGCGTCCGGAGCAAGTGACCCGATTCGACCCGGCGAGAGGAGAGACGAGCCACCGGTGGCCCCTTTTCCTTCCTGACGGGCGCCGGTTTCTCTACCTGATCACCAGCTTCGGGTCCGCGGAAGAGCCGGAGCGCATGGGGGTCTACGCGGGGTCGCTCGACTCGAAGGAAGAGAAGTTCCTTGTGACCACCAAGTCCAAGCTCGCTTACGCACCACCCGGGTACCTCCTCTTCCTGCGCGAAAAAAACTTGCTGGCCCAGCCCTTCGACGCGAAAAGCCTTCAGATCATCGGTGATCCCTTCCCCCTCGCCGAGCAGATCCAGTACTTCCCGCAGACGGCCAACGCGCTGTACTCGGTTTCGGAGAGCGGGCTGCTCGTGTATCAGGGGGAGTCGCCCTCCGCCCTGTCGCAGATGGTCTGGCTGGATCGGGGCGGCCGCGAGGTGGGCACCCTCGGCGCTCCCAGCGATCAGGCCAACCCTCGCATTTCACCGGACGGGACGCGGGTCGCCCTGGACATCATGGACCACCAGACGGGAAACATGGACCTCTGGATCTATCCCTCGTCCGGCGGCGTGGCCACGCGCATCACGTCCGACGCCGCGATCGACGCCGTCCCGCTCTGGTCGCCGGACGGAAACCGGCTCGCCTTCATGTCCATCCGCGGCGGCCACCCCGATGTCTATCAGCGGAGCTCCGGCGGCGAGGGAACCGAGGACGTCCTCGTCAAATCGGAGAGAGCCAAGTACACCTCGGACTGGTCGCCGGATGGAAAGAACCTTCTGTACCGCGTCGTGGACGCCACCTCGAACCTCGAGCTGTGGTCGGTGCCGATCGGCGGTGCCGGCAAGCCGGCTCCGTTCCTGAAGTCGCCGTTCGGCGTGAGTCACGGGCAGTTCTCGCCGGACGGGCGGTGGGTGGCCTATGCCTCGAACGAATCGGGTCGGTGGGAGATCTTCGTCGCGCCCTTCCCGGGACCGGGCGGCAACTGGAGGGTGACGAGCGCGGGGGGCACCGAGCCGCGATGGCGGCGGGACGGGAAGGAGCTCTTCTATCTGGCGCCCGACGGAAAGCTGATGGCGGTGGCGGTGAAGCCCGGTCCGTCGTTTGAAGCCGGCATTCCGACCGTTCTTTTCCAGACTCGTCGTCGGGTGCCCGTCTCCGCCACTGATCTGTACAGCTACGACGCCTCGCCGGACGGGCAGCGCTTCCTCGTGAGCACCGACGTCGGCGAAGGAACCTCCTCGGCCTTGACACTTGTTCTCCACTGGACGGCGGATTTGAAGCATTGAGCCTTTCGACCGGTTCCCACCTCGGTCCTTACGAGATCCTCGCGCCTTTGGGCGCCGGCGGGATGGGGGAGGTCTATCGGGCGCGGGACGAGCGGCTGAAGCGCGAGGTGGCGGTCAAGGTCCTGCCTCCCGCACTCTCGTCGGATCCGGACCGGCTGAGCCGCTTCGAGAAAGAGGCACAGGCGGCCGGCTCCCTCAATCACCCGAACATTCTCGCCATCCACGACATCGGGACGCACGACGGTTCGCCCTACATCGTCTCGGAGCTTCTGGAGGGGGAGACGCTGCGAAGCCGGCTCGCCGCTGGCGGCATTCCGCCGCGGAAAGCCATCGGCCACGCAATACAGATCGCGCAGGGGCTGGCGGCCGCTCACGAGAGGGGGATCGTTCACCGGGACCTGAAGCCGGAGAACATCTTCGTCACACCCGACGGCCGGGTGAAGATCCTCGACTTCGGGTTAGCGAAACTCACGCAGCCGGCGGAGGGGGGCGCGGGGGAGACGAATCTGCCGACGGCCTCTCCCGGGACAGAGCCCGGAATGGTGCTGGGCACGCTCGGCTACATGTCCCCCGAGCAGGTGCGCGGAAAGACGGCAGACGCTCGCTCGGACATCTTCAGCTTCGGGGCGATCCTCTACGAGATGCTGTCGGATAAGCGGGCGTTCCCCGGCGACACGGCTGCGGACACGATCTCCGCCATCCTGACCAAAGACCCGCCGGATCTCTCGGAGACCAACCGGAGGATTCCGGAGGGGCTGGAACGGATCGTCAACCACTGTCTCGAAAAGTCGGCCGAGGCGCGCTTTCAGTCCGCGCGCGACCTCGCCTTCGACCTGGAGACGCTGTCGGCGACTTCGTTGACGAGCGGTCCTCTATCGCTCCCGGCCGCGGCGGCGTGGAATATCCGCGGCCGGCGCCTCCTTCCCTGGCTCACTCTCCCCCTTCTTCTTCTCGCTTATCTCGCGGGCCAGCGAGCCACCGCGAAAAAAGCTCCGGCGCGAGTCACACAGCCGTCGAATTTCGCGCAGCTCACCTTCCAGTCCGGACTCGAAAGTTTCCCGAGCCTTTCGCCCGATGGAACGTCGATCGTCTACGGCGCCTGGAGTTCAGGAAATACCGACATCTACTTGCAGAGGGTCGAGGGACGAAACACCATCAATCTGACCAAGGATTCCGACAAGACCGACAACCAGCCTGCCTTTTCGCCGACCGGGGAACTGATCGCTTTTCGCTCGGATCGGGACGGCGGAGGCATCTACCTGATGGGCGCGACGGGGGAAAACGTCCGGCGCTTGACCGACTTCGGAGCCAACCCGGCGTGGTCCCCGAGCGGCAAAGAGATCGCCGTCTCGACCGAAGACATTTCCATGCCGTTCGACCGGAGCGGAAAGGCCGACTTGTCGGCTGTGGACGTCGCGACCGGCCGGAGGCGGCCTCTTTTGCGGGGCGAGGATGCGGTGCAGCCGAGCTGGTCTCCGCATGGGTCCCGGATCGCCTACTGGGGGCTTCGGGGAGAGACCGGCCAGCGCGACATCTGGACCATTCCGGCAGAGGGCACGGAGAAGGCCACGCCCGTATCCGTCACAAACGACGCGGCCTTGGACTGGAACCCGGTCTGGTCGCCGGACGGGAAGTTCCTCTACTTTGCGAGTGACCGGGGAGGCGGCCTGAACCTCTGGCGCGTGGCGATTGACGAGCGAACAGGCGAAATCCGCGGGCAGCCTGAGCCCCTAACCCTGCAAGCCGCCCAAACCGGCCAGTTCAGCCTCTCGCATGACGGCCGGCATCTCGCCTACCAGTCGCTCCATTCACTTTCGACTGTTCAAAAAAACGGGTTTGATTCGCAGAGCGAAAAGGTCGTCGGAGAGCCGGCGACGATCTATCAGAGCTCGATGGCGATCGCGAATATGAGCGTCTCTCCCGACGGCCAATGGGTTGCGTTCCGGCCGTCCGGCGGCCAGGAAGACATTTTCCTGATCCGGTCGGACGGAACAGGCCTGCGGCAGTTGATGGACGATGCGCACAAGGATCGCGGCCCTCGCTGGTCGCCCGACGGGAAACGGATCGCGTTCTACTCCGACCGGGGAGGGCGCTACGACATCTGGATGATTGACCCCGACGGCGGAAATCTCGTCCAGCTCACGAAGAACCACCCGAGAGGTCCCTGGTTCCCGCACTGGTCGCCCGATGGGAGCGCGCTCGCTTTTCCGGACGGTACGGGAAGCCAACTTTTCCGCCTGGGCAGGACACCCGGCGAGGGAACTCCTGAGCCTTTCCCGCCACTCGGTGAGGGCAAATGGTTCTTCGTCAACGACTGGTCCCCTGACGGACGCATCCTGGCTGGCCACGGGCGTCTCCGAGGGGAAAGAACAACAGAGCCGTCTGGAGGAATCGTCCTCTTCTCGATCGAGTCCGGCAAGTACGAATGGTTGTCCGATTCGGGGCAAAGTCCCATGTGGCTCAATGACGGGCGCCGCCTGCTGTTTCGCGACCGCTCCGATCTGGTTCTCCTTGACGCGCGGACAAAGAGGTCCCGGATCGTCATGCCGGTAGGCCAAGGCTCGTGGGAATTCGCGATCCCGAAGGACAACCGCTCGATCTATCTCCGCCGGACACTGCAAGAGGGGGACATCTGGAAGGCGAGCCTCGAGTGACCCTAGCGCCCGGCGCGCGCCTCGGTCCTTACGAGATTCTTGCGCCTCTGGGCGCTGGCGGGATGGGGGAGGTCTATAAAGCGAGGGACACGCGGCTGGATCGGACTGTTGCGATCAAGGTGCTGCCATCGCATCTGTCCGAGAACCCCGAAGTCCGCCAGCGATTCGAGCGGGAGGCGAAGACGATCTCCTCTCTCTCGCATCCGCACATCTGCGGGCTCTACGACGTGGGCCAGCAGGACGGGACGGACTACCTCGTCATGGAGTTCCTCGAGGGGGAGACGCTCACCGACCGGCTCGCGAAGGGGCCGCTCCCCATCGAGCAGACATTGCGCTACGGGATCGAGATGGCCGACGCGCTGGACAAGGCGCACCGGCAGGGGATCGTGCATCGGGATCTGAAGCCCGGCAACGTCATGCTGACGAAGTCGGGTGTGAAGCTCGTGGATTTCGGT
>JBHENW010000080.1:0-2952 GCA_046261875.1 Thermoanaerobaculia bacterium | reverse complement strand
GAGAGACACCAGGTCGTAGCCCGCGACGTCCTTGCGGTTCTTCCCGCCGAGCGCGAGCACGTCCCCGCCCGCGAGCGCCACGTGCAGTCCCGAGACGTAGCGCCCCGTCGTCCCGTACTTCGCGGCGCGTGGTCCGCCGGCGTTCTCGGCGATGTTGCCGCCGATCGTGCAGGAGCCGCGGGAGGCCGGGTCGGGCGGGTAGAAGAGTCCCTCGCCCTCGACCATCTCCTGGAGCGTCTGTGTCACGACGCCGGGCTCGACGACGGCGAAGAGGTTGTCGCGGTCGATCTCGACGATCGCATTCATGCGCGTCAGGTCGAGGGCAACGCCGCCGGAATACGTGAGCGCTCCGCCGGAGAGACCGGTCAGGCCGCCCTGCGGCGTGACGGCGAAGCGGAGCTCGGCGGCGAGACGAAGGAGCGCGGCGACTTCCTCCTCCGAGCGCGGGGTCACGACGACGTCGGGACGGTGGACGAGATCCTCGGTTTCGTCGTGAGCGTGGCGGGTCAGGGTTTCCTCGTCGCACGCGACCGAATCCGGAGGAAGGATCCCGGCGAGCGCCTCGATCAGCGCGACGGAGCTCACGCGCAGAGACTATAAGATCGCGCGTCGGAGCGACCGATGGACATCTACTCCTCCGCGGAAGAACTCACCGAAGCCCTGGACCGCTCGGAGTCCGTGCGGCGGGAAGACCGCGGCGTCGCCGTCACCGATCCGGAGCGTTTTCGAGAAGAGGTCCTGGACGGGCTCGTCTGGACGGCCGTGTTCGGGCGCGGCCAGACGCGCGAGGAAGCGCGCCGGGCGATCCGCGCCGCCGCGGCGTCCCTGGGCATTCTGCCGGCTTCGATCCTCCCGCTCTACGAGGCGCGGGGACGGGGAGAAGTTCGCGGCTTCACCGTCCCGGCGATCAACCTCCGCATGCTCTGTTACGACACCGCCCGCGCGGCCTGCCGCGCGGCCCGGGCGCTCGACGCCGGAGCCGTCATCTTCGAGATCGCGCGCAGCGAGATCGGCTACAGCGACCAGCGGCCGGCGGAGTACGCCGCCGTCGTCATCGCGGCGGCCGTCCGCGAAGCCTGGGAGGGGCCGCTCTTCATCCAGGGGGACCACTTCCAGACCAACCCGAAGAAGATGAAAGAGGACCCCGACCGGGAGATCCGAGCCATCGAAGCGCTCATCGAAGAGGCGATCCCCGCCGGGTTTTTCCAGATCGACATCGACACGTCGACGTTGGTGGACCTCTCCCGGCCGACCCTCGAGGAGCAGCAGGACCTCAACTCGAAGCTTTCCGCGCACTTTACGCGGTTCATCCGGGAACGGGAGCCGCGCGAGATGCCGATCTCGGTCGGAGGCGAGATCGGGGAGGTCGGGAAGCACAACTCGACGCCCGAAGAGTTCCGGGCGTACATGAACGGGTACCGGCGGCACCTCGGGGACGAGAGCGGCCTCGCGAAGGTGTCGATCCAGACCGGCTCCTCGCACGGGGGCGTCGTCGGCCCCGATGGAAAGGTGCAGCGCGTCTCGATCGACTTCGACACGCTCCAACGCATCTCGCGCGTCGCTCGAGAAGAATACGGGCTCGCCGGCGCCGTGCAGCACGGGGCTTCGACCCTGCCGGCCGAACTCTTCGACAAGTTCCCGGACAACGATTGCGCCGAGATCCATCTCGCGACCGAGTTCCAGAACATGGTTTACGACCACCCGTCCCTCCCCTACCCGCTGCGCCGGGGAGTGGAGCGCTGGCTCTTCGAAAAGCACGGGTCGGAAAGGAAGCGAGGCGAGACGGAGAGCCAGTTTCTCTACAAGAACCGCAAGCTCGCCATCGGCGCCTTCAAGGAGAACTTCTGGAACCTGCCGGAAGGGACCCGCGAAGCCATCCGAGACTCCCTCGCCAAAAAGTTCGCCTTTCTCTTCGAGAAGCTCCGCGTGACTGGTACCCGCGATCTGGTCGCGCGCACCATCCGGCCGGTGGACGTCTTCTCCCCCTCCGCCGCCCTGACCGCGCCCCGAGCCGGTTACGTGCGCGACGACGAAGCGGGAGACTGAGCCGATAGTCGGGAATCGAAAGCCGGGAGCCGAGGTCGGAGCGCGCGTGAAGTCCGCGAAGAAGAAGTCAGCGCGAGCTTCGCGTCGACTCCCGACTCCCGACTCCCGACTCCCTGCTCGCATGACCGCCGTCGTCAAGACGAAGGCGGCCTCCGGGCCGGCGGCGACCGAGATCCGTTCCGTACCGGTGCCGGTTCCGGGTCAGGCCGAGGTCCTGCTCCGCGTGCTCGCGACCGCCGTGTGCGGATCCGACAAGCACATCTATCAATGGGACCCGTCGATGGCCGGCATGGTCGAGGTCCCCCGCATCTACGGCCACGAGTTCTGCGGTGAGATTGTCGCTTTCGGGCCCGGCGGCAAGCGCCCGCACCTCGAGGAGGGCCAGTACGTCTCCGCCGAGATGCACGTGACCTGCGGACACTGCCGGCCATGCCGCACCGGTCAGCGCCACATCTGCGAGAACACCGGCATCCTCGGCGTGCACGGGGACGGGTGCTTCGCGCAGTACGTCGTCGTGCCCGCGTACAACGTCGTCCCGCTCGACCGCGGCGTCGTACCGCCGCGGGTCGGGTCGTTTCTCGACGCCCTCGGCAACGCCATCCACACGACGCAGGTCGCGGACCTGTCCGGAAAGTCGGTCGCGGTCCTCGGTTACGGTCCGATCGGGGCGATGTGCGCGGAGATCGCCCGGTTCTCCGGGGCCTCCTGCATCGCGATCACCGAGGTCAATGCCCACGCCGTCGCGCACGCGCGGCGGTGGATTAAGTCCCGCGGCGTCCACCACGCGACGGTGCTCGACCTGACCCGGACGAAGGATCCCGCCGGCAGCCTGCGGGAAGCGACCGGGGGCGGCGCCGACGTCGTGCTGGAGCTCTCGGGGGCAGAAGCCTCGATCAACCTCGGGCT